>JAEUVM010000237.1 GCA_016787125.1 Chitinophagaceae bacterium | reverse complement strand
GTACAGTGCGAATGTGCAGTCGCAGAAGGCGACGGCCTACTTCCCGGTGACGAGTGACCTGGGGCTGAGTGTGGGCTATAAGCTGAATGACAAGAGTGTGATCGGTGTGGGTGCGAGTTATAAACTGGGCTGGGGCAGTGGCTGGAATAATATCAGGATCAGTCACCAGGGAATGGGCATAAGAAGTTTTGTGGACTGGAAGCTGAAAGGAAGTTTTTGGATGAGTGGGGGGTATGAGCGGAATTACCGGGCCGGCCTCACCGGTTTTTCAGGATTGGCAGATAAGAGCAACTGGCAGCAGAGCGGCCTGCTGGGAATCAGCAAGGTGGTATCGGTGAAGAGTAAATTCTTCAAGAAGACGAAGGTGCAGTTGTTGTGGGATTTTCTGAGTTATGAGCAGGTGCCGCGGACGCAGGCGGTTGTGTTTCGGTTGGGGTATGGGTTGTAGAGAGGTTGACAGTTGATCGTTGACCGTTGACCGGGTGTCTGAGCGATTGCCCATTCACAATTGTCAATTGACCGCTGTTTGCTGACAGTTGACCGGCCTTCAGGTGGTGAAGACATTATTGGGTTTTGAAAAACTATTTAATGGAAGAAGTAATAATTGGTAGAAACAGTTTTTAAGAGGAATAATAATATACTATTATGAAAAGAGTATTTGTACCGTTGATGTTACTGCTATTAGCATTGCGTGGTATCGGGCAGAGTAATGATGCGAACCCGCTTGGTAAAGTAAGTATCTCGTCTCCTAATGCAGCAGCGTTAGGTAAGTATGGTGATTATTCTGTGGGGTATCAAACCGGGACACCGCAAATCAGTATTCCACTGTATACCGTACAGGATGGTCCTTTGTCGCTGCCCGTAAGCCTAAGTTACCATGCTTCTGGATTGAGAGTAATGGAACAGTCAAGTTCGACGGGCGCGGGCTGGAGCCTGAATGCCGGAGGAGTGATAACCAGAACAGTAAAAGGCAATGTAGATGAAAGGGGCTTTGGTGCCGTAAGCAATCAGACACATGGTCATTTCAGTGATTACGGCTATAATGAGTATTTATTTATTGATGGTGTTGCAGGATGTGGTGCCACCACCCCGGGAAATAAGGTTGCGGAAGATGCAAGGTTTTCTGAAAGTAAAAAGGATGGAGAGCCGGACATCTTTACGTTTAACTTCGGTGGGTACTCCGGCAAATTTTTCTTCAATGATGACCGTACTCCTATCCTGGTGCCGGAACAGGACCTCCGGATTGAAACGAATGTAACAACATCGCCATCTGCAATTACAACTTTCATCATTACCACCCCGGACGGAACCAAGTATTATTTTGGTCAGAACCAGACGCCGGGAAATGGAGGTGTGGATGCGGTAGAGATCACCAGTTCCTGTGATGCCACAGTGGGCCCCAGTTACGGCTCGGCGTACTCAAGCTGGTACCTGGTAAAGGTGGAATCAGCCGACAATCTTTTTTCGATCTCCCTTAAATATGATGAAGAGAAGTACAGCAGCTATACCATTTCCATGAAACCACTTGATGGTTATGAACAGATAGAAAAGGAATACTCGTTGGTAAAGAATTACATGAAAGGTGTCAGAATCGCAAAGATCACCACCCCTACAAGTGAAGTAATCTTTACACCCGGCGCCTTGCGGCAGGACCTCAGCAATTTCAATCCCTCTTATAATTCGATGGGCGATGATCCTAATACAGAAGCTAAGACCGTGGGAGAGATACAGGTACAGAATACGGCAGGCAATGGCAGTAACTGTAAGAAGTACAAGTTTACCTACAGTTATTTTGAAGACAACACCACACCCTTTCCTTCAGGGCTGTTCAACATACCAACCACAAGCGATAAAAAACGACTGAAACTTGATATGATTCAGGAGTACACTTGTGATGAAACAAAAAACAATCCACCATACCTTTTTTCTTACTACACGGAGCAAGTGCCCCGGCAAATATCATTCGGGCAAGACCATTGGGGTTTTAATAACGGGGTTACAAACAACACCACGCTGATACCCACCTATACAGTTAATACGTATGATTATAAGATCGGTGCCGACAGGGAATCACGCTGGCCTGAAATGAGGGCCGGAAGTTTGAACAAGATCACTTACCCGACAGGCGGGTATACAGAATTTGAATTTGAACCCAATAAGACCTGGGTGAATGCGACAGTATACAACAGAGTACAGACAGGCAGCTATCAGGTAGGGTATAATGCCAATAACACAGCTATTTATTCCAACATCAATTTTACAGGGAATCATTACCGGGTTACCATCACCAATAACAATTGTTCATCAGGATCATACTGCCCGGCTGCTGTTTACCTGGAAAGTAATGACGGGAGTATCAGCTATGGCCTAATTGTAACTGCTGACGGGGGACAAACTGCCACAGGAACAATGGTGGCTCCCTCACCAGGAATTTACCGGCTCAGGCTGCACAGGGATAACAGTACACAGTATGGTGTGGGAGCCACCGCCGTGTTTGAAGAGATAGTTCCTTCGCAGCTTCAGAGCAATGTAACAGTGGGAGGGATGAGGATCAAAAAAATCACTAATCACGATGCCATCTTTACTGCTAATAATGTGGTGACAGAGTACAGCTACCTGGATGGAGCCAATAAATCAACGGGTATTTTATACAGCAAGCCGGTATATGTTGGTGTAATAAGAAATGAAATACTGAGACAGGTGGGAAGAGCGACAGAATATCCGTTCTGCAGTCCCAATGGCTGTATGACCTGTGTTTCTCCTGCTTATTATAAATCAGCCACCAGCATCCGGCCGATGGAAACCCTGCAAGGCGGACATATAGGATATAATGAAGTGAAAACTTTTCAGACAGGAAAGGGGTCAAGTGTTTACCGGTTTTATGGCTCCGATATATGGGATCTCAACGTAAGCGATGTATGTACCCGAAACGTCAACCTTACCTGCGATCTTTCTGTGCCCAATTATCCCGTAGCACCGCTTCCTTTTGAATATAAAAGGGGAGAGCTTAAATATGAAGGCCATTTTAACGAAGCTGGCCAGTTGCTGAAATACAGCTGGTATTACCCGGTGTTTGCTGATAACCCAGTTAAAACACCCGGCATCCTGCACAGTAATTTTTATATTGCCACTTTTACCATGTATGAAATTGCCACCAAGAGAAGAACGCAGATGACGGTGGATGAATCTGTGGTAAATCTTCAGACAGGCGTAACGACCACCACCAGCAATGCAAGCTATTATGAAAGCCCCTGGCATAAACAGGTAACCCGAACAACGGGAACCAACTCAAAGGGCGAAACGCTGGAAACAAAATATAAGTATGCTTTTGACTTCAGGGCTTCCGGATGTGATGCCATGACCGATTGCTGGCAAACCTACCAGGCTGCCGCCACGGCAGCACTGAATACTTTTAACAGCCAGGTAAGCACCTGTACAGTAACGGTACCTTGTGCTAACTGCAAATTCCAGGCTATGCACCAGTACCGCAGGGATATGAGTGAAGCAAGAAAGAACTATGTGGCCTGCCAGCTGGTCAATAAGACCAGTTACACCAATTGTTTTAACAGTGCAAAAAGCGCCGCCAACACCGATCTGAAACCGATACTGGAGTTGCAGGCAAAGAATATGAACACGCCGGTAGAGGTAACCAACTGGAAGAATGGTAAACTAACTAATGCCAGTTTTATAAAGTATGAGTACAGCACCAGCCTGCCCACCATGGTGTATGCAGCCAAGGCACAGAAAATAAACCTTGCGGCCCCTTCAACCGTATTCACTCCGGCTGCAGTAAGCGGTAGCAGTCTTGTAAAAGACAGCCGCTATGAAGAAGAAGCCTCTGTAAAAACAGAGAATGGCAATATAACCGAGGTGCTGGGTAAAGACGGGGTGGTTACTTCTTATATATGGGGATACAACAACTCGCTGCCTGTTGTAAAAGCAACAGGTGTAAACTATAGCACCTTGTTGTCTGCCTATAATGCTGTAGGTGGCAACCTGGTATTGCTCCGCAGCCAGCCATCACTGGCCAATGCCTACCTGAACACTTATGTATATACACCGGGTGTGGGGATGACAAGTGAGACAGACCCCCGTGGCCGCTCACTTTACTATGAGTACGATAAAATGAACCGGCTGGTGCTGGTAAGGGATCATGAGAATAAAGTGGTGAAGAAGATCTGCTACAACTATGCCGGTCAGGCGGAAAACTGCCTTAGTACCTGCACTAACACCAATGCGGCCTGGCAAAACACC
>JAEUVM010000231.1 GCA_016787125.1 Chitinophagaceae bacterium | reverse complement strand
TTCATACGTGGTATTGGTGGTCACCTTCGAGGGGTCAAAGCGCCGCTGCACCCAGCCACCCATAAAGCCGAGTGAGAGATAACTGTTCTTTTCGTTGCTGAGTGATTTATGATAATTAAGTACCGGCAGCAGGTGGGTGGAAGTCCAGCCGATAGTGCCGGCCCTGTCGAACAGTAATTGGGCGCCGGTGGTGATAAAGTCATTGCTCTTGCCGATCGGTTTTTTGAATTCAGCATTCAGCGAACCGGTGCGGTACGCATTGGTTACACTGTTCCACTGATCACGGTACACCGCCTGCACTCTTATATCTCCCGAAAAGATCCCCGCCAGTGAAGGATTTCTCCACAGCGGCGCTTCAAAGAATTGAGAGAAATGAATGTCCTGCGCAGCCCCCTGCACCCATACCACCGCAGAAAGCAGTAAGGAAAATAAAATCCGTATGATTGTTTTACTATGCATTAAATACTAAAATTCCAAATCCCAATAACCCAATTCCCCAATAACCCATTAGCCCAATTCCCCAATAACCCAATAACCCAATTCCCCAATAACCCATTAGCCCAATAACCCAATAACCCAATAACCCATCACAACAACAACGAAATATTCCCATCCACCCGGATGATCTCACCGTTTTCACAATACACTTCAGCCTGGTAAACGTATACGTCTGCTTTTGCTTTTTGTCCTTTATAGGTGCCATTCCATCCCTGGCCGGGATCATTTACCGGGAAATCTCTTTTTTCAAATACCACTTCACCCCAGCGGTTGAAGATGCGCAGTGTTTTCACCCGTTGTAATCCGCGGCCACGGGGATAGAACACATCATTGCTGCCATCACCATTGGGAGAAAATGTATTCGGGATAAAAAGGTTGTCTTTTCCGCATAAAACAATAACCAATATTGCACCGATATTGGTACAGCCGTTATCATCCCGTACAAAAACCTGGTAACGGGTGTCGTCACCGGGGCCGGCATCTGGTGTCGGACAATTGGTGCAACTCAACCCCGCCGATGGCGACCATATCCACCGGTTTACATTCGGTGAATAGGTGGCTGGTATCGTAACGGCAAAACCGGCAGTGATGGTAAGCTGCGAAGGCATGGTGATCACCGGCAGCGGATTTACATAAATATTCTGCCGGGTGGTGTCTTTACAACCACTGCTGTTGGTGGCAATGGTGGTGATAGTATAAGTGCCTGCTGTGGTATAGGTTTTCGGCGGCGGATTTTGAACGGTATACGTACTTCCATCGGGGAAGGTCCATTGCCAGTTCACCACCGATGTATCTGGTTGAATAAAGATACCGGCATGCGTCAGTGAATTATTTACACATACCACCGAATCGCCACTGATATCAATCAACGGCCGCTGTATCACTTTCACCAGTTGTTGTTTGGTGGCGGTATCGCGGCAGCCGATCTGTGTTACCACCTGCAGTTGTACCGAATAGATTCCCGGAGAGGTATAGGTGTGTGATGGGTTTTGTAAAGAAGAAGTGGCGCCATCGCCAAAAGTCCAGTTGTAGCTCACCACCGGATCATTGAAAGTGGTGGAGTCGGTAAAGTTCACAGTACCAAAATCACAGAAGAGACTGTCGCTTTGTCCAAACTTTGCATTGGCACCTGTTACATACACCGTATCCAATCCCTGCAGCGGGATAAGACAACCGGAGAGATCCTGCATGATCACTTTCGGAAGGAAATTACCAAAGGAAGAATAGACATGATTCACATTCGGTGTGGTGGTGGTTTGTGTATAGCCATCGCCAAAATCCCAAAAGAAAGAACCCATCGGCCCGCTGGTAAACGTATTCAGGCTTACACTTACCGGCTTGCATCCGCTGAGCGGCAGGTAAGTTACTCTCGTTCCCACCGTATCATACACGTAAATATTTTTAGTGATGGAATCCACACATCCGCCGGCGCTTGTTACCACCAGTTTCACCGGGTACACACCGGCAATGGAATAATAATGCACGGGGTTGTTCAGTGTGGTGTTGCCCTGTGTGAGACCAAAATCCCATGTTTGAGAAGTATAGTACGAAGAAGTATTGGTAAAACGCACTTCAAAAGGCAGGCAGGAACTGATGGAATCATTCACCGTAAAATCAGCCACCGGTCTGTCAACCGTTACATACAGGTTTCTTACCAATGAATCAATACAACCCACTCCGTCCTGTACCGTAAGGCTTACAGTATATACACCTGTGGTTGTATACACATGCGTGGGCGAAGTGGCAGCAGAAGTGTTGCCATCACCAAAATTCCAGGCGTAGGTCAGCGGAGCAGGTGCGGAATTGTTGGTAAACGTAACCGTGGCGCCGGGACAGGTAAGTGTGTCGGCGGTGGTAAAGTCAGGTATCGGGTCAGTGGTGGTGATGATATTGTTTTGGGTAAGACTGTCGCTGCAGCCCGAAGCATCTGTTACGATCAGTTTTACAGAATATACTCCTGCGGTGGCATAAGTATGCTGGAAAGGCGGAGCAGTAAATGTCTGAATGTTGCCATCGCCGAAATCCCATGTCCAGGAGGTAAGGTTATTCACCCCATCTGTGGTGGAAAGATCGGTGAAGGAGGTGGTCAGTCCCGCACAACCGGAAGTGTTCGTTGCATTGAAGCCGGCCGTGGGGCCATTGATGCGAATGTAATTAGGCTTTACCACCGTATTGGTACACCCGTTTATATCGGTTACGGTAAGGCTGACAGTATACGTACCGCTGTTATTATAAAAATGGCCGATAAAAGGATTGGGTACTGTGGTGGAACCGCCATCGCCAAAATCCCAGAGATAGCTGACGATGTTTGCCGTATTAATATTTTGCGCCACAAAGTCAACATAGCCGATCTTGCAATCCACCGTCACACTGGCAGTAAAATCCGGACTCTCACTTACCGTGTTAATGATCATCTGTGCGGTATCGGCACAGCCGCCATTGGTTACAATAAGTGTTACGGTGTAAGCACCGAGTGCCGGAAAAACATGAACCGGGTTTTGCGTAGTTACCAATGGTGAACCATCGCCAAAATTCCATTCCCAGGTAAGTGGTGCCACCGACTGATCAGTAAACGTGAACCGAAGCCTGTTGCTGCAATCAGGTGTGGCGGTGAAGCGGGCAATTGGCGGCAGCACCCGTACATAATCCACTTTGGTCATGGTATCCGGACAGCCATTGTTAAAGGCAATAAGCTGGACGGTAAAGTATCCGGTGTCAGAATAATTATGCTGTGGGTTTTGCAAAATGGAAGTGCCGCCGTCGCCAAAGTCCCACAGCCATTCATCGGCAGGAGCGGAGAGGTCGGTAAAGAAAACGGGTTGTCTTCCGCATACAGGAATGGGTGTGGCTGAAAAATCAGCTACAGGTTTGGTGCCTACTCTTACCGCATTGTTCATCACC
>JAEUVM010000644.1 GCA_016787125.1 Chitinophagaceae bacterium | reverse complement strand
TTCATATAAGTGGTTTTTGGTAAATAAAGGTAACGAAGGCTACTCCCCTAAGACGCCGGAACCTTCCCACAAGTTACCACCCCATCCCCCCAGCCAATTAGCTAATTTCCAAATTTCCAAATCATTACATTTTCCTTTTTTTATCTTCGCACCACTTTACGCAGGGCCCGCAGCCCCAAACTCCACGCTCCATGACTGAAAAAATACTGATCCTCGACTTCGGCTCTCAATACACCCAATTAATAGCCCGTGCCGTAAGGGAGGCCAGCGTTTATTGTGAGATTATTCCTTATCATAAAGCTGTTGAATTTGACCCTTCGCTCAAGGGCATCATCCTCTCCGGCTCCCCTTGCTCTGTAAATGAATCCGATGCCCCGGATGTAAATGTACAGTCGCTGGTAAACCATGTACCTGTGCTTGGCATCTGCTATGGCGCCCAGCTTACCGCCAAACGATACGGCGGCCTGGTGGCAAAAAGCAACAAACGGGAATATGGCAGAGCCATGCTGCAGCTAAAACAGGCAGACACCCTGCTGAATGATGTATCGCCACAGAGCCAGGTGTGGATGAGTCACAGCGATACCATCAAGGAATTGCCCGAAGGGTTTGAACTCCTGGCCGATACCGACAGCATCCCGGTGGCGGCTTTCAAAAAAACAAACGGCATTGCCGGTGAGCTTCCCCTTTACGGTGTGCAGTTTCACCCGGAAGTATATCATTCCAAAGAAGGAAAAAAAGTACTGCGAAACTTCCTGGTCAATATCTGTGGTTGCACGCAAGACTGGACACCAGCCCATTTCATCACCGATACGGTAGCTGCATTGCAAAAACAGATCGGCGACCGCAAAGTGATCATGGCCCTCAGCGGCGGGGTTGATTCCACCGTAGCAGCCACGCTGATACATAAAGCGATTGGCGACCGCCTCTTTGGCATTTTTGTAGACAATGGTGTGCTGCGCAAAAATGAATTTGAAAATGTATTGAAAACAT
Source organism: Chitinophagaceae bacterium (assembly GCA_016787125.1). Lineage (GTDB taxonomy): Bacteria > Bacteroidota > Bacteroidia > Chitinophagales > Chitinophagaceae > JJ008. The sequence goes on along the minus strand of JAEUVM010000644.1, from coordinate 4,079 downwards.
ACGATGCCATCGGACTGAATGTAAAAGGCATCGATGCAAGACAGCGTTTCTATGATGCACTTGCCGGCAAAGAAGATCCCGAAGAAAAACGTAAGGCCATCGGCAGCCTCTTCATTGATGTATTCCAGGAAGAATCGAAAAAGATACCTGGTGTGGAACTGCTTGGCCAGGGTACTATTTATCCCGATGTAATTGAAAGCGTTTCAGTACACGGCCCCTCCGTTACTATAAAATCGCATCATAATGTAGGAGGCCTGCCCGATCACCTTCACCTGGAACTGGTGGAGCCGCTGCGTTCCCTTTTCAAAGATGAAGTAAGAAAAGTGGGGCGTGAACTGGGCATCCCAGCCGAAATGATCGACCGCCACCCCTTTCCCGGACCGGGTCTTGCCATCCGGATATTGGGTGAGGTAACCGAAGAAAAGGTACGGTTGTTGCAGGAAGCCGATCACCTGTATATCAAAGCCCTGAAGGATAACAATTTGTATGCAACGGTTTGGCAGGCAGGCACTATCTTACTGCCTGTTAAAAGTGTGGGGGTGATGGGTGATGAAAGAACCTATGAATTTACGGTTGCCCTGAGAGCGGTGACCAGTGTGGATGGAATGACGGCAGACTGGGCCCATCTTCCCTATGAATTCCTGGCCAATGTATCGAACGAGATCATCAATAATGTAAGAGGCATCAACAGGGTGGTATATGATATCAGCAGTAAACCGCCCGCCACAATTGAGTGGGAATAGCCGGAAAAACAATCATTACCACGAACTGATCAATATGACTAAATACATTATTCTTTTCCTGGCCTTTTTATCAGCAGGTAAAGCCTCAATGGCCCAGCCTGACCAGGAGCCAAGGTTCAAGATCGCCATCTTTGCCCCTCTTTATCTCGACTCGGCTTTCAATGAAGACGTGAAGTACCGCTACCCAGGCAATACCTTTCCCAAATTCATCAACCCCGGACTGGAATTTTACGAAGGCGCACAACTGGCCCTGGACTCTTTAAAAAAAGAATACCAGCCATTAGATGTTTTCATCTTCGATACCCGCTCCGCCACCGAAACAATAGCAGAACAACTCAGCAGCCCCGGTATGGAAGATGTCAGCCTCATCATCGCCCATGGTAATGCAACAGAAACCAAACTGCTTGCAGAAGCAGGTTTAAGCAAACACATCCCTGTTATCAATGCCAACCTGCCCAACGACGGCGGCATTTCCGGCAACCCTTTCTTTGTAATGCTCAACCCCACCCTGCGCACCCAGTGTGAAGGGATTTACCGCTACTTACAAAAATATTATGCCCTCAGCCCCATCGTGGTGTTTCGCAAAAAAGGATCACTGGAAGACAGGATAAAAAATTATTTCGACGATTTCAGCAGAGCAACAATGTCTGTTGCCCTGAAAATAAAATATGTGGAGCTTACCGACAGCTTCAACGTAAACCACCTGAAGCCTTATCTTGACACAATTACCAGCACACTTTGCGTGGCCGGCAGCCTGGATGAAAATTTTGGAAAAAGACTGGTTCAGCAACTGGCCGCACTGAAGAAAAAAAATTACAATTCTTCTGTAGTCGGAATGCCCACCTGGGATGGTATCAATTTCAACAAACCTGAATTCAAAGGAATAGACATCATATACAGCACACCTTTCTATAATCCCAAAACAGATAAGGTAAGCCTTGGCATCACCAATTACTTCAACAAGAAAATGTTTGCCCGGCCTTCCGATATGGTGTTTCGCGGTTATGAGGTTACCTTCCGCTTTGCCCGCCTGCTGCGGCAATACCAGGCCGATATTGCTTCTAACCTGGCCAATAAAAACGTAAAACTGTTTACCGACTTCGATATCCAGCCCGTGCTGAACAAGCAAAGTATGACGCTGGATTATTTTGAAAACAAAAAACTATACTTCCTCAAATGGCAGGACGGTATGCTGAAAGGCATTTACTGATCCTGCTGCGGTAACTTTGGCTGAAAACACCCTGAATGCCGCTTTCTGAAACCAAAGGATACCAGCTCATCTTCGATTGGCTTTCAGCAAAAGGCCGGCACCCTTTTTCCTTTCAACAAGAAGCCTGGCAGCATATTGCGATAGGCGAAAGCGGGTTGGTAAATGCTCCCACCGGTTGCGGTAAAACCTTCTCCGTATTCCTCGCTGCTCTCATCAATTTCATCAACACACATCCGGTCGATTTCCGGCAACGGAAAAATAACGGCCTGCAATTACTGTGGATCAGTCCGCTGCGGGCACTGGCAAAAGATATCGGCCGTGCAATGGAAGAAGTCATCGCCGAAACCGGCCTGCAATGGCAGATCGGCATACGAAATGGTGATACAGATACTGCCGAACGGGCCCGGCAAAAAAAACAAATGCCCGAAGTGCTGATCATCACTCCGGAAAGCCTGCATCTGCTGCTGGCACAAAAAGGGTATGCAGAACAATTCCGGCACCTTTCCATCATTGCCGTGGATGAATGGCATGAACTGCTCGGCTCCAAACGCGGCGTACAGGTGGAGCTGGCCATCACCCGTATCATTCACAGTCAATACTATATTACCGGCAATACGCCTGCCGTGTGGGGCATCTCGGCCACTATCGGCAACCTGGAAGAAGCAATGGAAGTACTGTTATCTCCACTGGTTGTGCTGAATAAACGGATTGCCGAAACGGGCAAATCATCTTCAATAAAATCCGGTACAATCGTAAAGGCCCGGCTGGAGAAAAAGATCGAAGTGGAGTCCATCTTTCCGGATGAGATTGAAAAATTTCCCTGGGCCGGTCATCTCGGTATTAAATTGGCGCACAAAGTACTTCCCATCATTGAACAAAGCCGCACCACCCTCATCTTTATCAATACAAGAGGGATGAGTGAAACATGGTATCAAACACTGCTCAATATTTGTCCCGACCTGGCCGGTTCCATTGCCCTTCACCACAGTTCTATTGACATGGAATTGCGCAACTGGATAGAAGAAAACCTGCATACCGGCAACCTGAAAGCAGTGGTATGCACGGCAAGTCTTGATCTTGGTGTCGACTTCCGCCCCGTGGAAACAGTAATACAGGTTGGTTCACCCAAAGGCGTATCAAGATTTTTGCAACGTGCCGGGCGAAGCGGTCATAGTCCTGATGCAATAAGTAAAATATTTTTCCTTCCCACACATTCTCTCGAACTGGTGGAAGCAGCCGCTTTAAAAACCGCCATCGCTGATGGCCTCATTGAAGCAAGAGAACCACGGCTTCTCTGCTATGATGTGTTGCTGCAATACCTGAATACGATCGCTATCTCCGACGGGTTCAGGGCCGAAGAAACCTTTGCTGAAATAACTGCCACCTATTGCTATCGTGAACTGCAGCCGGACGACTGGCACCAGATACTGCATTTCATTACCGAAGGCGGCCAGGCCATGAGCCAGTATGATGATTTTAAAAAAGTGGAAGTGGATGACGGGCTCTTTCTTATCCGCAGAAGAAAAGTGGCTATGCGTCATCGCATGCATATCGGCACGATTGTAAGCGATGCCATGCTGAAAGTAAAATTTCTCAGCGGCGGGTACGTAGGAGTAATAGAAGAATATTTTATTTCCCGGTTAGATCCGGGTGATGTATTTACACTGGCCGGCAGAAACCTGGAGTTTATCATGATCAAAGACATGACCGTGCTGGTAAAAGCCAGTAAGGCCAAAAAATCGCAGGTGCCTAGCTGGAACGGCGGCCGAATGCCACTCAGCGCCAACCTGGGACGACAACTGAGAGAGACACTGCACACGGTGAGCCGTCAAAAAGATTCAACAGATATCAACCTCCCGGTACACCCGGAGATCGCAATACTGCGGCCCCTGTTCGATCTGCAACGAAGTCTTTCACATGTGCCCGCACAAAACGAATTGCTGATCGAACACATTGAAACGGATGACGGCTTTCACCTCTTTGTTTATCCCTTTGAAGGAAGGCTGGTGCATGAGGCCATGGCTGCCATACTTGCCTGGCGCATCAGCCGTATTACACCCATCACGTTTTCCTTTGCCATGAATGATTACGGGTTTGAACTGTTGAGCGATCAGCCCATACCCGTG
>JAEUVM010000617.1 GCA_016787125.1 Chitinophagaceae bacterium | reverse complement strand
GGAGTTGGAATAAAAAGCTATCTTCTCCAGTTGTTCTTCAATACGCTGCACCCAGTGCGGATGAGTGTGCCCGATACTGATCACGGCATGTCCGCCATAAAGATCAAGATACTGATCACCTTTATCATCCCACACGTAGGAACCTTTGGCCTTTGTGATAGTAATCTCGTTTATTGGATAAACATCAAATAGGTTCATAAGGTTATAAGTAGTAAGTTTTAAGTAATAAGTTTTAAGCTTTTCTGATCTTAGTGATAAAAGAAATCAGCATAGCCTTTATTTCATTAACTGATTTTATCAAAGGTTCAAAATTGGCTACACTTATATATCCGAGATCTTTTGATAAAATGAGGTAGTATTCTGCTTCATTGGCCGATCCTAAAGCGATATTTAAATAGTTTGCAAAATCAGCCTGCGAATTCTTTCCACAACCTTCCGCAATATTGGCAGGAACAGACGAGGCTGCTCTTCTCAGCTGGTTTGTGAGGCTGTAAAGTTCTTCCCTGGGAAATAATTTTGTCACTTCATATACTTTTAACGTAAACGAATGGGCTTTTGCCCAAACCTTCAACTCTTTATAGTTTTGCATACCGGTACGGATTACCCTTCACTTACTGCTTACAACTTACAACTTACAACTTATCACTTAAAACCCGCTGGCCTTCAGCTTCAAGCCACTGGTCTCTTCTAAATTAAAAAGCAGATTCATGTTCTGCACTGCCTGCCCGCTGGCGCCTTTTAATAAGTTGTCAATAGCAGAATGAACGACCAGTTTACTCCCGGCTTTTTCCAGTTGTATCACCGCATTATTCGTATTCACCACCTGTTTTAAAAAAATGGCATCCTTGCTGACATGCGTAAAGGGATGATCCTTATAATAATCAGTGTACAATGTATAAAGCTCTTCCAGACTCAGCTCACAATTCAATGTGGAACTGGCGAAAATGCCCCTTGTGAAATCTCCCCGCCATGGTACAAAGTTCAACTCAATAGCACCACCTGGCTGAAGCGATGCCAGCGATTCACCAATTTCACCAAGATGCTGGTGAGTAAGTGTTTTATATGCCTGAATATTATTGGCCCGCCAGCTGAAGTGTGAAGTGCCGGTGAGTGACTGGCCGGCTCCTGTGGAACCGGTGATGCCGGTTGTATATATTTCTTTCAGCAGACCGGCTTTGGCAAGAGGAAGTAATCCCAACTGGATGGTTGTTGCAAAGCAACCGGGATTAGCTATATTCTGCGCAGAACGAATTTTTTCCCTGTTCAATTCAGGAAGACCATAAATAAAATTGCGGCTGCCACTTTGTGAATCCTGCTTTAAGCGAAAGTCGTTGGCCAGGTCAATGATCTTTACGGTATCAGCAATACTGTTTTCCGCGAGAAATTTTTTTGACTCTCCATGCCCAAGGCACAAAAACAGCACATCAATATCATTACTTATTTCAGCAGAGAAAAGCAGACCTGTTTCCCCGATCAAATCCTGGTGTACAGTATGCACAGGTTTACCCGCATTGCTCCGGCTATGAATAAAGGAGATGTTTACACCGGGGTGATTTAACAACAGTCGTATTAATTCACCTCCGGTGTAACCTGCACCTCCGATAATACCTGTATTAATTTTTGCCATCCGCATCTGTTTTTACCAAATGATAAATGGATGTCTGGTTGCCGAATATTTTACTGAAACCTCTCACATCATCACCGGTAAACCCGGTGTTCATTTCCCCGTATTTGCCAAATTTGCTGTTCATCAGGTCGTATGCAGATTCAATGCCCGTTACCTGGAAGCGATACGGCATCAGTTGTACATACACCGTACCGGTTACATTCTGCTGACTGTTTTGTAAAAACGCTTCTATATCTCTCATCACCGGATCCAATATCTGGCCTTCATGCATCCAGTTGCCATAAAACTGGGCCAACTGGTCTTTCCATTGTAGTTGCCACTTGGTGAGTACATGTTTTTCCAATGCATGGTGAGCTTTCAGTATCACCATCGGGGC
>JAEUVM010000582.1 GCA_016787125.1 Chitinophagaceae bacterium | reverse complement strand
CCTCCGCCTATATCAAATGTTTTGCGAATGGGTTGTTGTAACATAAAATAGTTTGTTGTTTGTGGTCTAAAGTTTATTGTGACAAGCGTCTTTAAACCAATTTGATTTTTTATCTGGTCAGCTGCATCGCTGCTATCGGCATCTGTTGCGTCGCATGCTGACGCCTCGGTCAGCATTCCGACATTTATCGTCTGCAACACTTCATCGTCCGGTAACACAGATGGGCATTTGCGAAGTGCACCAAAGGAGCCAAAAATCCCTGTAGTCTAAAAACACTTATTCCCAACATCCGGATGACGTTGGGAATAGTTTTTATCTTGATCTCCGCATTATGCTGGAAACTCCGGTATAAAGACTGTTCCCAAGTCCCCTTCGGGATACAGGGGCTGAGCCTTACTTTCTTATTCCGAGTTTCTCGATCAGTTGGCGATAACCGGTCAGGTTATGCTTTTGCAGGTAGTTCAGCAGGCGTTTACGCTTACCAACCAGTTGCATCAGGCCGCGGTGAGTGGAGAAATCCTTTTTGTTTTGTTGAAGGTGGCCGCTGATCTGGCTGATCCTTTCTGTAAGCAGGGCAATCTGACCTTCGATGGAACCGGTATTAGCTTCTGCACCGGCGTAGGTTTTTAAAATGGTCGCTTTTTTGTCTTTAGTAAGAGGCATCTTTGTTTTTTTTAAAGTTTCATCCGATTTTTTGCATCATTAATTTAAGGCGGCAAAGGTAGGGTAAATGTCTGTATCATCCAACCTGTTTTTTAACAGAATGAAAGGTCGGGCGGGGTGAAAAATGGCCTTTTTTTGTGCGGTAAATCAATTCTTTACTTAAAACTAACGCCATGAAATGTAAAACTTTACTCCTCCCCGTTTTTATTCTTTTTACCCTTGCCCTGCAAGCCCAGAAAAACAGCTGGTATATTGGCGGAAATACCGGATTTGCCAATACCAGTTATAAAACAGAGACCAACGGTGCCAATTCCAATGCCGGCAAAATATCCTCCTGGAGCCTGTCGCCCGAAATCGGCACTTTCCTGACCAACAACCTGGCCGTTGGCCTCGGCGTTACCTTTAATGGCACCAAAAGCGACCCGCAAAACAACCTCTTCAATACCACAAAGCAAACCATGACCGGCGTTACGGCGTATACCCGTTATTTCTTTGGTAAAGAAGCTTTTAAACCATTTGCCGGCTTCAATGTATCGGTGCTCAGCGGAAAGGGGAAAACCACTTCTGTTTCCACCAATTTTGAAACCACCACCAATAGCTTTGGCGCCAACCTGAATGCCGGATTCAGCTATGCCGTTAGCAAAAGGGTGAACGTTCTCGGCTCGATGGGCTTTTTAGGTTACCGTCGTACAAGTTCCACACAAACAGGTACAGATCTGAAACAAATCACCAACGAGTTTGGTATTGATGCCAATTCTCTCGGCGACCGGTTCAACATCGGGTTTTATTTCACGTTGTGAGAAGGGGGGTGTTTATTTATGGAGTTTTTTCAACACAGAGATTCTGAGAGACAGGGGAACACAGGGGTTTACTTTTATAGTATTCCCTGTGTAACTCTAATCCTCTGTTACCCTGTGTTGAGGTTACTTTATTAATGAGGCATTTTTTTCCTTTCTGAACTATCTTGCAGCGCATGGAACTTTCACAGGATACCCGCAATATTCTCGGCCTGCAATTGCCAACTGACCCGCGGTGGGTAAACCTGGCTGAAAAATCAATTGAGGAGATCCTTACGGATCATGCTTTCTGCGAACAGAAAGCCGCCACCACCTGTATTTCACTTATTCAACGTTACAGTGACAGGGAAAAACTGGTGACCGAACTCTCCCCCATCGTTACCGAAGAATGGGGCCACTTCCGGCTTGTACTGGCCGAACTGCATAAACGTAAACTGAAACTCGGCAAACAACGAAAGGACCAATATGTAAATGCCTTACTTGATTTTCAGCGAAAGGGCGGCCACCCGGAAGACCGGTTCCTCGACCAGTTGCTTACCATGGCCCTGATCGAAGCCCGCAGTTGTGAACGGTTCAAACGGCTCAGTGAAGGTTTGGAAGATCCCTATATGCAGAAATTTTACCGCCGCTTTATGGAAAGCGAAGCCGGGCACTACACGTTGTTTATTGAGCTGGCTGAAACTTATCTTGACAAGGAAAAAGTGCGGCAACGCTGGCAGGAATGGCTGGAATATGAAGCTGACATGATAAAATCGCTGGAAGTAAGAGGCGACCGCATCCATTAGAAATGACAGAGCCGCATTATAAAAAAGCACTGCTTGCCTTTGG
>JAEUVM010000209.1 GCA_016787125.1 Chitinophagaceae bacterium | reverse complement strand
AAAGCCAGCCTGGGCTTTGCGGGCAGCCTGGCCAACGAGGTACGGGAAAGAAAGAACGGGAATAAGGCCTATTTTAACCGCAACTTCCATATAGAACCCACCAATGTATGTGTGTTCAGCTGTAATTTCTGCTCCTACAGCCGGCTGTATGCCAAAAGAGAGGAAGGCTGGGAACTGAGCATTGACCAGATGCTCCACATGGTAAAGCAATACGACGGCAAACCGGTAACAGAAGTGCACATAGTTGGCGGTGTTCATCCAAAGATGGACCTCGACTTTTTTGCCCGCCTGCTGAAAGCCATCAAAACACACCGGCCTGACCTGCACATCAAGGCTTTTACTGCGGTGGAATACGACTATATGTTCCGCAAAGCCAAAGTAACGGTGGAAGAAGGGCTGAAGTTTCTGATAGAAGCCGGACTCGACAGTATTCCCGGCGGCGGCGCCGAAATTTTTCATCCTGACATAAGACAGCAGATCTGTGCCGATAAAGTGGATGCAGACGGATGGCTGCTGATCCATGAAACGGCTCACCGGCTTGGCCTCCACTCCAATGCCACCATGCTGTATGGCCATATTGAAAAACCGGTACACCTGGTTGACCACATGCGGCGGCTGCGTGAACTTCAGGACCGTACAAACGGGTTCAACACATTTATCCCGCTGAAGTTTCGCAACAAAGACAACGACATGAGCCATGTGCCTGAAAGCACACTGGTGAATGATATGAAACTCTATGCCATTGCCCGTATTTATTTAGACAATTTCCCGCACCTGAAAGCCTACTGGCCGATGCTGGGAAGACAGAATGCACAACTCTCACTTTCCTTTGGGGTGGATGATATTGACGGTACCATTGACGATACCACCAAAATATACAGCATGGCAGGTTCTGAAGAACAAAACCCTGCTATGAATACGGAAGAACTGGTAACACTGATCCGCAATGCCCGCCGTGAACCGGTGGAAAGGGATACACTTTATAATGTAATAAAACAATACAGTCTGAAGGAGAATGCGGCAGAACTGAACTGAAGTTCTCCAACATAAAGTCGCTATTTCATGCTTAACTGTGCGTAATACGGGTGGTCGGGATTTACGATCAGTTCCTGTCGTTGGGGATGTATCAGCACATCCATTTCTTCCAGCGGAATGGCACCAAGGATTGATTCAGCACTGCCTGAGAGCACCACGGCATTACAGCCGGCCGTTCTGTTTTTAAACTTCACCGTTACAGGCCCCACTACATCAAACTCCTTTATGCTACCATCACCCAATACGAGTTTTCTTTTTTC
>JAEUVM010000538.1 GCA_016787125.1 Chitinophagaceae bacterium | reverse complement strand
GTAAATGGAAGGCGCAATGGATATTTTATACGAGTATGTTCCTGCCGGAAGATTTACTTCAATGGGGCCAGATACTCCATCGGCAATTTCGCCGTTGGGGGTATAAACAGTGGTGGTGGCAATATCGGTGGTTCCGCCGATAATATTTTGTACGAGGACTATAAAAGTTCTTCTGTCGCCACAGGCTACACACCCGCGGTTGGCAATTGATAATTTAAAATGAAAGACTACCTGGGATGGCGCTGTCAACGTAAAATTGGCTACCATGCCGGGCACATCTACCCGGCCACTTGTACCTAAGTCGGGCGAATTAGCAGATGGCCGGACAACAAATGATCTGCCATCCCCCGGTGATTTCCATATTGGTGCACCAGCGGTACCATTGCTGGTAAGCACCTGTCCGGGCTGGCCTGCATCACCGGCAAAAGAAATGGCACCGGTTTGAGTATTCATCAGCCAACTCCATCCGGTGCCGGTGCCATAAAAGCCCACCTTGTCATCAGCCTGCATGCCGATAAAAGCAGGGGAGGCATTATTAGCATCATTGTTGAGCCAAAGACCGGCTGTAAAACCGGCAGGCTGTGAACGAATACGCAGCCGGCCCGCCAGATCAAGCAGGTAGGCCGGATCAGATACACCGATACCCACTTTACCATCTGGCCTTATGTTTATAGCAGTGTTGTAGGTACCGGCCACATCTGCATTATTACTTTGGGTGGAAACGAGCAACTGCATACCACCGCTTACAGGGTTCACACCGATATAGCCGCTGTAGCCGGCAGCGATGGTTTTGCGGCTGGTACTGTAGTAGCTGTTCAAACCTACACCCGGAAAATCTGATTCTATCGCTACGCCTGTGCCATTGCTGCCAAAGAGTGCATGGGTGGCGCCTGCTTTTTTGTTGACTGTGAGGCCAGCCATGGAAACGTTGTTGGTTCCGATAGCTACATTTCCATTGCCGCCGATGCGCATGTTTTCGGTAAAGCTGTTGCTGCTGCCATAGCCAAATACGATGCTGGAGTTAGTATGTGCTGTCATCATTTGCAGTGTGGCATTCCCCACACCAAAGCCGTAGAAGTTGCCATTGCCATCCCTGTAGAGTGAAATTTTATCGCCTGACTGGTTGTCGAACGAAAGCGGGAATTTAGGATCCCTGTTGCGGATACCGATCGTTCCGTTGCTGCCATTTGCCACGAGGAACCAGCCTATTCCATTCAGGCCACTGTAAAAGCCGGCAGCGCTGTCGCTTTCCATACCCATGAATAGCTTGTTTATGGCCGAATCAGCACCGATGCCTCCCAGCCATATTCCGGCGCTATTGACGTCGTTGCTGCCACCACGGATGCGGATGCGTCCACTGATATCGACCTTGAAAGAAGGATTGGTATTGCCGATGCCGATATTTTGTGCGGTTGCGGTGATGGAAATGGCACTTATCACCAGGAGCAGGATGTGTTTCTTTTTCATGACAGTTTATTACTGATTATTACCAGCGCAAAACTTATCATATTATAGGGGTGGGACAATCGCAAAATGATGTGAGAAAGGGAAGTCGATAGTCTATAGTCGATAGTCTATAGTTTGTAGTTGGTAGTTTCTGGTTTGTAGTTACTTGCCCATTATCTTATTGATGGCTTCTGTGCGGCTTTGCACCTGGAGTTTTTCGTAAATGTGGCGGGTGTGGGTGCGGACGGTATCCATGCTGATGCTGAGTTCGGCTGCGATCTCTTTATAGCGTAAGCCTTTGGATAGGAGTTTTAAGATCTCTTTTTCCCGGTTGGTGAGAATATCTGTTTCATCAATTGATTTTTTTTGCTGAAAGGAGGCGATCACTTTCCGGGCTATCTGGCTGCTCATCGGTGAGCCGCCATGGTATACTTCCATGATGGAGTCGAGTATCTTCGAAGGCGCTGTTTTCTTCAGCAGGTAACCGCTGGCCCCGGCCTTGAGTGATTCAAAGATGTTCTCATCATCTTCATACACGGTACTCATGATGAACTGCGTGGTGGGGCATTTCGTCTTCAGGTTGCGTACCGCTTCTATGCCATTGATGCCGGGCAGGTTAATATCCATCAGCACCACATCGGGACAAACAGCAGGCAAATCTTTGATGGCTTCTTCGCCGGTGGCAAAGGTTTTGATACAACTGAAACCTTCGCTGCTGTCTATCAGCAGTTCGAGTCCTTCTTTTATTTCTTTAATGTCTTCTATGATCGCTACGGTAATCATGGTGGTAATGGGCGCCCGGCCGGGGCTTTGGTATAATTGCAAAATTACTGTTGCCTGTTATTCTTCTAATCACCAAAAAGTGTTACACGGGCATCGTTATCGTGGTGTTTGTTCCTTTTCCCGGCGCTGAAGTGATGCTATACGTGCCGCCTGATTGTTCTATCCTTGTCTGCATGTTCTTTAACCCGTTGGCAAAGGGCCTTATTTTTTCTGTGTCAAAACCTTTTCCATCATCGGTGATGGATACTTCAAATTTGCGGGCAGTTTCTTTTATGGCAATAAGCAGGTTGTTGCACCAGGCATGTTTGGCAATATTGTTCAGTGTTTCTTTTACCGTCATGTATACATTGCGGCGTTTTTCTTCGGAGAGGTGGGTGGTGGTAAATTCAGCAGGATAATCAAACCTGATTGTTACGGCCAGTGGTTCAAAATATTTCAGGGCATATTCCCGTATATAGGCAGAAAGACTTTCCAAGGTATCATTCCTGGGGTTTAGCACCCAGATAATATCCTGGAGATTGTCCACCAGTTCGCGGCTTGATTCGGAGATCTTTTCCAGTTGCTCTTTGGCTTTATCGGGTTCGGGCAATTGTTTCTTCGCCACTTCACTCAGGATAGCGATCTTGGTGAGGCCGCTGCCGAGGTCATCATGCATATCGCGGCTGATGCGGTTTCGTTCTTTTTCTATGGCCTGTTGTTTTTCAGCTTCGGCTTTTTGTGCCGCCAGTTTTCGCCGGTAATAATTCCGGATGATGGTCCAAAGGATGAGGCCGGTCAATGCAATAAGTGATATAATGAACCAACCTCTTTTCCATAGGGGAGCTCTGATGGTGAAGATGTACACCAGTTTTTTATCCGGGTAAATTTTACCGGGATACATTACAGTGGCGGTGAGGGTGTACCTGCCCGGTGAAAGATTATTGATACTGTAGAAATTTTCTGCCGATTGCTGTTCCCACCTGTTGTTTTTACTTTCAAGCAGAAAGCGGAAGCGGATATTGGATGCATTGGTAAAGCAGGGGGCCGCAACGGTAAACCGGAAATTGTTTTGATTATAACTGAAATACCGATCCGGGTCGCTGATCGCTTTTCCATTCATATATATATCATCAAACCAGGCGGCGGGAATAAAGCCACTGTTTGTATTGGTAATATCCTCTACAGCCCATAGCTGTCCGTCGTTTGACCGGGCCAGTATTCCGCCGTTTCCATCTTTGATCACATAGCTGAAGGGTAAAAAAAGATTGTTGGCTGCAGAAAGGCTTTGCACGGTGGTGTCACCATTACTCATGCTGATCTCATCGAGGCCAAACTGTGTGGCAGCATATAATTGCCGTTCATTCTTTCGTACCAGTCCTGATACAAAATTATTGGAGAGTCCTTTTGAGGTGTTGAGCCGGGCCACTTCTTTTGCTTTGCCGTTACTCAGGGTGAGCCATACAATTCCCTGCTGCCGGGTGCCGATACAGAATGTGTCTTTATTCCAGTGTATGGCGTACCGCGGGCCACCGGTCTGTATCAATCCCTCATTACTGCGATATTGTATACCGGCTGTTGTAATTGTTACAGAACTGATGTTGCCATTGCGGCCAAAAGTGCGGTAGGTATTCTGGTGGTCTACGGTAATATTATCAGCGAAGGACGGAAGCTGAAAAGCATGTACGGTAAGATCTTTTTCAATTATAAACAGGTTATTGCCGGGAATAAGCAGCCTGCCTTCTTTATCAAATGTAATGCGGCCGATGTAGGTCATGCCGGCGGCCATTGTTTCGTTTTGTCCTTTTAAAAGATCAATGATTTCGCCCTTCTCACTTTCTATCACTGAAGTTGTTTTAAAGGTCCATAGGCGGTTTTGCCAGAGAAAGGAGGTGATACCTCCGGGCATATTTGTTTTTGTAAGGAAGCTGTTGTTTGGGTTGAGCAGAAATGTTTTGTGGTCGCTGATGGCGAAGGTGTTGTTGTTCTCACCGGTTATAACACCCGTTACAGGAACAGTAATTTCGGTGTATGCTTTTTTCAGTTTGGTGGTATAGGCTTTCTGTACTTTTTTGGAGAATATGCCAAACCAGTAGTTGTTTTCTTTATCAGTAAATACGAGGGTGGCCTCCCGTTGCAGTCCGCTTTCTGGCGGAAATAATTCCCGGTCTCCGGTTGAGGGATTGAAAAGCAGATATCCCTGCCTGCTGTCTTCGAGCCATAATTTATTGTTTGAAACGAAAATGCTTCGTGGTACAAAACCAACTGGTAGTTGTGATAGGAAAGAAAGTGGCTCCGGGTTTAGTTTCCCTTCTTTCAGCGACTTACTGTTCAGTTGCACCCACCGGCCATCTAAGTTTGCCAGCACCGGGAAATAGGAATTACTGATAAGTCCGTAAGCCTTGCTGCCTTTTATACTGTCGGTAATGGTTTTGGTGTGCAGGTTCAACAGGTAAAGGTTTTTGCTGTTATTATTAATATATGCAATGAAGTTGTCTTTTATCACTGCGTTGTCCACTGCATCGTTTGGGATGGTGGCAGCAAAAGAAAGACGTTTCGGCACGGCAAGCCCATCCCATTCAAACACCCCGATGTTGGATGTAATGATGTACTTATTATCGTTGGTCTTTAATACCTGGTTGGGTTCAATGATGTTGCTGAATCGTTCATCTTTGATGAGGCGGTTGTGGATCAGTTTGTACACCCCTTTTTGAAAAGTAAAAACATAGCAGGTATCGTTCTTCCACTGGATCATATCATTGACCAGTCCTAAGGATTCACCATTGTTTTCTGAAATATTATGAAAGCGTTGTCCGTCGAAGATGGACAGGCCTTCCCAGGTGAGGAAATACATCAGTCCGCGGTCGTCCTGGAATATCTTTATCACCCTTGTGTCGAGCAGGCCATTGGCGGGGGTATAGGTTTCGAAATGGAGCGACTGTGTGCGGGCAGCAGCATAAATAAAAAGGAAAGCAATAAGAATGAATCTTCTTTGCATCCTTAAATGTAGAAAAGAAAAATTATCCCGCCACTGATACGTTCACGGTGATCTTATCTTTCAGCATTTCCCGCACGGCATCTGCTATGGCCTGGGCGTCGTAGCCACATTCGCGGTGCAGTTCTTTGGGGGTGCCGTGCTCCACGAGGCGGTCGGGAATACCCAGCATTTTTACATCAGCTTTGTAGTGGTGCTCATTCATGAATTCGAGGATGGCGGAGCCAAAGCCTCCCACCACGGTGCCATCTTCCACGGTTATTATTTTATTATAGCGGGCAAATACCTCATGCAGCATCACTTCATCCAGTGGCTTTACAAAGCGCATATCGTAATGAGCAGGATTGAGGCCGTCATTCTTCAGTTCACGGATGGCGGCAGCGGCAAAGTTGCCGGGGTGGCCGAGAGAGAGGATGGCAATATCTTTTCCATCTTTCAGTTTACGGCCGGTACCAATGGTGATCTCTTTCATCTCTGTACGCCAGTCCACCATCACACCTTCGCCGCGGGGATAGCGGATCACGATGGGAAGTTTGTTGGAGTCCAATTGTGCCGTATACATCAGGTTGCGCAGTTCACTTTCATTCATGGGCGAGCTGATGACCATATTCGGTATGCACCGGAAGTAAGCAATATCATAACAGCCGTGGTGGGTGGGGCCATCATCGCCCACAAGTCCGGCACGGTCGAGACAGAATATAACGGGCAGCTTCTGTATGGCTACATCATGCACCACCTGGTCGTAGGCCCGCTGCATGAAAGAGGAGTAAATATTGCAAAACACTTTCATGCCCTGTGTGGCCATACCGGCACTGACGGTTACGGCATGTTGTTCGGCAATACCCACATCAAAAGCACGGTCGGGCATTTTCTCCATCATGTACTTCAGCGAGCAGCCGGAAGGCATGGCGGGAGTGATGCCGAATATCTTTTCATTCTGTTCGGCCAGTTCTATAATAGTATGCCCGAATACATCCTGGTATTTGGGAGGTTGGGGCAGGTCGAACTTCTTCTTTTGTATTTCTCCGGTTACTTTATCAAAGAGGCCGGGTGCATGCCATTTGGTCTGGTCTTTCTCAGCCAGTGCATAGCCTTTTCCTTTGGTGGTGATGATATGGAGGATCTTGGGCCCCGGAATATTACGGAGGTCTTTTAGAGTGTCTACCAGTTTGGCTACATTATGTCCGTCGATCGGGCCAAAGTAGCGGAGCTTTAATGCTTCAAAAAGATTGGCGCTGCTGCTCACCATGCCTTTCAGTCCATCGGCCAGTTTGTGGCCCATCGCACGGGTGAAGTTTTTACCAACAGGCAGTTTGCCAAGCAGTTTCCATACATCATCTTTCACCTTGTTGTATGTGGGTGAGGTGGTGATGTCGGTAAGGTATTCTTTCAATGCGCCCACGTTGGGGTCAATACCGATGCCATTATCGTTGAGGATGATGAGCATATCTGTGTCGGCCACACCGGCATGGTTCATGGCTTCGAAGGCGAGACCGGCTGTCATGGAGCCATCGCCGATGACGGCCACCACTTTGCGGTCTTTCTCCCCTTTGTATTTGGCGGCCATGGCCATACCCAATGCGGCAGAGATGGAGGTGGAGGAATGGCCCACGCCGAAGGTATCGTATTCGCTTTCGCTTCTTTTGGGAAAACCGCTGAGGCCTTTGTATTTGCGGTTGGTATGAAAATTATCACGGCGGCCGGTGAGTATTTTATGGCCGTAGGCCTGGTGGCCCACATCCCAAACGAGCTGATCGTAAGGCGTGTAGTAAACATAATGGAGGGCGGTGGTAAGTTCCACCACACCGAGGCTGGCCGCAAAATGACCTCCGTGCACACTCACCACATCAATGATGTATTGCCGCAGTTCATCGCATACCTGGTGCAATTTTTCACGGGGCAGCTTTTTCAGGTCTGCGGGTGAGTTAATTATCTGTAAGAGAGGTCCCGGGGTGATTTCCATTTGCTGCTTTGATTGGTTTTTCAGCCGGCGTAAAATTAATGTTTTCCGCTCAGCCTTTTTTGCTAAAGATTGTGTAACAATGATCCGGCGGAAAGGTTCTGGCTTACAATGCTTAAGCATCCGTTTTTTGGCCCGGTATGCCCATTTGTACTGCCCGGCCGCCTTTGATATATTTAAGGCAGGTGCCAAACAGGGAATAATTAGATTTGCTGTATGTGGACGGGTAACAGCCGATATTGGATCTTTCAGGCCATTGGATGGGGAGGTTTTGCCCTGATCAGTGTATTCTTTGCCTGGAGGTTTGACCAATTGAGAACAAAGGATGAGGTGGAGCTTGTCCTTGGCAGGATCGGCCTTTTCGTAAGTCTTGGTTTTGTGCTTACCCACCTGATGCGTACGGTGATCATTTCGCTTAATCTTTTGCAGAAAAAACTGGAACAGCAGCTCCTGATCTTCCTGCTGATCACCTTTATATTCTCAGTCATTGGCGCTTATTTCTATACCGAACTGCTGCAGCAATATAACCTGATGAACAAGCGGGAGAAGGATTTTAAGAATAATAAATTGCTCCTGGTGGCCGGAGGGGTATTCAACTTCTTTATCTACTTCTTTATCTGGAACCTGATCTACTTCATCTATCATTATATCTCCAAAAGCCGTAAACAGCAACTGGACACCCTGCGGCTGGAAGCGCTGGTGAAAGAGCTGGAACTGCAAACGATCAAAGCGCATATCAACCCGCATTTTATTTTTAATTCATTGAACAGCATCCGGGCGCTGGTGGACGAAAACCCGCAGCGGGCAAGGAAGGCGGTGACGGAACTGAGCAATATTCTGCGCAGCAGTATGCAGGTGGAAAAAGTGGAAACCGTGCCGCTGGAAAAGGAACTGAATATTGTAAAAGATTATCTCGCCCTGGAAAATATGCGGTTTGAAGACCGCCTCCGGGTGGAATATGATATAGATGAAGATACACTGAACCAGCCGGTACCACCGATGATGCTGCAAACGCTGGTGGAAAATGCGATCAAACATGGTATCAGCAAACAGATCAGTGGTGGTGTGGTAAAAGTAAGCTCCCGATTCCAGGGTGATTTTCATGAGCTGACGGTGCTGAATACAGGCCAGTTGAAAGGGACGATGAACAATGAGGGGTTTGGTCTTTCGAGCACCACCAACCGGCTCAGTTTATTATACGGTGATAAAGCTGCATTTAATATAAAACAGATCAACGGTTCGCTGGTGGAAGCCCGGGTGCTGATACCGGTGAAAATAGTGTAAACAGCAAGCCTGCATTAATCTCAAACCTTAAAAAGAACAATCATGAGAGCAATTATTATTGATGATGAACGCCTGGCAAGAACAGAATTGAAAAAACTGCTCCAGGAATTTCCTGAAGTGGAAGTGGTGGATGAAGCGGCCAATGCCGATGAAGGGGTAAGTAAAATAGAAAGTCAGCAGCCGGATATTGTATTTCTCGATATACAGATGCCGGGAAAAACAGGGTTTGATATGCTGGCGCAACTGGAAAAAACACCACAGGTGATCTTTACCACCGCTTATGATGAATTTGCGTTGAAGGCATTTGAAGTAAATGCCCTCGACTACCTGCTGAAGCCGGTGGAACCAAAGCGCCTGGCAGATGCAATACAGAAGCTGCAACTGACAGAACAAAAAGAAACCCGGACAGAGGGTGAGAACTTCAATAACAGTATACTGACGGAAAATGACCAGGTGTTTGTTAAAGACGGCGAACGCTGCTGGTTTGTAAAACTGAGCGATATCCGGTTGTTTGAAAGTGTGGGCAATTATGCCAAAGTGTTTTTTGGCACCAATAAGCCGCTTATCCTGAAGTCGCTGAATGCACTGGAAGAAAGGCTGGATGAGAAAACATTTTTCCGTGCTAACCGTAAACATATTGTTAATCTGCGGATGATAGATAAGATAGAACCTTATTTCAACGGCGGATTGCTGCTGGAACTGAAAGGTGGCGAGAAAATTGAAGTGAGCCGGAGGCAAACGGTGAAGTTTAAGGAAATGATGAGCCTTTA
>JAEUVM010000510.1 GCA_016787125.1 Chitinophagaceae bacterium | reverse complement strand
TTTCCCAATGCAAAGTATTTTGTACAGCGGCAGGAATTACATTTCGCTTTTGAAACCGGCTTCCCCTCCTTTATTACAGAAGAATTGGTTTGCCTGCAAAACAATGAACAGGTGATATTGCTTGATGGCGATGGTATGATCGGTGATCAGGTTGAACACAAGATCACCGGGGCACATTCCCGTTACCACCAGGTGTATTGGATCAGGGAGGCAGGAAAAACAGTTTTCTTTGGCGGTGATGATGCACCACAATTACAGCAAATGCGGCACCGGTTTGTAGCCAAGTATGATTTTGATGGCAAGAAGGCGATGGAGTTAAGACAGGAATGGTGGCAGCAGGGAGAAACCGAAGGGTGGACCTTCTTGTTTTATCATGATGTAAAAAATCCGGTATGGGATTTTGGTAAAAGGTAAGGCCGGTCCTTTGCAGAACCGGCCGTTGCTAACCTATGAAAAACACCTAGTTTATGTTGACTTAAATAGTTATTGCACGGGAGCCGTTGCGACGTGGCGGATTTCGTTGTTGCCTGTCCCGCCTTACATTTTTAAGCTCTTCAATAAATGTCTGTTGATGACGGTAAATTTCATTGCACCTTCTTTCGCCTACTACTTCCTTGAACTCGGTCCTGTATCGGATCTGGAGCTCAATAACTTTCTGCCTTAATACAAGCCCGTCACCCCGGTTTTCCCTGAGTGTGGTTCTCCATTCCCTGAAATAGCGAAGGAATATGGGTGTGAAACGTTCAGCTTCGTTAGTATTTAGCCTCATCCGTTGCTGGATATACTCCCGCATTTTATCCCTGATCTTTTCGTCACCTTCTTCCTGCGCCATAATAGCGCTGGCTGAAAGCAGGAGCAAACTCCATAGGAGTAAAAACTTTTTCATGTTCTTAAAATTAATTCATCAAAGCATCTTCACTTATGTCAATGGCTTGATCATCCTCCAGGTCTTTGGTGTCTTCCAGCAGGCTTTGAATTTCTTCTTCCGGCACATCCTTCAGCAATTCTGTTATCTCCTGTTTATTTTTAGAATCGGCAGAAGCCACCGCTTTTTCAGCATCGGCCAGTTGTATAAATTCATCCAGCTTCTCATCACTTACCTTCTTCACGTTTTTCTCTACCCAGGCAAATGAATCCTTATCAGCGGTTATCTTATCCTTTTTAATAAAAACAAAAGCAAACGTGATGATCAGCCCGGCAACCACGGCTGCGGCTGCATACCGCATCCATCGGGCGGCGCCAAAACGAACCACTTTGGCGGCCGGTTTCTTTTCTTCGGGAACAATGGGTGATTGAATATTTTCAAAATAGCCCTGCGGTACTTCATAAGGCATTTCCTTCTTCAGGCTGCCAAGCAGGGGCGAGAGGTTCTCCAGTTCTTCTTTTGCAGACAGGTGCTGGTTAGAAATATCTTCCAACGGTAGCTGATCGAAGTAATCCTGTGGTACGCTGAAAGGCATCTTTTGGGAAAGGCCGCTCAGCAGGGGTGATAAATGACCGATCTCTTCACGGGCGGTAGCGGCTTCAGAAGCTCTGATAACCTTCATCAGGCGGCTGATCAATTCTTCAAAATATCCTTGTGGTACGGTATAGGGAACCAGCTTTGGCAGATGGCTGACTGTGGGAGACAAGATCAACAACTCTTCACCGGCTGAAGCAGCCTCCATAGCCCGGATGCGGGTAAGCATGCTCTGGGCCAGGCTGTCGAAGTAACCGGCAGGTACCTGGTACACCGGTTCGGGGGTGTGGGCCGCCAGGTTACTGTTCAGCTCCTGAAGTTCTTGTAATATGTTGTTTTTCTGTGTCATGATTAACCGTAATTCAGACGGGCATCTATTCTCAAAGTTTAATGATTCAGCATGTAATCCTCAATTTTTTTGACCGCATGGTGGTAGCTGGCTTTCAGGGCTCCTTCGCTGGTTTCAAGCACCCGGCTCATCTCCTCGTAGGGCATTTCATCGTAATACCGGAGGCCAAATACAACTCTTTGCTTTTCAGGTAATTGCTGTATGGCTATTTGCAGTTTCCACTCCACTTTCTGTGAATCAAAGTGCTTGTCGGCCCTGATCTTATTGCTCAATCCCGACTCCACATCACTCAGGCTTACCGAGGCCTTTTTCTTCTGCTGCTCCAGGAAAGTGAGGCATTCATTCGTGGCTATCCGGTATAGCCAGGTATAAAGCTGGCTGTCTTCCCGGAAATTGGCCAGCCCGTTCCACACCCTTATCAGCACATTTTGCAATACATCATTCGCATCATCATGGTCCACCACCATCCGGCGTATATGCCAGTACAGCTTTTCCTGGTATTTGCGGATGATGCTGGTATAGGCCTTTTCTTTAGTTACAGGGTTGCGAAACTGTACCAGCAGTTCACTGTCAGATGGTGTTGTCAGGGACATAGGTTTGTCGGGCTTTGGGTGACTTAGAATATTGGGATCTGTATTTGTTTAACGAATGCGCTACTAAAATAAAAAAGATGGGGGACAAATGCCAGTAACAGGTATTATTTCTTCAG
>JAEUVM010000509.1 GCA_016787125.1 Chitinophagaceae bacterium | reverse complement strand
GGTCTTTTTTCCGCAGGTAGAGATATTCAGCGATCTGTTTAAATACTCCCATGCCGCAAAGGTAAGTCCGCGGCCATCCGGTAATCAATTTTGTTTCAGCAGCAAGCCAAAAACGGCGCCGCAGGCTATACGTTCCGGCACGGGGTCAGGTATCAGCCGGTGACTGTCTTTTTTTATTTTTTTGGGTAAAATGAAACGCAGCAGCCTGCTTTTTAACAAAAACCGCCTTCGCCTTAATATCCGGGCATGTCAATGTCATTTCCGCCAATGTCAATGCGGCTTCCGCCAATGTCAAATTGGCTTGGAAGGATGTCAAAAAGGCCTGGAATTTTGGCCGGGAGACCATCAGCACATATATTTGCAACCCGGTTCAAAATGGGGGTTTAGCTCAGTTGGCTAGAGCGCTTGCATGGCATGCAAGAGGTCACCGGTTCGACTCCGGTAACCTCCACAAAAAAGTTCCTTTTTCAAGGAACTTTTTTTATTTATAAAAAATACAATTCACCGCGAAGACGCCAGGGCGCAAGGGATCTCCTGCAATTACCCGGCATTTTACCTCCGGGATAAAACCCTCTTTCCAACCCCTGGTTAAAACCACGGGCTAAATGCATTATTCACCATTCACTATTCACCAGTCTGAAGGCCGGGGCAATTGAAACACACATAGGTTTCCAAACCAAACCCTCTTTCCAACCCCTGGTTAAAACCACCGGCTAAATGCATTATTCACCATTCACTATTCACCAGTCTGAAGGCCGGGGCAATTGAAACTCACATGGGTTTCCAAACCCGTGGTTAAAACCACGGGCTAAACAAACTATTATCTATTATCCATTATCTATGATCTACCCCCAATCCGTTCAGAAAACCACGATCTTAATGCACTATTATCGATTATCTACCGAGGATCCCCGTATGATCAGCTCCGTCCCAAGCACCCTGGTTTCAAAGTCCGTCACCGGCCGCTTGCTCTCGATCAGTTGCAATAAAAGTCCCGTGGCAATTTCACCCATTTCAAAAGCCGGTTGTTTGATCACCGACAACGGCGGGTCGAGCAGTTCCGTAAGGTCGGTATTGGAGAAGCCGATCAATCCCATATCATCCGGCACTTTTAATCCCTTTGCTTTCAGCAGCCGAAGGCAATTCGTGGTCAGTTTATCAGCAGAAGCAATGATGGCATCCGGTCGTTCCCCTTCAGCAAGCAATTCATTCAGCGCATCTTCCACCTCCGCCACGATCATTCCGCCATGCTGGCAGTACTTGATGTGGTTCTCATTTACCACCAGTCCGCTGTCTTCCAAGGCAGCCCGGTAGCCTGCCAGCCGTTCTTTGGAGATAGAAAGCCCAGCCGCATTTACCATGTTGGCAATACGCCGGTAACCGTTTTGCACCAGGTGAAGGGTGGCATCATAAGCGCCTTTGTAATTATCCACGATCACCTTATGCGTTTGTATCACATCCACCACCCTGTCGAAGAACACGATGGGCATGCCACGGTCGTGCAGTTCCTTGAAAAAAGAAAAGTCGCGGGTCTCTGTAGCCACAGATACAATAAGTCCGTCCACCGAGCGGGAAGTAAGGTATTGCAGGTTCAGCATCTCCCGGTCGGCCGATTCACGGCTCTGCGAGATGATAACATTATACCCGTTATTATAAGCGATGGATTCAATACCGTTGATCGTTTGCGAGAAGAAACTGTTGGCAATTTCACTCACAATCACACCGATGGAGCGGCTCCTCCTTTCCTTCAGGCTGAGGGCAATGGGATTGGGATGGTAGTTGATCCTGGCGGCATAGTCCAGCACCAGCTTTTTTGTTTCCTGGCTGATCTCGTAGCTGTCACGCAGCGCCCGGGAAACAGTGGAGGTGGAAAGGCCCAGCGCTTTGGCAATATCCTTTATGGTAACGGCTTCAAACTTCATGATAATGGGGGCCTCTTTCGGCAGCGACTAAAGTTAACGATAATAAGGCTCTGAACGTTGCTGAAACCAGGGCGGTGATCCCATTAAAGAAGAGCGGTAAAACAATAATACAACCGGAAAAAGAGAACGCTTCAATCACCCCCTGGGCCACCTCGTAGTTTGATTTCCAACCCATTCAGAATGACATCGTTACCGGGAACGATTGCGTAAAAAAATCCTTTCAAAACATGCCGGAAGATAGAAACTCTGAGTAGACTTGTTCCGGCTTAAGGTTTGCAAAACCATAAGTATTGCTGATTACGATTGAAAATTGCCTGCTGAAATGAAAAGATTGCCAAACTGCTGCTGCCATCCTTCCGGTATTGTACCGTACAACACGGCATCTGCACACCGCCATCCGCTCACCTTCCACAGGTACGCTTTTCTTCTCCCTGCTTTTACTAAATCAATAGCCGGACAAAATCAACCACCGGCTGCGTTTTCCAGGTTATCATCAAAAACTGCATTATGATCAGGAGCTTCAAACACACCGGGATCTTGTTGTTACTGCTTGCAACATTTATTCCCATGCAACATCTCTTTGCCCAGGGTAAACAGGTCACTGGTACCGTTACATCTTCCGAAAACAACCAGCCACTGGCCGGTGTTACCGTTACCGTAAAGGGTGGCCGCACTGCCACCACCACCGATGCACAGGGCAAATACAAGATCAATGTAAATAACGACAACGCCACGCTAGTATTTACAAGCGCCTCCTTTAACAGTATGGAAAGCAGCGTGGCCGGAAAAACAGTGATTGATATCAGCCTCCAGCCCGATGCCAAAGCTCTCGGCGATGTGGTGGTGATAGGTTACCAAACGGTAAGAAGAAAAGACCTCCTCGCCTCCGTATCATCCGTAGGCTCGAAAGACCTGAAAGATATTCCTATCAACTCCGCTGCCGAAGCACTGAACGGCCGCCTCGCCGGCGTTACCGCCACCACGGCCGAAGGTTCGCCCGATGCTGATATCCGCATCCGGGTTCGCGGTGGTATGTCTATCACCGGCGACAACTCCCCGCTCTACATCGTGGATGGTGTGCAGGTGGAAAACGGTCTCTCCACTATTTCACCACAAGACATACAAAGTATCGACGTACTGAAAGACGCCGCCGCCACCGCCATCTATGGTGCCCGTGGTGCCAATGGCGTGATCGTGATCACCACCAAGAGTGGCAAACCCGGCAAACTCGTGGTAAGCTACAACGGCTTTGTAGGTGTAAAGGAACTGGCGAAAAAACTGAAAGTGCTCAATCCGTATGAGTATGTGATTTACCAAAGTGAAAGATCAAGAGGCAGCAGCGTTGACAGCACCACCTTTACCAAAAATTTCGGCACCACCTGGGACACCTTGTCGAACTACAAGAATGTTGACTTTATCGACTGGCAGGATGAAGTGTTTGGCAATACCGGCATCACCACCACACACAACCTTACCGCATCAGGCGGCACTAAGAAAGCCACTTACAATTTTGCTTATACCTACAATAATGACAAGGCCATTGTGATCAACTCCAATTACAAGCGTCACCTCATCAACGTGAAAGGAGATTACAAACTCACCAAATTCCTGAAAGTGGGCGCCGGTGGCCGCTTTACCCACCAGGATGTATATGGCGCCGGTGTAAGCGATGCAAAAGGCTCCTCCTACAACAGGCTGCGCAATGCCGTGAAGTACCGACCCTATCTCTCCGCCGCACAGGATATAGATGATTCAGATCCGCTGGCCGATCCTAACGTAGGTAACGGTCTTAACCTGTACAACCCCATCGCACTTGCGAACTCTGAATACAGGAAGAGAACAACCGATGCATACAACGTTACCGCTTTTATTCAATGGAATATTACAAAGAACCTGACCTTCAAATCAACTGCTGCATACGATTACAATAAACTGGTTGATCTAAACTACAGCGACTCACTTACACCCTATTCCATCATCCAGGGAGGACGTAAGCCGATCGCCGGACTCGATACCACCGCCCGTACCACTTATACCAATTCCAACGTACTCAGCTACTCCGTAAAAGGATGGAAGAACAAACACGACCTTGATGTACTGGTGGGTGAAGAAACCTACGACCTCAGAACAACTATTCAATCAAGCCTGTTCCGCGACTTCCCGCTGAACACACCGTACAACACTGCTTTTAAAGAAACAAACCTTGGTGTGCCCTTTACAGGTTATCCCAAGCTGACCAAAACACGATATACCAACCTCTCATTCTTTGGCCGCCTCAACTATACGTATGCCGGTAAATACCTGCTGTCATTCAACGTAAGGGCCGATGGCGCTTCGAAATTTGCCCCCGGCAAACAATGGGGTTACTTCCCCGCCGGCTCAATTGCCTGGAGAGTAAAGAATGAAAAGTTCCTGCGCAATGTGGACTTCATCACCGACCTGAAATTCCGTGCCGGTTACGGACAGGTGGGCAATAACCGTATCGCCGATTACCTGTTCCTCACCACCTTCAGCAATGATGGCCGTTATTATTATGGAATCAACAACCAGGCGATCCTTGCTTACTATTCCGGCTCACTGGTAAATGAAGGCCTGCAGTGGGAATCCACCATCAACCGCAACTATGGTATGGACATCAGCCTCTTCCGCGGAAGGGTGGACCTGAGCGTGGATATTTATAACAATACTTCCAAAGACCTGCTGCTGAATGTACCCATTCCTCCCACTTATGGCTACTCGACACAGTTGCAAAACATCGGCAAAACATCCAACAAGGGTGTGGAAGTACAACTCAACATGGCCCTGCTGCGCAAAAAGAACAACCTGAACTGGAATGCCAACTTTAATATTTCATTCAACAGGAATAAGATCCTGCAACTGGGTACCAACCAGACGCAGTTCTTCCCTGCTGCAAGTTGGGGTGTGTCTGGTCAGCCTACCGACTATATTCAGAAAGTAGGCTCACCCGTAGGTTCGATCTACGGACTGGTTACGGCCGGTTTCTACACCGTAGATGATTTTAACTACAACTACTCTACCGGTGTATATACATTAAAAGCAGGTGTTCCTTCCAACTCATCCATCATCGGTACGGTCATGCCGGGCTCTATCAAGTTTGCCGACCTGAATGGCGATGGCGTGGTTGACATCAACAACGACCGCAAGATCATCGGCGATCCCACACCCCGCTGCACCGGTGGTTTGAACCAGCAGTTTACCTACAAGCAGTGGGATATGAGCATCTTTATGAACTTCTCCATCGGCAATGATATTTACAATGCCAATAAGATCGAGCTGACCAATGGCTATACCGCCAATTCAAACATGCTCGACATTATGCAGGGCCGCTGGAGAGTGGTAACCCCCACCGGACAATCAGCCCTTTGGATAAATGGATCCAGCCAGGCTGTGGGTATTGCACCCGATCAGCTCGCTGCACTGAATGCTAATGCCACCATCTGGCAACCGCTGAAAAGTGCCGGTGCCTTCTATCCCCACTCCTGGGCGATTGAAGACGGCTCTTTCCTCCGCCTGAACAACGTATCTATCGGCTACAGCATTCCCGTAAAGAAACTGGTGGGAATGAAAATGAGCAAACTGCGTTTCTACTTCACCGGAAACAACCTGGCCATCATTACCAAATACACCGGTTATGATCCTGAAGTAAGCGTACGCAGCAACCCGCTCACTCCCGGTCTCGATTATTCAGCTTATCCGAAGAGCAAGAGTTTCATCTTCGGTATCAACGCCACATTTTAATTAATCAATACAATAAAAACTCCTGATATGAACGCAAATTTTTTGAAAAAACTGGCAGCACTGGGTACACTCTCGGTACTCGTGATAGCTACAGGTTGCAAAAAATATCTTGACCAGCAGCCGATCACCGATGTGGATGCTACTGTGGTGTTCAAGGATGTACAAAGCACTTATAAGGCGCTGGCCGGTGTATACAGCCGCCTGGTGGGCGATGCCGGTTATGGTATCCGTCTCAGCCTTTACTACCCGGTGGATAATGATGAAATGCAGGGACCTACCGGCTCCTCCGACAACGACAGAAGGGATATAGCCCGCTTTGCAGCCACGCCGGGAAATGCACAGATCACCAACCCGTTCAACCAGATATTCCAGGGCATTGAATATGCCAACATCTGTATTGACAACATCCCGAAAATGGAGATGTACAACAACGGTACTGAGCAGGAGAAAAAACAACTGCAGCGTATGTACGGCGAAGCGCTGGCCCTCCGTGCACAATTTTATTTTGAAGCCATCCGCAACTGGGGTGACCTGCCGGCACATTTCGTACCCGCTTCCAAACAGGTAAACAGCGATCCGTTTCCCGTGCGTACGCACAGTGATACACTTTATAACCGTATCATCAGCGACCTTGCCCTTGCGGCAACCCTGGTACCCTGGAAGAGTGAGATCACTTCTATCGGCGATGCACTGGATGAAAGACTTACCAAAGGTTCCATCAAAGCGCTCCGTGCCCGTATTGCCCTGTTCCGTGGCGGCTATGCACTCCATGCCACCGGCGGCGGTATGCAGCGCAATGCTGACTACCTTACTTACTATCAGATCGCAAAGAATGAATGTAACGATATCATCAACTCTGGCCAGCACAGCCTCAACCCCAGCTATCGTGCATTATGGAAAGACCAGGTATGTGCACGGGCGGTTACAGATCCCAATGCAGAACTGATGTTCCAGGTAAGTGCTATAGGCCTGAACGCAGCAGAAGACACCAAACTTGGTTATTACAATGGGCCTACCGTAAATAATTTTGGCAACCGCAGTATCAACCCGCTTCCCACCTATCTCTATTTATTTGATTCAACAGATCAGCGCAGGGATGTAACTTTTGCCATCTACAATGTGGCCGCCAACGGCAGCACCAAAGTAGGTCAGGCCATCACCGCCATGAACGATGGAAAGTATCGCCGCGACTGGATCACCAACCCCACCGTGGCACCCACCAATGCCATTCAGTATTTTGGATTAAAATGGCAGGTGATTCGCTACTCAGATGTGCTGCTGATGTATGCCGAAGCAGAAAATGAACTGAGCGGCCCCACTGCCTCTGCCTACAACGCTATAAATATGGTAAGAAGAAGAGGTTATGGCAAACCCATCGGCACACCCGATGCCACAGTGGATATACCGGCGGGCCTCAGCAAAACCGATTTCTTTAAAGCCATTGTAAGAGAAAGATCTCTTGAACTGGGTGGCGAAGGCATCCGCAAGTACGACCTCATCCGCTGGAACCTGCTTGGCACCGCCATTGCTGAATCAAAAGCCAACATGCTGAAAATGTCAACCAGTACCGTAATGGTGCAGCCCACTTATATGGCCGGCTACCCCTCTTACTGTCTTACAACAGCGTTGCCCGTTCGTATGTATTTCTACAGTTCAACTGCTTCAGATAATAACAATATCGGCGGACTGTTCTTCAATTCACTGTACAAAACAGCCCCGGCATCCACACCTTCCGGCACCACGAGTGTAACCTGGCTTTCTGCAGCCATCAATACCACCTGTGTGGCCAGGTATGCCACTGGCTTTACCACCGGAAAAGGTGAACTGCTTCCGATACCGCAGCCCGCAAGAGATGCCAACTACAACCTGAGCCAAAATCCCAATTACTAAAAGGGATTGCGGTAAAACATAGTTACAACGAAGGCTGCATTCCTGCCATACCGGCGAATGCAGCCTTCTTTTCTTAATACCGTCTGAAAAGATACATGAGAAAATCCCTCACCACGATACTGGCCCTCGCTGTTGTATTGCTTTCCTGCGGACAACAACATAGGGCAACAACAGTTACCAATGCGGACGGCAAAGCGATCGCTTTTCCCGGTGCAGAAGGGTTTGGCAAATATGCCACCGGCGGCAGAGGTGGTAAAGTGATCATCGTATCAAACCTCAACGACGATGGCGAAGGCAGCTTTCGCAAAGCAGCCACTGCCAAAGGCTCACGCATCATTGTATTTGCAATATCAGGCACCATCCGGCTTCTTTCACCCGTAAGTATCAAAGGCGATGTTACCATTGCCGGACAAACCGCCCCCGGTGATGGTATTTGTCTCGCCGATCATCCCGTAACGCTTGGCGGCAATAATATCATCGTCCGCTACCTGCGCTTCCGCATGGGCGACCGCTACCAGAATAAAGGCATGGTAAATGGCAGCGGTCATGATGACGCCTTTGGCGGCACCCGGCGCACCAACATCATCATCGATCATTGCAGCATGAGCTGGAGCACCGATGAAGTATGTTCCATCTATGCCGGCGACAGCACCACCCTTCAATGGAATATCATTGCCGAACCGCTCAACTACTCCTACCATTTTGAAACGGGCGACAAAGACTTTGAACATCACGGCTTCGGTGGCATCTGGGGCGGGCGGCATCTTACAGCACATCACAACCTGTTTGCCCATTGCAACAACCGCAATCCCCGCTTCGATGGCATCCGCAATGCCCCGGAAGAAAATGTGGACTACCGGAATAATGTGATATACAATTGGGGCAGTAATAATATCTATGCCGGCGAAGGCGGCAGCTATAATATTGTAAACAACTACTTCAAATACGGCCCTTCCACAAACAAGAATGTGCGCAACCGTATTTGCAATCCCGGCAAAAAAGATGGCCTGCCCGCTATTCCCTTTGGCAAATGGTATGTGGAAGGCAACTATATGGATGAAGCAAAAGATGTAACCCGTGATAACTGGCTCGGCGTTCACATGGGAAATAATGCCACTGATGAAGACAAAAGAAATACCGTAATAAACAAACCCATACCTGCAGAACCCTTACCCGTACAAACTGCCAAAGATGCTTTTGAAGCAGTGATGCTTTCTGCAGGTGCCAGTTTTAAAAGAGATACCATGGATCAGCGAATCATTTTAGATGTAAGAAATCGTACCGGCCGCTTTATAGATGTACAGGGTGGCTTTCCTCATGGCACTGCCTTTGAATTGACCATAAACGCATGGCCGGCCCTGCAAACATTGCCCGCTCCTGCCGATACAGACAAAGATGGCATACCTGATGATTGGGAAAGAAAGAACGGCCTGAATGCAGCCGACCCCGCCGATGCAGCAACGAATACGCTTCATCCGCATTTTACCAATATTGAAGTTTATATTAATAGCTTAGTAAAATGAAACGCACCGGTTTGTTTATTGTCATCGCGGAATTGCTTGCCTTCACGCTGCCGCCAAAGAAGAAGATAAAGATCTTCATGGCCGGTGATTCCACCATGAGCATCAAGGAAACCAAAGCTTTTCCGGAAACAGGCTGGGGAATGCCTTTCACCCATTTCTGGGATTCCACCGTAGTCGTGGTGAACCGGGCAAAGAACGGCCGCAGCACCAAAACATTTATCAGCGAAGGACTCTGGAAATCGATCAATGATGAAGCCGGCGAAGGTGATTATGTTTTTATCCAGTTTGGCCACAACGATGAATCTGTTGAAAAGAAAGAACGCTACGCTACACCCGACACCTTTAAGATGAACCTGCATCGCTTCATCCGGGAAGCCCGTGAAAAGAAAGCAATACCTGTACTCTTCACGCCAGTGTCAAGAAGAAAGTTTGACAAAACCGGAACTGCCATTCCCACACATGAGCAATATTCCGCACTGGTAAAAGAAGTGGCCGCCGAAACGGGCGTGCTCTTTATTGACCTGGATGAAAAAAGCCGGCAGCTCTACCAGCAGTTT
>JAEUVM010000459.1 GCA_016787125.1 Chitinophagaceae bacterium | reverse complement strand
AAAGCCCGGCTTTTATTCCAGCCTCCCATTGGTGTCGTGGCTTAGCCGGAAACACATCGGTTGAAGCCAGGAAGGAAGAATGTTGCCGCCAGCGGTTACGGGGAAAGAGCATACTGTCTTCCCGGTGATAAGGTACCAGCGGATAGTTTTCCCTTATCTTACCCGGGAAGGTATCTTTCAAGGCACCCGATAAAGGAGTTTTGTAAAAAAGGACGGTGTCCGTTTGACAAATGGCTGAATGAGATACCATACCTGCTGAAATAGCACAGAGGTAATACAAGACGAATCGATTCATAAACTCAGTGGGCTTTTTTGGATAAATAAAAAAAGGGGGTGTACAAGCCTGCTGAGACTATCTGTATTATAATAACTGGCTTTGGCAGTAAAAGGGTTGGGTGAAAAGCAAGAAATACAGGATTTTTTTTTAAGAGGAGCTAATAGGTAGCACGTTTGCATTGGCAATAGTAAAAATACGATAAGCACCTTTGTTTCTACGCAGTAGTTTTTTCAAAATAACTTTCTAAAAATTTGCAAAAAAAGAAAATAGCATATACTTTAGCAGCCCATCTCCTAGTAAACCGTAACCACATTTCCTAAGAATTTCCTCTCAAAATCCCTCCTGAAGACCAAGATTTTTAATCCTGCTTAACCACAGGGTTTAACCATTTGGCAGGTTTGGAAGCAATTCCGGCCTTCGAAAACATTATTAAACATTTTGAGCATGAAAAAGAATCTACCTCTCACAGGTGGTTATTCCGTACCATCGTCATTTGCTGGTGGTAAAACTCTCCTCACTTTCCTCGTTGCCCTGCTGATTTCAACGGTTTCCTTTGCACATTCGGTAGACAGTTATTCTGCCACCTGTGCAGCAGGACCTCAGTACAAGGTTACGGCTGTTGTTTCTAACGTAAACAGCAGTTCTAACTACCGCTGGCAATGGAAAAACAGCTCAGGTTCCTGGGTTTGTTTTGTAAACGGAGCTAATACTATCAACGGAAAAGCTTACAACGTTTCCGGAGCAGTTTATAACCTGACCACCACCCCCGGTCAGCTTATATTCACAGATCCGGACAGCGGACTTCAGGGATTGGAAATAAGAATGGTTATCTCTGACGGAAGCGGTGTAAATCCATGTAACCTTCCTTCTGGTAATACATGGACCAGCACCACTAACCATTTTATAAATGTGTCTGGCACTCCATGTGCGGGCCCCTGCACTGGTCGTGTTACCAGCGTTTATTTCAATAAGCTGGATGGCGGTACTGATCTGCCCATTACCAACGGACAAAACTTTACCCCTGCACAGTTAGGTTCTTTATATAATCTTGAAGCTGGTACTACAGGTACCGTAGGTAGTGTGAAGTGGACGATCTCTGGTCCCACACCAAGCACCAATACTGAAAACACGGCTCCATATAACTCACCGGCCACCGGCGGCGGCGCCTGGACGGGTGCAAACGGTAGCTATACTGTCAACCTGAAAGTTTACAGCGGATCTGATGCTACAGGTACTGTTTGTCACGATACCACTATCAACTTCACGTTGAATCCGCCAGACTGTAACTGTCCCGGCAATATTGTACTCAACCCGGGCTTTGAGAATGGTACGACCAACTGGACCTGGAATGGTGGCACTTTGAGTGCAGGCGGTGGTGCAGTAGCTTGTGGCAGCTACTCCGGCGATTTCCAGATTTCTAATACCACGACAAACAGGGTGTATCAGACCATTGGTACCAACCTGGCCCCCGGTACTGTGATCAATGCATCTGTATTTGCAGGTACGCATGATAATACCTTCTATCATTATGTAGGAATCCTTTTCCTCGATGCGGCCAATAATGTACTCTCCAGTTCTGTACAGGTGGAGGTAAACAAGATACTTGCCAACTC
>JAEUVM010000445.1 GCA_016787125.1 Chitinophagaceae bacterium | reverse complement strand
CTGAACTGCAGCAGGCGGCGGCGGTTTTTGCAAATGTACCCGACTTGTACTTTGTGTACGGCGACATCCGCGGCAATCTTTTCAAAGAAGCCAGTTTTGACGCTGTGGTGTTTGCGGCGAGCATCCAGTATTTTCCTACGTTGCAGGCAATAATACCGGCTGCCAGGGAACTGTTGAAGCTGGATGGAGAGATACATATCCTTGATTCACCCTTTTACAGACGGCAGGAATTGCCCGCGGCAAAAAACCGGACACAGGAATATTTCAGGAGCATCGGGTTTGAGAAGATGGCCGATCATTATTTTCATCACAGCCTGGAAGAATTGCAGCAGGTAAAACACCGGGTACTTTACAATCCGTCTTCGGCTAAATATTTTTTTGCAAAAAATAAAAATCCTTTTCCCTGGATCTGTATTACATGAGTCTTGTTCAGTCATTATATCACACCTACAAGCGGTACCGTACTTTACAAACGGACCGCATCACGGCATTGCCAATCGTGATACTGATGCCGCACAGCGCCTGCAACTGCCGCTGTGTGATGTGTGACATCTGGAAAGACAATGCCAACCTGAAGCAACTGACCGAAGAGGATATCAGTGGTTTATTGGTTTCGCTGCGCAAACTGGAAACAAAACAGGTGCTGATGTCGGGCGGTGAAGCTTTGTTGAATCCCTCCTTTTTCCGCTTTTGTGAACTGCTCAATCAACACGGCATCCGGGTGTCATTACTTTCCACCGGGCTTACACTGGAAAAAAATGCGGCTGCCATTGTACAGCATGTTCATGAAGTGATCATTTCGCTGGATGGAGATGAAGCCACACATAATGCGATAAGGAATATTCCGGACGCCTTTGCTAAAACAGCAGAAGGTATAAAAGCGATAAAGGAAATTGACCCCGCTTTCCGTGTCAGTGCCCGCTCGGTAATTCACAGGCTTAACTACAAAAAATGGCCTGCCATTGTGGAGGCTGCAAAGGCGCTGCGGCTTGACCATATCAGTTTTTTACCGGCCGATGTGTCCAGTCACGCATTTAACCGCGAAGTGCTGTGGAGTGACCAGCGGCAGCAGGAGATACTTCCCACACAGGAAGAATTGACAGCACTTGACATGATAACTGAAAAACTGCTCGTCAATTACCGTTCAGAAATTGAAAATGGTTTTATTGCTGAGTCTGCTGCCAAACTGAAAAAAATACCGGCCTATTATGCGGCTTTCTATGGTCTCAATGAATTCCCGTTCAAAAAATGTAATGCTCCCTGGGTGTCTGTGGTGGTGGAGGCCGACGGGATGGTGAGGCCTTGTTTTTTCCATGCCGCTCAAGGCAATATCCGTGAAAGCAGGCTCGAAGAAATACTCAACAGTGATGAAAGCATCCGATTCCGGAAAAACCTGGATGTGCAGACTGATGCCACCTGTGTGAAATGTGTGTGTTACCTGAACCTTTCGCCAAAAACAAAAACTACCTGATTCAAAAGATGAGCAAGATACTTTTCTCCCATTCCTATTTCATGCGTTTTGACCCTAAGCAATGGGCCACAGGAGCTCCTTACGCTCCTATCGGCACCTTGTATGCCGCAGCGCTGATGCGGGAAAAGGGACATGAAGTACACCTGCTCGATACCATGTTTGCCTACGGCCCGGAAGAAGTGATTCTGCCATTGCAAAAACATGATCCGGATTTCTTTGTGGTGTATGATGATGGCTTTAACTACCTCACCAAAATGTGCCTCACCAATATGAGGGAGGCAGCTTTTGAGATGATGCAATTTGCCAGGCAAAAAGGGTGTACGGTGATCGTGTCGAGTTCTGATGCCACTGATCATTTTGAAAAATACCTGGAGCAGGGTGCCGACTTTGTCATATTGGGTGAAGCCGAGCAAACCCTGGCAGAACTGGTGGATGCAGTAAACAGGCAGCAAACAGATATGCTGTCCATTCCCGGGCTTGCTTTCCGGCAAAAAGGTGCCGTGATAAAAACGATGCGCCGCCCTGTATTGAAAGAACTGGATGAACTGCCATTGCCTGCATGGGATATTATTGATATGGCGCCTTACCGGAAAACATGGCTCAAACACAAAGGCTACTTCTCCATGAATATGGCTACCACCCGTGGATGCCCTTTCAAATGCAACTGGTGCGCCAAACCTATCTATGGTAACCGGTACAATACCCGCTCACCACAAAACGTCGTAAAGGAACTAAAACTGCTGAAAGAAAAGTTCGGGTTTGACCATATCTGGTTTTGCGACGACATCTTCGGACTGAAGCCCGGCTGGGTGCATGAGTTTGCCAACCTGGTGCAAGAGGAAAATATCCGTTTCCGCTTCAAGATACAGGCCCGTGCTGACCTTTTACTGCAAGACGATTACATACACGACCTGGCGAGGGCCGGCTGCGAAAACATCTGGATGGGCGCCGAAAGCGGCTCACAAAAAATACTGGATGCGATGGATAAGGGCACCCGGGTGGAACAGATCTTTGAAGCGACCCGCATGTTGAAAAAACATGGCATCAATCCTTCTTTCTTTATCCAGTTTGGTTACCCCGGCGAAACACGGCAAGATATCATCCGAACTATCAACATGATAAACACCCTGTTGCCATACGAGATCGGCATTTCGGTATCCTATCCGCTTCCGGGCACTTCTTTTTATGAAAAAGTAAAAGCACAGTTGCATGAAAAAGCCAACTGGACCGACTCGGATGAACTGGCCCTGATGTTCCGCAATACTTACGCACCGGCATTTTACAAACAACTGCACCGCTATGTGCACAAAAGCTACCGCAAACATCTGGCCCTGGAAGCGGTGCGTACTATATTCCGCAGGCCAGGCTCCGCCCGGTTTACCCGCATTAAAAAAGCAGTATCATTGCTCTATTATACACCTTCTGCATGGATAGCCCGGCTAAAACTTCAGCGACTGGAAACAATGAACCATTGAGTCCGCAGCAGATGGCTGAACAAAAAGCAGCCGGCGCTTTTGACAAACAAGCGCCAATTTTTGATGAGCTGTACGGACCCGATACAATTATCCGCTACAAACGAAAAAGAGTAAGGGAACATACGGAGTTTTTTCTGCAGCCGGCTTCAAGAATACTGGAGCTTAATGCCGGCACCGGTGAAGATGCATTGTATTTTGCCGGTAAAGGTCATCAGGTACATGCCACAGATATTTCAGCAGCCATGCTGGCCCAACTGGAAACAAAAGTAAAAGCAGCAGGCCTGAACGGGCATATCACTCACGAGCAATGTTCCTTCACCGAACTGGAAACATTGCAGCATCCCGGCCCTTATGACCATATTTTTTCAAACTTTGCCGGGCTCAACTGTACCGGCAGGCTGGAAAAAGTACTCGATTCCTTTCAACACCTGCTGAAACCGGGTGGCCATGTTACCATGGTCATATTACCAAGGTTCTGTCTTTGGGAATTTCTTTTATTGCTGAAAGGGAAATTCAAAACCGCTTTCCGCAGGTTTGCAGGACGAAAGGGTGCCCGTGCTCATATTGAAGGACAGTATTTTCGTTGCTGGTACTATAACCCTTCTTTTATAAGGAAAAGAATGAAGACCACTTTTGAGGTTTGCCGCCTGGAAGGGCTTTGCACCATCGTACCTCCTTCGTACATGGAAAACTTTGCAGAAAAACGTCCCCGGCTGTATAAGTGGTTACAAAAAAAAGAAGACAAATGGAAAGCTGGCTGGCCGTGGCGGGTTGTGGGCGATTATTACATTATCACTTTACGGAAGAAACAATAAGTTGCCGGCTATCCTCTTTTTGCAACACTACTGACAACCTTTCTTTGTACAACCGGAGAATTTGCTCCTGGAAGCCGCCCGGGTTTGACCGGGCAAAATGCGGGTCTGTGATCAGTCCCATTTTAATGCCCTTATCATTTTTCATTCCCTGGCGTTCTTTTCTTTTCCAGCGGCTTGCTGTCAGTCGGTAAAAGAAATTTTCGAGCCGTTGTCCGGCTTTACCCTTGAACAACCACTCACCCGCCCGCTTGAACCAGGTTGCATTCGGATCAGCAACCGGCTGTAACCGATAATCACATTGGGGCAACCATTGGTCGGCCCATTTATTTGCCATAAAAAATGCCCGCATGGTACCGTCTCCGCAAACAGGTAGTAATGTTTTTATTTCAATAGCAGTAAAAATATTTTTCTCCGGCAGGTCGTATGCTTCTTCATCAATGTAATAATTCATGCAATGGTAATGCTGCCGCCCGGCCAGGAAAGTGAATTTCTTATAGATATGCATAAAGGTGCGGGCCAGCCACAGTCGGTTCTTTGCTGCAATGATGAAGAAGTCGATATCGGCATCTTTATCTGCAAAATTTTTGGAAAGGGAACCCGATACACCCACTGCCCTTACAAAAGGAAACTGGTAGAGAAAACGCCCGATCTTCCGGGCCTTCTCCAGCAGCAGGCGGGCCCTTTCGTTACCTTCTGTCCGGCGCAGAACGAGGGCGGGGTCATTCTTCAGCAGGTAGTAGCCATTAAAAAGGAAAATAACCTGCCTGCATACCAGTTCATCAAGCAATCCGGGTAAATGTTCCTGCTGCATTGAAAAGGGCATGAACTGGTATATCTCCTTTTTGGTGAGCGGGTAATCGAAAAGATCAAAATAGGCAAGGGTGGCCAGCACCCCTTCTTCGGGCAACCTGAAGGGTGTTTCTGTAATTCCCGGGGATTGTATGCCGTATCTTGTGTCGTGCATTATATTGGCAACCTTTTTAATGCCACAGCCGATTAAGTTTTCGTATCAAAGCTTATTGTCAGCACTTGAATATCGTTCCCAAACATACAAGTATTAAATCATTACCCGCCAGCTGGCAACACCCGCATCAGAACGGCATAATCCGAAGTTTCGTTGCCAGCCGAAAGAAGTATTTACTGGCTAAAAGAGGGTTCGATATTTTCTTCTCTTTCCTGGTAATTGCATTGCTGCTCAGCTGGCTGGTTCCCCTTCTCGGCCTTACGATCAAACTGAATTCCCGCGGGCCTGTTTTCTTCCGCCAAAGAAGGATCGGGCGCCATGGCAAGCCTTTTTATTGTTACAAATTCCGCACCATGGTAATGAATGACGAGGCCGACGAAGTACCTGCTGAAAAAAACGATGAACGAATTACAAAAATTGGCCGCTTTTTACGCCATACCAATATAGACGAATTACCTCAGTTTGTAAATGTATTGCTGGGCCAGATGAGTGTGATCGGGCCCCGGCCGCACATGGTGGCTGATTGTATCCGCTTTTCTTTTGTAATTTCTTCCTATTCTTTCAGGCACCTGGTGAGACCCGGCGTAACCGGTCTTGCCCAGATCAATGGCTATCACGGCCCTACTGCAGACTATGAAAGCATCATCATCCGCTATTATTGGGATGCGATGTATGTACGGAAGGCAAGCTTCCTGCTCGACCTGCATATTTTCTTTGCCACACTGAAACAGTCCTTCAAAACCGCGTTTCACCTGCTCTTCAAAAAGTAATTTTGAGTCTCCCGGATTTTGGCCTATTTTTATAATCCCCACTGATAATCTCCCTCATTATTTTTTGTAAATAGTGTTCATCTCAATTTTTATTGTATGAAAATAAGAAAGGTGAAAACCAATGTAACCGGGTGGCAGGAAGATCTCGAAGCCAACTTATTGGAGGTATTCGAACACAACGAAAAAATAAAAGCCTTCTTTGACAGGTACAGCGCTACCTCGGCGGAAAGTTTTAAAGAACGTTATATTGAAGATAAGATCAGATGGTACGAACAGGCTGACTTCTACGAAAGAATGGCGCAGGATGATGAAGCATACTGGCTGTCTATGGCCAGTAAACAACTGCAGGTGATCCAGCAAAAAAAACTATTTGATCTTCAATGCCAGTGGAGGGCCGAACAGATCACCCTGCCGGGTGTGGAGCTAAGTTTTGATTTTATGGAACTGAGTATGGAAATAATGAACTGCTCCTTCCTTCCGCCCGTGACCCCGGACGATATAGCCATGTACAAGCAATATCTTACGAGCGAAAATGCAGACCTGAATGATAGCTGGTGGAATCATGATTATGACTGGCAGAATTATGAAGAACTGAAGGAAAGCCAGCAAACAGGAAACGGTGATATTGACTTCCCGGATTGGTATGACTACCACAACGCCTGTACCGGCAACCAGGTGCTGTTGCTCTTGCCCGATACAAGGGGTGCAAAGGAGGAGTATTACATGGATAAATGGAGACAGCATAATGATGAAAAAAACAAAACAGAGCAAGAAGACAATCCAAGGGATACCCGGCCTTTCTTGTCATCGTATGAAGATGCAGAAGAATTCATTCGCCTTTTTGATGATATATATACCTTGAAACACTACCAGAATTATGTGAAAGTAAACAACATGTTCGATGTGAAGGAAGAATATATGGATATGGTGGAAACACTGCTGAACGCTGACTCATCAGTTGCCATGGAACCGCATTCCGACTGGCGTGAAGGCCTTCGCATCACCGTAGAGAAATATAAACGTAAAAAAATTACTGAAGCTCTGGATACGGCGTATGAACAATATGAAATGAGCAGGAGTATGGGCATCAGCTTTCCTCCCAATGGCAAAAAGAATAAATATATTCGTGACATGTATTATCAGGGCATCCTAAAAGGCCGGCAGCTGAACGGGGAGCCGGAAGACCTTAATTTTTGAGAAGCTGTTTTCTCCCGGCCGCTTTAAATGATGTTGGCAGCCGTTTTGGATTGTTAACTGGGCCTGTATTGCATTTACACCACCGGCAGGTACTTTTGGCGCCTTTACATTACATTTACTGCTTAAAATTTCATATATATCATATGCGAAAGTTTATACTGATACTGCTCCTGTTGCCGGTACTGGCAATGGCACAAAAGAAAAGCATCACCCTGGAAGATATTTATAAAAAAGGCACTTTCAGGGGAGAATTCGTCAGGGCTGATTTTGGCCAGGCAAGCAAGGATCCGGAATTCAAATTTGACGATTTGAAAGATGAAACAGGCAAGCCCTTTGGCAACCCTGAGGCTGAGATATACAATGCCGCCTTTCCAAACCTTGTATTGCTGAAAAAAGGCAACGAGCAGATTTACCGCCGCTCTTCCAAAGCTTTTGTATACCTGTATGATGCCAATACAAAAAAACTCACGAAGCTGGCTGATGAAAAAGTACTGCACCCAACTTTTTCTCCGGATGGCAGTAAAGTGGCTTTTGTAAAAGAAAATAACCTGTACATCTATGATATTACCTCCGGTAATACCACACCGGTAACGACTGACGGAAAATGGAACTATGTAATCAATGGCAACTGCGACTGGGTGTACGAAGAAGAGTTTGAATTCACCCGGGCATACGACTGGAGCCCGAATGGCAGCTACCTCGCTTATTACCGGTTTGATGAAACCAACGTGAAGGAATACAACATGACCATTTATGATAATGCTCATAATAAGGATTACCGCTATAAATATCCAAAGGCCGGTGACGGTAATTCAACGGTGGATATTTACGTATACAATGTAGCTGCCGGTACCAAAGCTAAAGCGCAATATGAGCAGGGTGATATTTATATACCCCGTATCAAGTGGACAAAAGACGACAGCAAACTGGTAGTGTACTGGATGAACCGTCACCAGAACGACCTTAAACTGTTGCTTACAGATGCCGCTACCGGCAACAGTTCCACCCTTTACCAGGAAAAGAATAAATACTTTGTTGAGATCAACGACGACTGGTGGTTTTTGAAAGACCGTAAAAATTATCTTTTTACCAGTGAAATGAATGGTTTCAGACACCTGTATCTCTACAGCCTGGACGGCAAAACAAAAACGCAGGTAACAAAAGGCAACTATGAAGTAACTGATGTAAACGGTGTTGATGAAACCAACCGCCGTATTTATTATACAATGGCCTATCCAAGGCCTATGGACCGTAACCTGTTTGTAACCGATTTTGATGGCAAAAAGACCTACCAGCTTACCCAGGGCGAGGGATGGCACCGGGTGGAATTGAATGATGATTTTACAAAATTCTATGACTTCCGTTCAGACCTGAATACGCCACAAACAGTGACGCTGAATAAAATATCAGTGAGCAAAAAGAAAGTTATCAGCGCATCGCTTGAAAAGACCGTGAACGAAAGTGCCAAACTGAAAGCTAAAACAGAAGAGTATGGTTATGGAAAGGCTGAATTTATCCGGGTTCCCAACAGCAAGGGAGATACCCTCAATGGGTGGATGCTGAAACCTGCTGATTTTGATCCAGCCAAAAAATACCCGGTATTGTTTTGCAACTATGGCGGTCCGGGTTCACAACAGGTGGCCAACCGTTTTGGTGCAGTAAGTGCCTGGCACCAGTTGCTGGCTCAAAAAGGTTTTATCGTGGTAAGTGTGGATAATACCGGCACCGGCTATCGTGGTGAAGAGTTTAAGAAGAAAACATACCTGCAACTGGGCAAATTCGAAATAGAAGACCAGATTGATGCCGCAAAATATATGGGTAAACTTCCCTTTGTGGATGCGAATAATATTGGTCATTGGGGCTGGAGCTACGGAGGCTTTATGAGTGCCCTTGCCATTACAAAAGGAAATGAGGTTTTCAGCGCTGCCGTATCTGTGGCACCCGTTACCAACTGGCGTTATTATGATAATATTTATACAGAACGGTACATGCGTACACCCGAAGAAAATGCGAAAGGCTATGATGAAAATTCGCCAATCAATTTTACAGACAGGATCAAAGGGAAATACCTGATCATTCATGGCACGGCAGATGACAATGTTCACTTCCAGAACGCCACACAAATGATCTCGGCCCTGGTAAAAAGCAATATTGATTTTGAAAGCG
This sequence comes from Chitinophagaceae bacterium, assembly GCA_016787125.1. Taxonomy (GTDB): domain Bacteria; phylum Bacteroidota; class Bacteroidia; order Chitinophagales; family Chitinophagaceae; genus JJ008. The sequence continues at coordinate 1,653 of JAEUVM010000445.1, read as the reverse complement.
CTTATTACCCCAATAAAAATCATGGTATAGGCGGACAAATGGACAACACCACCTTCCATTTATGGAGCAAAATGACCAACTGGATACTGGAAAACATGGGGAATTCCAATACCCAGCAAGCCGGTACGCCAGCCAAACAACCAAGGGGTTTCTGATAAACTTAACCAGGCATGCTATATTAAAAACCCCGCTTTGAAAGCGGGGTTTTTAGCTATAAGTAAGGGGGATAAACCGTTGGGGTGCCTGTAAAAAAAAGACCCCCGATGCGAAATCGGGGGGCCCTAATCAAAAACCATTAACCATTAAACCTTATCCTATGAAAATTCAGGGCTAATATCGTTAATAAAAGAATAACACAAAATATTTGAGCGCCATTTTTTGCCCCGGAAAGCAAAATATGTCCGTAAAACACGATTTATTGACTGAACTCAATGTCCGGACACTGAAATGTACTAGTGCTTTTTTTATGCAAAGAGCTCGCAAACGATTGCGTAAATAAAGTTAACTTTCGTCAACATTGTGCAGTTTTGCCGGGTTATACAACTATGAAAAAAATTGTGATTGCCATTACTGGAGCCAGCGGTTCTGTTTATGCAGAAGGACTCTTAAAGAAACTTGTTTTACTCAAAGACCAGTGGAATGAACTCGCTGTTGTGCTGACAGAGAATGCAAAAACAGTATGGCAGACCGAACTCGAAAATGATAAATGGTCATCCTTCCCGGTTAAATACTATACCACCAATGATTTCAATGCTCCATTTGCTTCTGGTTCGGGACAGTTTGATACCATGATAATCATTCCCTGCTCCATGGGCACCCTGGGCCGTATAGCAACAGGCATATCGAATGACCTGATCACCCGGGCTGCTGATGTGATTTTGAAAGAAAGAAGAAAACTGATCTGTGTTGTTCGAGATACTCCCTACAACCTCATCCACATACGGAATATGGAAACAGTGACACTGGCAGGCGGTATTATTTGTCCGGCAACACCTTCATTTTACAGCAAACCCAAAACGATTGAAGAAGTGGCTGCTACCGTAGTTGACAGGGTGATAGATCTTGCCGGCCTGAAAAATCAGTCCTTTCGCTGGGGCCAGTAATCTCTCGATACTTTTTATCAGAATGGTTTAATACCGATCGTAAACAGCACTCCACCGCTGTTCAGGTTCAGTTTGCCTGCCCCTACCCCTTTCAGTGGTATCTTAACGTAAGGCTCTGCCGATACAAATACAGATTTGCTCAGGTTATACCGGTAGCCACCCGAAAGACTCATCACTGAAAAGATATGCTGGTTCTTATTGCCAAACTGCTTGGTGTATTTGGTAACCTGCCCTGATGGATATTTATACATATAATCATAGGTCTCCCGCTTCATCAGGAATGAAGAGGCACCGGCTGATACAAACCAGCTTCCTTTTTGCTTCTCATTAAAGGCCCAGTTCAGCGTTATCGGTATTTCAATAACCTTACAATTACCATCTATTTCAAACAGGTAGTTGTAGTGATAAGGCCTGGTCGGGAATTTATAATCAGCCGCTTCTGCCTTATATATTTTCCTTACGGAATAATATCCTGTGCTGAGTGAGAAATGGCGGCCATAGGAAACATTGATACCTGCCCCAAATACCGGCTGCACTTTGCCTAATTTAT
>JAEUVM010000423.1 GCA_016787125.1 Chitinophagaceae bacterium | reverse complement strand
TATCTGAAAGGTCAGATGGTTTTTGCTTTTGTGCCTTTATGTTTCTTTTTTTCTGAAAGGTCTACCTGCATATCGTGGCCGGCGATGATCTCGCCGAAGCTGGATTTTACTTTTATTTTGCAGGCGCCGTTTCCGGAAGTGCCATTGTACTGGCTGGTGAAGTCGGGGCCATAATGTTTACCCTCCTCTTCTTCCTTTTTAATGTTGAAAGATGTTTTGTTGATGAAGTCGCCGTGGGAGGTATGTATATTGTAAGTGGCCGACATATTCTTATCCAGGTCGAGGTAAACAGTGGAGTAGGAATTGTCAACTTCCAGTGAGCGGGCATCATTATCTATTTCCAGTTTTACCTGTGAGAATTCGAGGTTGGAGCGTACGGTGCCGCCCAGTTTTTTGACGGTGCCTTCGGAGAATTTAATGGTGAGGCGGCCGCCGTTGAGTTGTTGTATTTCGGCTTCACCGAATTCCACATTCACTTCTTTTCCGTTGGTGATCTTTCCGGCGGTGAGGCTGCCGAATTTGCTGGTGAGGGTGGCTTCGCCATTATAATCGGGAACGATCATTTTGCCAAACTGGTTGGAGGCGTTGAGTGTGTTGCCGGCAGGGAGATAAACGAGGTAGTTGATCTCCATTCCTTCGCTGTATCCTTTTTCTTTTTTGTTCCAGGTTTTCTTTTCGTCTTTAAATTTTGTGGTAAAGGATACTGTGCCCCCGCTTTTGCTGTCGTTGATTCCGATGCGGTCGAGTATTTCCTGTGCCCGTTGTTCATCATCGGATTTTGCCGTGATGGTGGCGTCTACTTTTATTTCGTTTTTATCCCAGGTTACCAGTTTCATTTCGCCAAACTGGTTGCTGAGTTCGATCTTATCGCTGCTGCTGAGTGAATAGGATTTGGAGTAGCTTTTGTTTTTTTTGTATTTCGGTTCATGCTTCTCCTTTTCCTGTGCAGAGAGGCTGCTGATGCTGAAGAGGGCGATGAGCAGCAGGGTTATGGGGGTGAATTTAACTTTCATAATTTTTTCCTTTTTGTTTTATTTGTTTGATGATCTGTAATTGCCTGTTCAGTAATTCACTCTGCAGTTGTAAATTCTGAATCATGGCTTCGAGCAGCATTTCCTTGTTGGGATTTTGCGGCAGGTTTGTTTTCAGGGTTTGATAGGCGCTGTCCAGTTCGCTGATATCGGTGACGAACTGGTGGTACAGTTGCGGATTATCTTTTTCTAATTGTTTTAATTCATTTTTACTTAGGCCGATCATTTGCCGGAAGTGGCTGATCTGGCTGGCATATTCAGGGTTTACCTGGCCGGCCATTTCTTCTTCGGGTAGTGGTGTGGTATCTTTTGCCACGGGTGGTGGGGTTTGCTGCCGGGTGGTGGCCCACCAGGTGATGGCGAGTATCATCAGTGCGGCGATGGCGGCTGCGGCGGCCCATTTCCATTTGCGGGCAGCGTGCAAGCCGGAATGTTTCGGATGTCCGGGTATATCTTGTGCTATTTTTTTAAATAAACCGGGGGCGGGTGAGTCGGTGTCGAATGCTTCCCGGTTTTGGTCGATAAATTGTTTTAGCTGGTCGCTCATTTCATTCCTCCTTTTTGCAATAGCTGCAATAGTTTTAGTTTGGCCCTGTGGTATTGTGTTCGTACGGTGGATGGTGTGATATTCAGTATGCTGCTTATTTCATCATGATCATATCCTTCAAAGAGATAGAGGCTTAATACGGTGCGGTAGCCGCCGGGCAGTAAGGTCATTGCCTTTTTGATGGCTTCGGTTTTCAATTGCAGGTGTCCGGTATTCTCTTCTTCCGGTTCGGGCAGGTGCTGAAAGGCTGTTTCCTCGTATTCCACCACCACCATGTGGCGTCGGCGGAGGGTGTCGATGGATTTATTTATCACTATTCTCTTAAGCCAGGCGCCGAAGGTGGAAGAGAAATCAAAGTTTTCGAGGCGGAAGGCTGCCACAAAAGCTTCCTGGAGCACATCTTCGGCATCGGCCCTGTTGTTTACGATCCGCAGACTGGTATTGTACATGGCCTTGGCGTATTGCTTATACAGCAGTTCATAGCTGCGTACATCGCCTTGTTTGCACCGGGCTACCAGTTCGTCATAATACAGGGCTGCTGTCAGTTCCAATCAGTTGGCTTTTTACTATATACGGACAGGTGGAGAGAATGTTGCATGGGAAATAAGATAATGTGGAAATGGGGAAATGGGGAAATATGAAAATCCCGGATAGCCGGGACAGGTGTGAAAATCCCGGATAGCCGGGACAGGTGGGGAAATATGAAAATGTGAAAATGTGAAAATGTGAAAATGGGGAAATAGGGAATGGGAATCCCGGATGGCCGGGGCAGGTGGGCAATAATCGAAAATCCAAAATCTAAAATCAAAAATGGTGTATAGGGCAAAGCTTTACCTTTGCGGCAGCGATTGATTTTCTATTCAACTTACTAATAATATAAGACGATGGCAGCCCGTACAGACCTTTTTCAGAGTCCTGATTATTTCCTGGTGGATGAATTGCTTACTGAAGAACATAAACTGATCCGTGAATCTGTCCGCAGTTATGTAAAGAAAGAGATTTCTCCCATTATCGAAGATTATGCCCAGCGGGCGGAGTTTCCGGAGCAGATCGTGAAGCAGTTGGGCGACCTGGGGTGTTTTGGGCCTACGGTGCCGGTGGAGTATGGCGGTGGCGGACTTGATTATATTTCTTATGGCCTGATGATGCAGGAACTGGAAAGGGGTGACAGTGGTGTTCGCTCTACCGCTTCTGTGCAGGGTTCGCTGGTGATGTTTCCCATTTACCAATATGGCAGTGAAGCGCAGCGGAAGAAATACCTCCCTAAACTGGCAAGTGGTGAATGGCTGGGTTGTTTTGGTTTGACCGAACCTAATCATGGCAGCGACCCCAGCAGTATGCTTACCAATTTCAAAGATGCGGGCGATCATGTGGTACTGAACGGCGCCAAAATGTGGATCAGCAATGCTCCTTACTCGCAGGTGGCGGTGGTATGGGCGAAGAATGAGGCTGGTGAGATCCAGGGTCTTATTGTGGAGCGTGGTATGGAAGGCTTCAGCACTCCCACGACGCATGGCAAATGGAGCTTACGGGCTTCTGCGACCGGTGAGTTGGTATTTGACAATGTAAAAGTGCCGAAGGGAAATATTTTTCCCAATGTAAAAGGTTTGAAGGGTCCGCTTGGCTGCCTCACCAAGGCCCGGTATGGTATTGCCTGGGGCGTGATCGGTGCGGCGATGGATTGTTATGATACGGCGCTGCGTTATTCATTGGAAAGGGAGCAGTTTGGCAAACCGATCGGTGGTTTCCAGTTGCAGCAAAAGAAACTGGCGGAAATGATCACGGAGATCACGAAAGCGCAATTGCTGAACTGGCGGCTGGGTGTGCTGATGAGCGAGGGCAGGGCCACGCCGCAGCAGGTTAGTATGGCGAAAAGAAATTCATGCGAGATCGCCACCAATATCTGCCGCGATGCCAGACAGATGCTGGGTGGTATGGGCATTACGGGTGAATATCCTGTGATGCGCCACATGATGAACCTGGAGAGTGTGATCACTTATGAGGGTACTCATGATATTCATTTGCTGATAACGGGGATGGATGTGACGGGGATGAACGCCTTTAAGTAGTGAATGGGGAATTGGGAATCGGGAATGGTTCATAGTTCATGGTTCATGGCTTATAGCTCATGGTTCATAGCTGATGGTTCATAGCTGATGGTTCATAGTTCATGGTTCGTGGCTCATAGCTAATGGCTATAAGCTAATAGCTCGTAGTAATACAATAGCATGAAAATTTTCCTGATTGGCTTTATGGGTTCCGGGAAATCGTATTGGGGACGGATGCTGAGTGAAAAGCTCGGGATGCGTTTTTTTGACCTGGATGTGCAGGTGGCGGAGCAGGCGGGGAAATCCATTCCGGAGATATTTGCGGAGGATGGCGAGGAGCAGTTTCGCCAGATGGAGAAAGAGGTGTTGCATATTATTGCTGAAAGTCATGACAACTTCATCATGGCTTGTGGCGGCGGCACTCCCTGTTATTTCAACAACATTGAATACATGAATGGCGCCGGTGTCACTGTTTGGATCAATACGCCGCCTGATATTTTGTTTGAAAGGCTGGTAAGAGAAAAGAACAGCCGTCCGCTGATAAAAGACCTGGCTGATGAACAGCTGAAGGGGTTTATCAGTAAAAAGTTTGCTGACCGGAGGATTTATTATGAGCAGGCAAAGCTTAAAGTTTGTGATGAACCGGTGCATTTAGACCAATTGATCGATAAAATTTTCCATGCATAGACCTTCTCTTATTGCTGCTGCCGTTTTTGGCGGACTGGCTGTGGCCCTTGGTGCTTTTGGTGCTCATGGGTTGCAGCAGATCACTTCGGATGAAAAGATATTGCACGGGTATAATACCGCTGTGCAGTACCAGATGTATCATGCGCTGGCCTTGCTGGGTGTTGGGGCGCTGACTACTTATTTGAGCAGCCGTTACAGTAAATGGATCTATTCCTGTTTTGTTGCTGGTATTTTGCTTTTCTCCGGTTCGCTATATCTTCTTACTTTTTTGAAGATACAGGGAAGTGATGCGGCTAAGTTTGCCGGTCCGGTAACGCCGGTTGGTGGTTTCTTCTTTATCATTGGTTGGGTATTATTGCTGGTGGCGCTGCTGAAGAAGAAATGATCAGATGGGGAGTTCGAGTCTTGTGATGGTTCCGTTATTATTTTCGATGTTGAAATGGCCGCCGATACTTTCCATGCGGCGGGTGATATTCTTCAGCCCGTTTCCAAACTGTCTTAATTTCTGCAGGTCGATGCCCGGGCCGTTATCGTGAATGGTAATGATCAGTTTGTCGCCGGTGCTTACTCCTATGGTGACGGATGTGGCGTGTGAATGTTTCAGCACATTGTTGAGGCTTTCTTTTACACAAAGAAAGATGTTGCGTCGTTTATCGCCGCTGAGTTCTTTGGCCGGTATTTGTCCGGGGGTCACCACTTTACATTCCAGCGGTGTGTTTTCAAAGTATTCATAGGCGTAGGAGCGGATGTATGATACGAGGTTATCCACGGTATCGTTGCCGCTGTTCATACTCCAGATGATGGCGTTCATCTTGTTCAGCACTTCGTTGGCGGAGGAGGAGATGCGGTCTATTTCGGGAGGTGTGTTGTCTTTCATTTTATTGCGGGCAATTTCACTCATCAGGCGGATGGCTGTCATGCCGGCGCCGAGTTCATCGTGCATATCTGCTGAGATACGTTCCCGTTCCTGTTGCTGTGCTTTGAGTACGGCGAGTTCTTTTTCGTA
>JAEUVM010000404.1 GCA_016787125.1 Chitinophagaceae bacterium | reverse complement strand
CGGTAGAAATTGCTGTTGATGTTATAATACATCACATCAGGATCGTCGGGACTGATGGCGCTACCGTATCCATCACAACAGATAACGTGATTGAATACGGTGGGACCGGCGACTGTGCGGTGCTTTATTCCATTATCCTGCGCTCCTGCCAATATCTGAAGGCCATCTGCATCTCCATCGGCATCCGCATCCCGCATTGCCATACCATAGAACTGAGATGTAATCAACCCGGCGCTGAGATTTGTCCAGCTGGTACCATCATCGGTGCTGCGGTAAAATCCGCCATCAGTGGCTGCATACAGGTTATCATTAAGCGGGTTGTAGGCCACTGCATGCACATCCGGGTGAATGTATTTATTGGCCGCCCCTGCATATCCTTCCCTGTATTTTGTACTCCACACCATGGAGGAAGCGCCATTGCTTCCATTGCTTACCCATACATTGAGTCCGCAGGTGGCCACATAGTTTTCATCTGAAGGTTTTACCGTAATGCCAAGGTCGTATGCGCCCTGGTTATTCGCATCCAGTCCATTTTCTTCTGATCCGAGTACATTGGGCGTATTACAACGGCGGGTATAACTTACACCGCTGTTGGTGCTGCGGAATATTCCTGTAAACTGTCCGGCTGCCGGAGTGGCACCGCCGATAGCATATACATAGTTTGTATTGGCTGGTGATACGGCCAGTTGTATCCTTCCGGCTGCGGCTACCGAAAAGTCGGTAGTGGCGGTATTCCAGGTTACTCCTCCATCGGTTGAATAAAAAATGCCGCTGCCGCTGCTGGCATAAACGGTTGTATTGCTGCCCGGCTTAAATACCACATCCCAGTGTTCACCGGTTTTTACCTGTGTCCAGGTGGTACCACCATTGGTGGTGCGATAGATACCCTGGCTGGTTGCTGCCAGCAGGTGATTACCGTCTGTTGGTGAAATGGCAAGTTCGTGTCCTTCATAGTCACCACCGGTATACAGCGAACCTGTTTGTGTCCAGCTGTTGCCGCCATCTGTTGATTTAAATACTCCAATACTTGGCCTTGAAGAGCCGTAGTCGTATACAAGGTAGCCGGGACTGTAAGAATCTCCGTCACCGGTTAGTACATACACAATATTTCCGTTGGTAGGACTGACAACCACACCTGCCACACCAGGGTTTGAAAGACCGTCGGTAACACTTTCCCATGTAGTTCCACC
>JAEUVM010000390.1 GCA_016787125.1 Chitinophagaceae bacterium | reverse complement strand
TGTGGCATCTGCATTCTTTCAGCAGAAATATTGAAACGGGTAAAATTATCCTGCGGTCTGAAAATAAACGCATTGCCATCGGGGTCTTTATAAGCTTTGATGCCTTCAAAAATGGCCTGGCCATAATGAAGGGCCGCCAGGGATGGATTCAGCAGCAATGGCTGGTAAGGTTTGATCTCAATATTCTTCCACTCGCCATTCTCATAATCAGCTTCCAGCATGTGATCGGTAAAATATTTACCAAAGGGAAGGTTTTCGAGGTTCAGGTCCTGTAATTTGCTCCGTTCTGCTTTTGTAATGGAAATGTCCATAGCTGCCGTCATAAAAGGTTATTTTTACCGGGTCAAAGAAACGAAAAAAAGCTAACACCCATTAGCGGATTTATCAACCGGAATATGGATATAAATCACATAGAATTAAGTGCTAAAGTGGTGGCCGACCTGTATGGCAGTACCCTTATTGATGAAAAGACTTCATCCGTAGTGCAACAGGCCGTTGCCCCGCCAGCCGAAACCGGTCCCGCCCGTACCGATAAGCCGGATACCGCCTGGAAAACATTGGGCAATAACCAGCGGAATATATTGGTGGTGGTGGATAATCCCGGCATCACTTACCTCGCAGATAATGAACTCACCTTTCTCACCGGTGTGCTCGGGGCCTGTAAACTGACACTGGCAGATGTGGCCATCCTGAACCTGCACACCCATCCCGGTGCCGGGTATAAAGAACTGGTATCACATTTCAACAGTAAGGTGGTGTTGCTGTTTGCAGTAAATCCCGCGGATTTTGGCCTGCCTGTCAGCTTTCCGTATTACCAGTTGCAGCCCTTTGCCGGTTGTACTTTTCTGTATGCTCCTTCCCTGCCAGACCTGGAAAACGACCGGGTGGAAAAAAGTAAACTGTGGGTATGCCTGAAGCGGCTGTTTAATCTTTGATCTTTTACAAAACAAAAACTGCGCTGTTGAAACTGATATTTGCCACCAATAACCGGCATAAGATAGATGAACTCCGGCCCCTTATCACCGGTGAGTTTGAACTCATCACCCTCCGTGAAGCCGGTATTGATATCGATATACCCGAACCTCACGATACACTGGAAGCCAACGCCACCCACAAGGCCCGCACCATCTTCGATATGACAGGCACCAATTGCTTCAGCGAGGATACCGGGCTGGAAGTAAGTGCCCTTGATGGTGCACCGGGAGTAAAAAGTGCCCGCTATGCAGGTGATAACCGCTCTTCGGATGATAATATTGATTTGCTTTTGAGTAATTTGGCGGGTAAAGAAGACCGGTCGGCTCAGTTCCGGACAGTTATATCCTTGTTAATAGACGGGCAGGAAACTCAGTTTGAAGGCATTTGCAAGGGACATATAACAGCAGCACAGAAAGGTGCAGAAGGCTTTGGTTATGACCCGGTTTTCATTCCGGATGGCGCCGCCAAAACCTTTGCAGAAATGAGCAGGGCGGAGAAAGCACAATACAGCCACCGGGCAAAGGCAACAGAAAAGTTGGTAGCATTTTTGAATACCTATAAAATAAACCACTGATTTTGACTCCCGAACGCAACCAAAATATCAGCGAGACCGACCTTATAAACGGATGTAAGGAAGACAACCGGCGGATGCAGGAAGAAATGTACCGCCGCTTCTCCCCCAGGATGTATGCCGTTTGCCTGCGCTACGCCGGCAATGCAGCCGAAGCCGAGGATATATTACAAGAAGGATTTATCAAGGTCTTTAAAAAGCTGGACAGTTTCCGGGGCGAAGGCTCCTTCGAAGGATGGGTACGCCGCATTTTTGTGAATACCGCCATCGAACACTTTCGCCGCAAGCGCTACATGATGCCGGTAACAGAAAAGGAAGAAAATACCATCGAAGGCAAATACACTTCTGTACTGGACAATCTTGGCGTAAAAGACATTATGGCATTGGTACAGGAACTGTCACCCGGGTATCGCACCGTATTCAACCTGTATGTGGTGGAAGGCTATACCCACAAAGAAATTGCCGATATGCTCGGCATCAGCGAAGGCACCAGTAAATCCCAATTGTCCCGGGCAAAGGTCATCCTGCAGGATATGGTCCGTACACACATCGACAAGCACAGAGGAGTAACATCGAAACAATGAGCAGCAAGATCCAGGATAAATTATTGAGCATGGAAGTTCCCCCGCCGCCAGGTGTGTGGGATAAGATTGCTGCAGAACTGGAACAATCCACCGGCGACAGACAATACGCAGATAAATTATATGAACTGGCCGTGGCTCCACCCGCAGGAGTGTGGGATAAAATTGCCACCTCGCTTGATGAAGGAACCGGTGCCGCCACACTTGCAGCCAAACTGGCCGCCCACGAAGTGGCCCCGCCGGCAGGCACCTGGAAAAAAATAGCCGCCACATTGGATGCAGAACATGAAGCAGCCATCCCCGAAAGAAGAAGACTGGCCCCCTATTTCCGTTATGCTGCAGCCGCGGCTGTTATAGCCCTGATTGCCTGGGGCGGTATCAGCCTCTTCAATAAAAAACAAAATGCAGAAAGCGTGGCAGTCAGCACACAGCCGGATACAAAGCCGGGGCCTGATCAAAATATCCCTGCTGTTGAACAAGCCGAAGCCAACCAGCAAGACGTAACACCACAACAGGAAGAGAACATTGCTACAGCCAACAGCGATGATGCAAGAAATGATGCAGCCCTCGAAGCCAGCAAAAGAACTTATGCCAGTCTTGATTCCAGGACTTCCGGTAAAATAAAACAAGCCGCTGATTTTTATTTTGGCGTACCCGCCGGCACCACCCGCAGTGTTGATATTAATGAGAACTACAATTCCATACCTGTACATACCAAAGATGCCAACAGGTACATCACGCTGATGACACCGGAAGGAAACATTATCCGTATGTCAAAAAAACTCAGCAGCCTGGTATGCTGTGTATCCGGCGAAGAACAGGACAAGGAGTGCATGGAACAAATAAACAAATGGCGTGAAAAGATCGCCTGCTCACCGGCAGGTCACTCACCCGGCAACTTCATGGACATATTAAGCCTGTTGAATACACTCCAGGAAAACGATGAACTCTGATCGTTTCTTTTACCTATTTTCCGGTTTGAAATAATCATTATAGATGGCAAGGATCAGGATAAATACCCCTGCTGCATACTCATTTAGCTGCAGCATTCCCGTCCGCATTACTGATATCAACTATGGTGGCCATGTAGGCAACGATACCGTTCTCTCCATTATTCATGAAGCGAGGATGCAATATTTCAGGGCGCTGGGATATACGGAACTGAACCTTGCCGGCGCCGGACTTATCATGGCTGATGTGGCCATCGAATTTAAGGCAGAGCTGTTTTATGGCGATGTCGTTACCGCCTCATTAACCGCTGCAGATTTCAGCACCATCGGCTTCGACTTATTATATAAACTTGAAGTGGAAAGAGAAGATAAAACCCTGGCCGCCCTGGCAAAAACAGGTATGGTATGCTACGATTATAACAGGAAAAAAATAGTGGCAGTACCCGAAGAAGCAAAACTAAAGATGCAGCAATAAAGTTTATGCATTCCATATCTTCCAGCTTTCTTCTGCCTGGATGATCAGCATTTCTTCACCATTCTTAATAGATGCACCTTTTTCTTCACCAAGCCGGAGAAAGGCAGTCTTAGCCGGATTGTATATCAAATCATACAGCAGGTGCTTATCCGTAAGCAATTTGTAGGGTATTGGCGGCAATGAATCCTCTAGTGGAAACATACCAAGCGGCGTGGTATTGATTATCAGTGTCGAGGAATTGATCAATTCATTACTGAGGTAATTGTAGTTGATAATCTTATTCCCGGAAGCCTTCCGGCTTACGGTAAGATGATCAATACCAAGTTTATCCAGTACATACAGTACCGCCTCTGCTGCACCACCGGACCCAAGCACAATAGCCCGGGTATGATGCGGCTTCAGTAAAGGAACCAGGCTTTTTTCAAACCCGATCACATCAGTATTATAGCCTTCCGTTTTTCCATCGCGGATGCGGATACAATTACATGCATTCAATCCTTCAGGTAAAAATGATGCTGACAAAAACGGCAATACCTGCTTCTTGTAAGGTATGGTCACATTCAAGCCTTGCAAAGAAGGGTTGGCCTGTAATAAGGCCGGCAGCTCATTGATGGAAGCAAGCGGAAATAATTCGTACCGGTAATCAGTTAACCCCAGTTGCTCAAACTTTTCAGTAAAATACCTTTTTGAAAAGGAGTGAGTAAGCGGCTGACCGATTAGTCCGAACAGGTGCATCAGGAACTGGCTTGTTTATCGAGATAGAGTCCGAAGGTATCGCCTCTCAGTCCGATACGCATCGTTTCGAGCGGTATCACTTCGGATGGCGCAATGTTGCCAAGATTTACGTTGCAGCCAAGAATTTCAATAAAGTAAAGTTGCTGGGCTTTCTGCGGAGCTTCCCAAATCACCTTCTCGCCCGGTATTTGGGTTAATATTTCCTGCACCAGGCCTTCCCTCACCTCGCCGCTGCCGCGATAGATACCTACGTTGCCGGCTTCCCTTGCTTCAGCGATAACATAAGAAGAGCCTGCTTCCAGTTCAGCTTTCATCAGTTCGATCCATTTGTAGGGAGGAATGATATGTGCCGCATCTTTGCTTCCCACTTCGCTGAGTACGGTGCCGTGCTTGGTAAGCTTTTCAATATATCCGCATTTTTCAGCATGGGGAATAGTGATCGAACCATCACTTACTTCCATGTAGCTGATGCCAAATTCTTTACACACGCTGATATAGTCATCAAACTGGTTGCGTATCAGGAAAGCTTCAAACAAAGTGCCCCCGAAATAAACAGGGATGTCGTAGGAGCGGTAGATGGCAAGCTTTTCCTTAAGGTTAGGCGTTACGTAAGAGGTGCCAAACCCAAGTTTTACGATATCTACGTGTGGATGACAAACACTCAGAAAATTCTTTGCTTCTTCCAGGCTCAATCCCTTGTCCATCACCATGGTGATGCCAGACTGGCGGGGTTTCTGGTTTCTGTCGGGAATCTGGGAAAGATCGAAATTCATGCGGTTCAGTTTGATCAGTTATACTTTTCAGATGGCCGCAAAAATAGGGAAGAAACAGCTAAGTGTTGCTGACCGGGCTTTTGTCCGTATCAGGGGTCATATTGACTTATTCCGCCTGTACCGGGCAATCAGGTCCACCACCTGCTGGTTCTGCAAAATGGCCGGATGCAGCTCTATGAATTTTTTCAACAGCTTAGGAGCCTGCTGCATGGCTGTTTCCAGTTGAAGCAACGCTTCCTTTGTTTTCCCTGTGCTGAAAAGGGCGGCAGTTTTATAGAACAGAAACAGTGGTTTGTTTCCGGTAGCCTGCAAGGCAGCTTCAGCCTGGATCAATACATCATCTGCATAGCCTCCTTTGTAAAGACAACGCAACAGTGATTCCCAGCCGGCTGCACTGCGGGGCCTTACCGATACCACGTTGGTAAAGTATTGTATCGCTTCTTTGAATTGGCCCATCTGCATTTTACACTCACCCGCAAGCAGGTTATACTCCGCCTGCGAACGATGGATGCGCATAGCGGTTTCGAGTTGCTTCATACAGCTATTCCACTGGCCCTCGTTGAAATAAGTACAGGCTATCTTGTAATAAAGCTTACTGTCATCCGGCCGCATGTGCGAGGCTTTCCTGTAATATATCCGTGCCTGGGCATAGTTTCTAAGCCTGTCGTAGCAATGGCCAATCGCTTCAAATATCACTTCTTCGGGCTTGGCCAGTTCGTTAACCTTTTCCAGCACTTCTATTGCTTCCCGGTATTTGCGCAACCGGATGTAAGCATCCCCCATATTGCGGTAGGCGTAGTCAAACTTTTCGTCGATGGTAATAGCATACTGGTATGCATCGATCGCTTTCTCGTAAAGTTTGAGCCCCTGGTAAGCTGCAGCGAGATTGAACCATGCCAGCTCATTGTAGGGATATTCATCAATAATGGCCTGGTGCAGCCTGATGCTTTCTTCGTTGCGCCCGGTAAAGTCTGTCCAGAAACATATTTTATACAATGCCTCTTCATTGGTGGGCTCTTCTTCCAGCACCATTTTCAGGCAGTCAAATACTTTATCAAAGTCCTCATAATCATCATACACATCAGCCAGTTCAAACAGCAATTCTGTCTTCTCTTCCCCTTCAAAAAGGTTCAGTGCATCCCTGAGCAGCGATACCGCTTTTTCCTGCTGGTCCAGCGCCAGGTAAACATCAGTTTTCAGTATATAAATGTTGATATTGCTGCTGTCGAGCAGTTCGGCCTGTTCCAGTACGGCCAGCACTTCATTATAACGGCGGGTGGCCAGCAGCACATCGGCCTTCTTGATCAGCAGTGAAGCGGAGTAGGGAAACTGTTCCGCACCTGTCTCTGCCGCCTCCATTGCACCGGACATGTCCTCCTTTTCCTGGTAATATTCAATTATCTTTTCAAAGGATTCTTCCTCGAGAAAGGTGTGGTGCCGGCCGTTTTTCAGGTTTTCAAACTGTCTGAGGAGCTCCCTTATCTGGTCCCGGTCTTCCCGGTGAGGAGTGTTTTCTTTCATGTAACGGCTTTTGGTAAAGAAAATCTTTGGTCGCAAGGGTCAGACAGTTCCGGCGCTCCGAAACCCCTGAAATGTGTTATTCCCAACAAGTTAAGTCAAAAGAAATAATATTCCCGGGCCATACTTTTCCCCAGATGTGCAAAATAACAGCAAATTTCCAGGTGAAAAATGTAACAATCCGGCATCTTTCCCGTTAATGAACTTATAAAGTTCTGGACAAGCGGTTTGCGTTTTAACCTTTTTTGTAGTTACTTTTGTAAAAATGAACCACCCCAAGCGCCAAATATTGAGAAGGATCATTGGTCGTAAGCTGGCTGTGCTGTTTTTATTAACAGCTTCAGCAGTTGCTTCCTTTGCCACCTTAGGTGACGGGAAGAAATCCGGCGGTGGTGGTACTAAAGGCAAACTGCTTTCCGGCAAAACAACTACTCAGCAATCTTTTTCACTTCGTTCCGGATACAGTTTCCGGGGCAACCAGATACTGACCAATTCAGGCACCACTCCTACCCGCTATATTCGCCTGAATACCACGGTTACCATGCAAAACGGTAAAACAACCTATGTTGTTCCCCTGAAAAAGAAAGTAGGCATCAGCAATATCAAGATCGATATTGGTAACCGCCAGTTTCAGCGTAATTAATTAGTTCCTCCTCCTTTACTTTCTTCGTATGTCATTACCCTGTAGCCAGATTTGGGCAGGTCAAACTTTGATTGTAATACCGGGTTGAAATTGATACCAGATACCGTGTATACCACATTCATCGATCCCATGGTGGCTTCATACTGCATGGCCAGGCCGGGCAGGTTCCTGTTCAGGTATTGAAAATCTTTATTTACCGGCAGCAATTCTTTTGTATAGTAAACAGTAAAAGTGGTGCCATTAGCCATTTTACCCACTGCCTTCTGGCATTTATAACCGGCAATGATCTTTTCTTCATTATCATAATAGGTAAACGTAACATCTTCATATTTCTGGTTGGACTCTTTCCAGTTGGCTGGTGTCATCTTGATCATATACTTCTGTTCGCCATACTCCCTCAGTACGGTTACATCGCCTGTCTTGCCATCGATGATGGTGGCTTGTGTACCAAGAGGACTGATAAGATCTGAACGGCTTGAGTTTCCCTTCAGGTAGATTACACTGGTGGCCCCATCCAGCAGGTCGGCAGCCTGGGGTGTTTTATTGCTTGTATTTATTACTATGTCGTAGGAAATGGTGGCTTCTGTCAGTTTTCGCTGGGCAAAGAGATTTGCAGACACGGATAACATCGCCACCAGCATTGTTGTTATGTAAAGCTTCTTTTTCATATTCTTGCTGTCCTTATATATAAAAAGACGTGCCAAATTAGACAATAAGTTGCAGTTCAGCACATCCGGTAGCTTTCTGGTGGTTTTTGACAAAAGAAACCGGGCATTTCATCAAAAATGCCCGGTTTCTTTATGAGTATTTTAACTGCTTAGCGTTTATTGCGCTGCTGCTGGTCTTTCATCTTCTTCTGCTGCTCCTGCATCTGTTCCAGCCGCTCCTGCCATTTCGATTTTGTCTTTGGCTTCTTCCGGTTCTCTTCAATCTTTGCCATGATCTTATCATGATCTATAATATAATTGAGGATTACGTACTGCAATGCCAGCGTGATAATGTTTGAAACGGTATAATACCAGGTAAGCGCCGACGGCAGCCTGTTGAAGAAGAACAACAGGAATACCGGGAAAATATACGGCATGTACTTCAGGATCGGGTTGCTCTGATCCGGGTTCATGCTCATACTGTAGATAGAGATCAGGAAACTGGTAATTACTGCCGTGATATTGAACAGGCTGAGGTGATCGCCCAGTAACGGAATGTGGAAGCCAAATTTTATCACCTCATCATACGCTGCCAGGTCTTTACTCCAGAGAAAATCAGCGCCACGCAATGCCACATCTGAGTTAAATAAACTGAACAGAGCGAAGAACACAGGTATCTGCAACAAAGCCGGCAAACAACCCCCCAGCGGATTTACACCTGCCTCCCTGAATAATTTCATCTGCTCCATGCTCATCGCCTGCTGATCGCCGCCATGTTTTTCCTTCAGCTTGGCGATCTCAGGGCGCAACACTTTCATCTTGGCGCTGCTGAGATAACTCTTATACAGTAAGGGAGAAGTAATCAGCTTGATAAACAAGGTGAGTAAGGCAATGGCCAGACCCATTCCTCCCGCTATACTTTTCAGAAGGTCGAACATGGGAATGATCACATATTTATTGATCGGGCGTACAAAAGCATAAATGCCCTGGCCCAGGTTCACTGCTTTGTCAAACTTCATCCCATAACTCTTCAGGATATGGTATTCTGACGGGCCGTAATAGATACTGAAAGGCACCACTGTTTGTGATCCTGCCTGTACCGGCATCTGCATTTTGGCCACCGACCGCACCACTGTTCTTTCAGAGTCGGAAGGGATGGTCCATTCCATGGTGCCGGATTTGAATTCATTCTTTGCCACCAGTATAGTAAAGAAAAAGCGTTGTCTTACCCCAACCCATTTTACACTTTCATCAAAGTTCTTGCTGCTTTTGCGGCCGATGGTGTGGTAGTCAAAGCTCCCATCTTTTACATAGCTTATCTGGCTCTGGTCTTTTTCGTATGAAATATCCGATTCCTGCTGAAGGGCGGCATACTGCCAGCTCAGGTTCATGGTGCCCTGCGGCAGCCACTGACTTACCCCGTCAATTTTTACATTAAAATCCACCATGTAATCATCCTTTTTCAGGATAAACTCATGGGTGATGGCTCTGCTGGCTGCGCTGTCGGCCGCGGCCAGTTTGAAGGAAACCACCTGCGAACCGTCGCCATTCTTCGTTACTGTTCCCTCGCTGAAAAACTGGTCGCCGGTTTCCACCACCCCGTTCGGGCCGGCCTGCCCGGTACTGATCGGGTAAGATAATTTATCATAAGCCGTTGACGCCAGCTTTACCGGCGTACTGTCTGGCCCTTTGTATTTCTTCAGTTCCACCTGCTTTACCTGCCCTCCTTTATTGGTGAAGGTGATCTTTACCAGGTCATTCTCCGCTGTCAGTGTCTTTTCGGTAGTGTCTGCAGTAGTGGTGAAAATGGCGGCTTTATTGATCTTGTTGAGGCTGTCCGTTGCACGGCGGATAGAATCCTCTTTCGGCTTATTTACAATCGCCAGCGAATCGGCTCTGCGCTTCTGAGCCTGTTTGTCCACCTCCTCCTGCGCCTGCTTCTTCCTGCGGTGTTCATTCTGCTGCTTACTGGTGAAATACAGGTAGCCCACAAGCAGTATGGCAAGGATACCAAAACCCATGAGGGTATTACGGTCAAACTTCATTCTTCGTTTTTTTGGAGGGGCAAAGATAGGGTTTAAGACGGGAAGCGGGGAAAGTGG
>JAEUVM010000381.1 GCA_016787125.1 Chitinophagaceae bacterium | reverse complement strand
GCCACTTCAAACGTCAGCGCTTCTTTGTGCAAATTCCAGTTGCTTTCCCCGGCATATTCCCAGGCAGATACGTAGCTGTAGTTTTCATCATCCCGTTTGGCTTCTCCTTCTTCCGTCTGACTTTCTTCGCGGAAATGGCCTCCACAGCTTTCGTTGCGGTTCAGGGCATCCTTGCACATCAGTTCGCCCAGTTCGATAAAGTCTGCCACACGGCCGGCCTTATCCAGTTCGGGATTCATTTCGCTGATCGCACCTGGTATCCGTACATCGCTCCAGAATTCTTTCTTCAGCGCCTGTATTTCCTTTATTGCTTCCTGCAGGCCATTTGCATTGCGGGCCATGCCGCATTTTTCCCACATGATCTTACCAAGCCGCTTGTGGAAGCTTTCCACGGTTTGCTTGCCTTTGATGTTCATCAACGTGCTGATGCGGTCAGCCACTGCTTTTTCTGTTTCTACAAATGCGG
This sequence comes from Chitinophagaceae bacterium, assembly GCA_016787125.1. Taxonomy (GTDB): domain Bacteria; phylum Bacteroidota; class Bacteroidia; order Chitinophagales; family Chitinophagaceae; genus JJ008. The sequence goes on along the minus strand of JAEUVM010000381.1, from coordinate 1,513 downwards.
GGTGATCGGTGGGTATGGGCTTGGTGGCAATTTCATCAGCCAGGTAATTGCCAATGGTATAAGGGATAACGAAATAACCGTCGGCAAGGCCCTGCATCAGTGCAGATGCACCGAGCCGGTTGGCACCGTGATCACTGAAGTTGGCTTCGCCAAGTGCATAAAGGCCTTTTACATTCGTCATCAGTTCATAATCCACCCAAAGGCCACCCATGGTGTAGTGTACGGCAGGATAAATGCGCATGGGCACTTCGTAAGGGTTCTCACCGGTGATCTTTTCATACATATCGAAGAGGTTACCATATTCTTCTTTCACCACTTCTTTTCCGAGGCGGATCAGTGTTTCTGTATCAGGGTTTTCAATTCCCTGCTTGCTGGCTTCCGCTTTTCCGTATTTGTTGATGAGGTTGTATTTAAAATCGAGATACACGGCTTGCCCTGTTGTGCCTACTCCATAGCCGGCATCACATCTTTCTTTTGCGGCACGGGAAGCCACATCGCGGGGTACCAGGTTACCAAAAGCGGGATACCTTCTTTCGAGGTAATAATCCCTTTCTTCTTCCGGAATATCGTTGGGTTTTCGCTTATCGTCTTTTTGTTTGGGCACCCATATCCGTCCGTCGTTGCGGAGCGATTCTGACATAAGGGTGAGTTTGCTCTGGTGGTCGCCGCTCACCGGAATGCAGGTGGGGTGTATCTGAGTAAAACAGGGATTGCCAAAGAAGGCGCCCTTTTTATGTGCCTTCCAGGCGGCTGTTACATTACTGCCCATTGCATTGGTGGAAAGATAGAAGACGTTGCCATAGCCGCCGGTGCAGAGTAATACAGCATGGCCAAAGTGGCGCTCAAGTTCACCAGTCACCAGGTTGCGGGCAATGATGCCCCTTGCCTTTCCATCTACCAGCACCACATCCAGCATTTCGTGACGTGTGTATTGCGTTACATTACCCAAAGCCACTTGTCTTTCCATAGCCTGGTAAGCGCCGATGAGTAATTGCTGTCCGGTTTGTCCGGCAGCATAAAAAGTTCTTTTCACCTGTGTTCCGCCAAAAGAGCGGTTGTTGAGCAAACCGCCATATTCACGGGCGAAGGGTACACCTTGTGCCACACACTGATCAATAATATTTACGCTTACTTCTGCCAGGCGATGAACGTTAGATTCCCTTGCACGGTAATCGCCGCCTTTGATGGTATCATAGAAGAGGCGGAAAACGGAATCGCCATCATTCTGATAATTTTTGGCGGCATTGATACCTCCCTGTGCGGCGATACTATGAGCCCGGCGGGGAGAATCCTGGAAGCAGAAGGCTTTCACTTTATATCCTAATTCACCCAGGGCAGCAGCGGCAGAAGCGCCGGCGAGACCTGTTCCCACCACGATCACTTCCAGTTTACGCTTGTTGGCAGGATTCACCAGCTTACAATGGCCTTTGTAATCTGTCCATTTATTCTCTAACGGTCCTGAGGGAGTTTTTGAATTCAGCATAATTCAAATTGATATAGTGATAATTCGATA
>JAEUVM010000376.1 GCA_016787125.1 Chitinophagaceae bacterium | reverse complement strand
TCGGTAGTGCTTACCTTTACCGCTCTATTTGTAGTTTAGCACCAAATTCAACTATGAATTTTACATCTACGCGGTTGCCTTATCGTCAGACAGGAGCATTCAACAGGATCGTTCTGGATTATATTGACCAGGCTGAAACGGCACGACCGTTTTACCAGCATCCTCCATCTGTACAAGGTCTGCAGCAGGCTATCGCTTCCCGAAAACAGTTTGCCACCAACCGCAGCGTATTGGTTGAACAATTGGAGAAACAATATACTGCTGTGGCGGCAGAGGAAGCTGTTGCCAAAAACATCCTCTCACTGCTTTCAGAAAATACTTTTACCATCACCACGGCACACCAGAACAATCTCTTTACCGGGCCGCTGTATTTTATTTATAAGATCATTCATGTGATAAAGCTGGCAGATCAGCTCAACGGTTTGTTGCCGGATCAGCATTTTGTACCGGTATATTATATCGGTTCCGAAGATGCCGACCTGGAGGAACTGAATCATGCCTGGATCGGCGGCGACAAACTGACATGGGATACAAAACAAACCGGTGCGGTTGGCAGGATGGTCATTGATAAAGCGCTGACGAAACTTATTGATAAGGCCGAAGGACAACTGGCTGTGCTGCCACATGGCAAAGAGATCATCACTTTGCTCAAAGCATCATATAAAGAAGGTAAAACCATCCAGGATGCCACTTTTCATTTTGTTCACCGGTTGTTTGCCTCATTTGGCCTTGTGGTAATACTGCCCGACAATGCCTCCTTAAAGCAACAGATGATACCGGTGTTTGAAGATGACCTGTTGCACCAGACAGCTTCCGGCATCGTGGAGCAGGCTGCTGATAAACTGGAACAGGCCGGTTATAAAGTACAGGCCCATCCAAGAGAGATCAACCTTTTTTACCTGCAGGAAGACCGGCGGGAACGGATCGAAGCAGCAGGCGATTCATTTGTGGTGGTCAATACTGATATCCGTTTTACTAACGAAGAACTGCTTGCCACCTTGCATACACATCCGGAACGCTTCAGCCCGAATGTGATACTGCGGGGCCTTTACCAGGAAACCATCCTGCCCAATATTGCCTTTATCGGCGGTGGTGGAGAAACAGCTTACTGGCTGCAATTAAAAGATCTGTTTACACATTACAAGGTTCCTTTCCCGGTACTTGTGCTGCGCAATTCGTTTTTATTGGTTGAAAAAAAATGGCAGGCTGCCACGGCAAAACTTGGTTTTTCTACGGATGATATTTTCTTACCAGAACAGGAACTGCTGAATCTTCTCGTGACAAAACAGAGTAAAAATGAAATGAAACTGAATGGCTCGCTGACGGAACTAGAAAAACTATACGAACTCTTCCGGCAGCAGGCTGGCGCTATAGATACCACTTTGATGCAGCATGTGGAGGCCCTTAAAACTAAAACAGTACATCGCCTGCAGGAACTGGAAAAGAAAATGCTGCGGGCCGA
>JAEUVM010000374.1 GCA_016787125.1 Chitinophagaceae bacterium | reverse complement strand
AAAGGAGCGCTGGATCACCTGATGCTGGCGGCCAATATCAGCCCGAGCGAGATGGCGGAGATCATGGAAGTAAAACCTAAAGTGTTTGCTGCGCTGAAGCCGAACACATTGCTGGAAAAATCGCAGTCGGAGAAAGCAGTGAATATCGCCCGCCTCTATGCACTTGGCGAAGAAGTATTTGGCAGTGCTGCTGAATTTGATAAATGGATGAATGGCCGGGTTCCCTCTCTCGGCAAAAAAAGACCTAAAGAATTTCTCGATACGGCCTCCGGTATCAGTCTGCTGATGGATGAAGTGGGCCGCATTCAACATGGTGTGTATTCCTGATGAAACTCTACCGCATCACCAGTTGCAAATACGTGGATGACCTTTCCGGTTATGGCGCCGGGCTGCATGGCGGCCGCTGGAACAGTAAAGGTGTGTTCCTGCTGTACACCTCACAGAATATTTCGCTGGCGCAATTAGAAACATTGAAGCGCTATGAACTTTCCCGCCGCTTTGTACCCAACAATTGCCTGCTGGTGCTGGAAGTGCCGGCAAGGTCGGTACTTACCATCACTGCTGCCAATCTTCGCCGCGGCTGGCGCAATGATCCGGCCCCGAAGTATTTACAGAAGATCGGCGACTTCTTCTTTGCACAAAATCATTACCTGCTACTGAAAGTGCCATCGGCATTGAACCCGCTTGAGTATAACTATCTCATCAATCCCAGGCATAAAGATTTTGCAAAGATCAGGATCGTAAAGACAACACCTATATCCATCGACAGGCGGCTGGTGAGGAAGAAGGGTCAGCCACAGCGAAAGCGTCCGTAATGTTGCTCCGGTCTGACGGTCTCCGTCTGACCGGAAATGTCGTAAATTTACAATATGAGAACAGCCATTCAGTACATTAATGATCCAAAGGGCAAAACCAAGGCGGTGCAGCTTCCCATTTCTCAATGGACCCGCCTGATGAATAAGCTTTCGAAGTATGAGCAACTGCTGAAACTGAAATCAGACCTGGAGCAATCCTTTGGCGAAGTGAAGAAAATGAACCAGGGGAAAATAAAGAAACAATCGCTGCAAGACTTTTTGAATGGGCTATAAGATCATACCCACACCTCATTTCAAATCGCAGGCTAAGAGGCTGATAAAAAAATTCCCTTCACTTAAAGACGAATTATCAGGCCTTGTTGACCTGTTGTCTGCAAATCCTTCCTCGGGCACATCAATCGGGAATAACATTTATAAGATCCGTCTATCTGTAAAAAGCAAAGGCAAAGGGAAAAGCGGCGGTATGCGGATTATCACATTTACTATTAACAGAAATGAAGAGGTGTACCTGCTTACCATTTATGACAAATCTGAAATTGCTTCGATAGACGATAAGGATATTAAATTTATTATAAGGCAGTTGACAGATAATAGATAATATCGGGAGACCGTCTGACCATAAATACCAAAAAATGGGTATTGCAGCCGGCATATGCATTGCTTACCTTGAATGAGCAATCCGCTTCCCCATTGATTGATTTGTTCCTGCTCTGTTTATTACTGCGTTCACACTCAACCATTGACACATAAACCAACCACCATGGCTAAAAAAACCTCCTCCGGCTACCAGGAAACCGGTAAGAATGATGCTGCCCCCTTCACCCTCAAAATTCACCGCGGCGATGGTATGGCCCTGCTCGGTATGAACTGGAAAAAAGGTAAACCGCCTCTTGATTTTGCCGGCTTCTCCATTGAATACCGGGAACCGGGCGGCGCTAAATTCTTTCCGCTGCGCAACCGTATCAACTTTCCCGGTGCTTCGGCCACCGATCCCAATGTTCGCTACACCCTGCACAGCCCGCTGCAATTGTTTCGATGGGTGCACTTTCCCCGCAACCCTGATATGAAGGGCCTGTTTACCTACCGGGTGAAGCCGGTGTTTATGAACAAGGCCGGCGAACTGAGCTATGGTGAATCACAGCAATGCTCTATCGCCCTGGCAAGGGAAACCTATCCCAATGCACTGAACGTGACGTTTACCAGGGGCTTTGTTGCTTCGCAAGCTTTTGTTGACTACTATGAAAAAGACGGGCCTATCAATACGATCCTTCCGGGCAAGTCGACCGAAGGGCTGACCTTCAAACCCACCCATCCCCATGCAGAAGAAGCACTTGCCTGGATGGGTTTTGAAGCCTACAAGTCCATCATTCAACTGCTGGATGATGCCGTTAAAAACAAAAAGGCTAAAGTATGCATGATCGCTTACGACCTGAACCAGCCTGAAGTGGTGAACCGCCTGAAGAAACTGAAGAAGCGCCTCCGCATCATCATTGACGATTCAAAGGAGCATGGTGAAAAAGAATCGGCCGAAACGGAAGCCGCCAAAGAACTGATGAAGACGGCCGGTAAGGATAATGTGATCCGTCAGAAAATGGGCAGCCTGCAGCATAATAAAACGATCGTGGTGGATGGCCCGCGGCTGAAGAAAGTGGTGTGCGGCTCCACCAACATTTCGTGGCGGGGGCTGTTTGTTCAAAACAATAATGCCATCATCCTTACCGGCGCCAACCCGGTGGCAAGGTTCCAGGAAGCTTTTGAAAACTTCTGGACGGCAGGTGAAGGTGATGATGTGAAGTTTTTCAGTGGTACCAAATCACCCACCTGGCAATCACTCGGTCTGAAAGATATTGATGCCAAGGTTACCTTCTCACCACACAACAACAGCAATACCGTGCTGGATTCGATCGGTAAGGATATCGACACCGTGGAATCGAGCCTGCTGTACTCCATGGCCTTCCTGGCACAAACTGGTGGCCCGATCCGTGATGCACTGACACGCATTACCAAGAACAAAAAGATATTCGTGTATGGCATTGCCGATAAGCCGGTGGGTGGCATCAGTCTGAAGAGCAGTGACAGCAACCCGCAGCCGGTATCTCCCCAGGTGATTGCCAAAAATATTCCGCAGCCGTTTAAGAAAGAACCAAGCGGTGGTGGCGGTATCCGTATGCACCATAAATTCCTGGTGATGGATTTCAATACCGACAAGGCGAGGGTCTATATGGGTTCGTACAATTTTTCTGGTGTGGCAGATGCAAAGAACGGGGAGAACCTGCTGGTGATACGTGACAGGCGGGTGGCCACTGCCTATATGATAGAAGCGGTACGGATATTTGACCACTATGAGTTCAGGTTGGCACAGGCCAAGGCAAGTACGAAGAAAAAGAAGATTGAACTTCAACTACCCCCGGCCAATAAGAAACAAAAACCCTGGTGGGACAGGTACTACAGTGATAAACGATTTATAAGGGATCGGGAGCTGTTTTCGTGAATGGTGAATGGGGAATTGTCAATAGCGCTTTCAAACTATTACCCATTTCCCATTGCCTATTCACCATTGCCCAATTGCCTATTCACTATTGCCAATTGCCAATCAATCCCTCTTCCCATCCAGCGTAAACCCGATAGTGGTGCCTACATCTTCGCGGCTGCGTACATGGATAGTGTGGCCGTGAGCTTCTACGATATGTTTGCAGATGGATAGTCCGAGTCCGCTGCCGCTTACATCTATACTGCGTCCTTCTTCGGTGCGGTAGAAGCGTTCGAACACACGGGGCAGGTCTTTTTCGCTTATCCCGATTCCATCATCACTTATTTCGGCGAGTATATGACGCCCGTCGGTGTTGTACATACTGGCCACCACGCTGCCCCCTTGTTTGCCGTACTTAATGGAGTTGCTGATCATATTGATGAATACCTGCCTGATCTTTTCTTTATCGGCAAAAACAGTAAGCGGAAACTCGCATCCTTTTTTTATACTGCAATGGATATTCATTTTATCAGCCTTGTGTGAGAGGCTTTCAAAAACTTCTTTCACCAGGTCTTGTATGACAAAGTTTTGTTTGTGGAGCACTAGTTCACCTCTTTCCAGTCTTGATATCTGGTCGAGGTCATTCAGCAGGTGAGAGAGGCGGTCCACATTGCGGGATGTTTTTTCGAGAAACTTTTTATTTACCTCGGGGTTGTGAAGGGCGCCGCCGAGCAGGGTGTCTACATAGCCTTGTATGGCAAAAACCGGTGTTTTGAATTCATGGGCGAGGTTTTGGAGAAATTCTTTGCGGAACTGTTCGGTGCTGCGGAGTGTTTCCAGTTCCTGCTCTGTTTTGGTGGCCCAGGCTTCCACATCTTCCCTTACTTCGTCGATGCTTTTTTGCGGCAGCACATATTTATAATAGGTTTCTTCGCGGCGGGTGGCCTTTGTTTTATAGATGAATTTATAAATGAGTTTGATCTTACGGTAGATGAACCGTTCGAGCATAAAGCTGATCAGGAAATAACTGCCGGCAAAGATGATGGCAAAACAGATAAGCCCGATCCACCAGCTTCTCTCCACATACCCGATGAGCAGGCTGATGGGTATGGCCAGCACCAGTGCTGTGAAAGCAGATAACTGGCGGGGAGAGATATTTTTAGTGGAAAACATGCTGCAAAATAACGGAGGAAAAAATCTCAAATAACAAAAAGCAAAATTCAAATAAATAATACAAATAGTAGATCTCAAATTACCTCAGGGCGAGAAATGGAATTTGAAGTTTGGCGTTCCTTATTTGGATCTTGTAATTTGCGATTTGATATTTTAAACTCAGAGTTCGAATTTATAACCCACACCCTTTACCGTGGTGATGCAATCAACACCCAGTTTCTGACGGATCTTGCGGATGTGTACGTCGATGGTGCGGTCGCCCACGATCACATCATTACCCCATACCTGGTTCAGAATTTCATTGCGCAGGAAAACACGGCCCGGCCGCAGTGCCAGCAGGTAGAGCAGTTCAAACTCTTTTTTGGCAAGTATTATCTCCTGTTCACCCACTTTTACGATGAAGCGTTCGGGGTCGATGACCATATTTTCGATGGTGAGGATGCGGGCTTCGGTCTTATTCAGCCGGCGGAACAGCGCATTTACCCTTGAAAGGAACACTTTGGGGCTGATGGGTTTGCTCAGGTAATCGTCGGCGCCGGTTTCGAGGCCTTTTATCTGCGTGCCTTCATCATTTATGGCTGTGAGGAAGATGATAAGGGTTTCTTTAAAGGCAGCCTGTGAACGCAGCAACTGGCATACTTCCACACCGGTCTTTTTGGGCATCATCACATCCAGTATCACCAGGTGAGGCTGGAAGCGCCGGGCCTTTTCCAGGGCTTCATCGCCATCTTTGGCCGTGATCACCTCGTATCCTTCACCGGAAAGGTTATACTTCAGAATCTCCAGTATATCCGGTTCATCATCAGCGATCAGTACTTTCCGGGATTTGGCTTCCATGCGTGGAAATGTTTGCGCAAACCTATGAGAAAATGCTTGGCTGTGAAACAGGGGCCTCCGGGTTTACACAGAGTTAATGATTACTTAATATAATTTGAGGGATTTGGCCTGCGGGCAATAAATTTTTTTACCGCCCGGATACAGCGTATGCCCGGCTAATACAGTCTATATCAGCGAAAAAAGGTGATAATCAACCTATATCGGGCAGCCTTGTTACCTTTGTTATCACGAATCCTAATGATAGTAACTGTGAGATACCTTATTCTTTTTTGTGCGTTGGTCTTTGTGCAGCAAACCGGTAATGCCCAGGCGGTATTTGCCTCGGCCACCGGCAACCCCGGTTCTGATTGCAACCCGGTATTTGGCCGCCAGCTTTTTCACGACTGGGTGGATGCGCAGCAGAAAAACATTCTGAAAGCAGATGGAAAGGCCGACAATGCCTTTACCCCCTCCGGAAATGAGGAAGTGAATTTCCTGCTTACCCAAACGGCCATTTCCCGTATCGATGCCCTTCAATGCCGCATAGAGACCGACTCCACGATGGGCGACCAGGCCAAGAAAGGCTACCTGAAAAGTGTGGAGGGCCTGCTGAAATTCTACCTCACCAACATCCGCACCCGCCGGGTAAGCAGCCTGCGCCTGCCGGATATCCTTACCGCCTTTGAAAAGTGCATGGCGGCCCACCAGCGTAAAGAACCTATTGATCACATTATTTATACCCTCCCCTACGAAGTGGCCTATTCTGTGGTAAAAGCAGATAACAATGCTTTTGAAAAGAATGAAGGGATGGTGAGAAGTCAGCAATTGCTGATTCTGAAATACTGCCACCTCAATCCTTCCAAAGTATTTGCCACGCTGGTGGAAAATCCCGGGATGCCTTTTGCAGACAGCCTGGTGAAGACCGTGGCTAAAAAATACCCCCGGCAACTGTACGATTACTCACAGGCCAATAATAAACTGGGGGTGGTGATACGGAACATTACCGATGATGAGTTTATCAAAACGGTGGTGAAGATGTCACGAAGCAAAGACGGTCAGCAGTATTTCTGTTTCCTCGATAATATACTGAATGGCAGGACCACGATGGAGGAAATTGATGCTGCCAAGAATGATTCCGTGCTGTATTACCGCCTGCTGGTAAAAACACAGATCGACTATGCAGCCAGGGCCCAGAATAAAGACACGGCCTTTGAATTTCAGACACTGACAAAGCGGCTTGAGCAAAAGGCCAAGGAGAATTTCGTTAATATAATAAATGGTCTGCACGACCTGTCGAACCTTGACGTTCGCTTTAAATGTATACAGTCCCTCACCCCGGAAGAATTGTATTATCTCGCTGTAACATCAGATGGCGCCATGTATACTTCCAGCTTTGTAAAGGGTGTATACCCGCTGATGATGAAGAAGCTGAACAACCATGGCGACTCATTGCTGCTGCGGGTGCATTTTGACCGCTACCGCAAATTCATCAAGATATCAGCCGGCTTCAATATGCTCGACCAGTACCTGGCCTCCTTCCCCAAGCCTGCCAAACCCGGCGATGAGGATATTGCCAAAACACTGATGCGGGCCTTTGTAAACAACCTGGAAAGATCAGAAGGTATAGAAGACGGGGTGGATGTGGCGGATTCGTATGCCAGCGTGGCAGAAACACTGAAACCCGTGGCCGAAGAGATGCTGAAAAATGTACAGGACAATTATAACCGGAACCTGGCGGCAGGTAATAAAAAAGGGATTGCCATCTACAATATTTTGCACAAACTTTTTCTTTCGGCTGATACCACTAAAAAGATCAACCTGACCAATGAACTGGGTATACCCTCTGTATATGGGATGCCTTACCAGGACCTTACCTACGACAGCAGCGGAAAAGTGGCTATACAATTATTTATTTATGGCGATAAAGACGGCATCGGGCTTTTTCCGGGTTTGGTGGGAATGTTCAATAACAGCAACTGGAAAATTGACCAGACCAATAAGCAATGGGTGACGATAACGGCTGCAAAAGGAAGACCTGTAACCTTGTATATGAATCGCCCCCTGCCGGAGGAAGGTGACCAGGATGGAAAGGCCCAGGCAGCGCTTTGTGAATACCTGGAAAAGAATAATATCGTTCCCAAAGTAACGATCAACCGGGGGCACAGTTATAATGCCCCGTATACGATTGAACAAATGAACCCTGCTTCAAAGATCGTGTTTATGGGTTCCTGCGGCGGTTACCGTTCTATACATGATATATTGGAAAAAGCACCGGAAGCGCATATTATCGGTACCAAACAGATCGCGGATGCACAGGTAAACAATCCATTCCTGCGACTGTTTTCTGATAAATTAAGAACTACCGGCAATATTGAATGGATACCCTTTTGGGTGGAGCTGGCAAAAATAGCAACAGATCCCATCTTTGCCGATTATGTACCTCCGCATAAGAACCTCGGCGCCCTTTTTATAAAGGCCTACAAGATTGCGATGGGTGAAGAGTAGCTAAGAGGTTAAA
>JAEUVM010000343.1 GCA_016787125.1 Chitinophagaceae bacterium | reverse complement strand
ACTTTCCCTGGTTGTTATTATCCGGTCGCTGGCCGCCTTGTTGTGGACGGTTGGGATTGTTAGGTCTTTGTCCACCCCTGTTTGGATTGTTGGGGCGCTGTCCTCCCTGTTGCTGACCTTTTTGTTGTTGCTGTTGTCTCTGTCCGCCTTGCTGGTTGCCGCCACCGCCTTGTTTGGGTGGCTGGTGCCGTTGTTGTCTTCCTTGCTGTGGCTGGTTGCCTTGTTTGGCACCGGGTTGCTGGCGTTGTTGCTGGCGCTGCTGTTGTTGCTGCTGTTTCTTTTTCTTCTCTGCTTTTTCCAGTGTGCGCAGGCTTATCTGGCCCACGAGTTCCACAGTTTCCGGTTCTTCGTCTTTTGGTTTGCCTGAAACCACTTCAACGGGTTCCAGTTCTTCGGGAATAACACCCTGGCGGTTCAGCGATTTTATTTTCACCACCCGGTCTATACTCAGCGGGTATTGCTTGGTACTGTCGGGCAGGGTGTACCACATCAGGTTTTTGAAAATATCTTTCTTGATCAGGAAGGCATTGCCTTTGGCCACCTGCAGTGTATCACAATTATCAGGGAAGTGCTGGAGGGCATCAAGATATGTATCCAGTTCGTAGTTGAGACAGCATTTTAATCTTCCGCACTGGCCGCTCAGCTTGGTTTGATTGATGGAAAGGTTCTGGTAGCGGGCAGCGGCTGTATTTACCGATTTAAAATCAGTAAGCCAGGTGCTGCAGCAAAGTTCGCGGCCGCAACTGCCAATGCCGCCTACCTTACCGGCTTCCTGGCGGGCACCTATCTGCCGCATCTCCACCTTCAGTTTGAATTCGGAGGCATATACTTTTATCAGTTCACGAAAGTCCACCCGGCCATCAGCGATGTAAAAGAAAGTGGCTTTCCGTCCATCGGCCTGCATTTCCACCTGGCTTATTTTCATATCCAGTTTCAGCTGGCGGGCAATGGCCCTGCTGCGGATCACGGCTTCGGGTTCACGGGCTTTATTTTGTTTCAGTGCTTCAATGTCGCGGTCGGTGGCGATACGCAGCACTTTTTTCATTTCAGGATTGTCTTCCTTTACGTTACGCTTTTTCATTTGCAGGCGAACGATCTCGCCGGTAAGCGATACTTCGCCCACATCAAAGCCGCTGACGCCTTCCACAGCAATCAGGTCGCCTTTTTCAAAAGGCTGGAGGGTGGGGTTGCGGTAAAAATCTTTGCGGGTGCCCTGGCTGAAGCTAACTTCTATCACCTTGCAGGCTGTGTCGTAATCAGAGATGGGCATATTGTGCAGCCAGTCGTACGCATTCATACGATTGCATCCGCCGGAACTGCATCCGCCGTTGCTTTTGCAACCGCCGGGTTTATCGCCTTTACTTGTACTGCATCCTGCGCAACTCATTACAGAGATTGGTTTACGATCCTTAATAAGAGAGGGAGATTTTTTAGCCCGGCTTCGGTAAGTCTGATCGGCGTCTGTTGCGCCTGTCCCGCCATATGCGGGGTCGCACTCTTATACGTTCTGTCCGCTGTTCAGCAAGACATAAAGCCCCTGATCAGCAATACTATATGTAGAAGAAGAGATAGACATAACTAAAGCAAACTGAAACGGTTGTACTCCCTATTGACCTCCATTATCACTTACCCATTCCTGTGTCAATCTTTCAAATGTACAATCTTATACTGAAAAAGCGAACTGTTTGTCAGGAGTAGCCTTCCGGAGGGTTTTATACGCATCCAACCGTCATTTTCAGATGAAAACGACGGTATCTTGTTTAGAAGAAGGCTATTTCAGGTTCAACTGGGCGAAATAAGGGTGATCGGGATGTACCACCAGTTCATTTCGCCGGGGATGGATGATTACGTCCATCTCTTCCATGGGGATGGCCCCGAGCAGCGGTTCATTGTCCCCAGACAGTACAACAGCATTACATACCGCCTGCCTGTTTTTGAATTTTACCACTATCGGGCCCACCACATCATGTTCCTCCACCGACCCGTTGGCCATCACACTCTTTCTTTTTTCAACAAAAGGTAATTGAAGTTGTTCCTGGATAGTTTCGTTGATTGCCATCATGTAAGCGCCACTGTCCACCACCATCGTCACCGTCATTTTCTTTACCTCATCCTTATTAAGGATATGCTTTCTTGCCAGGGCAAGGTCATCAGCATTTATAAGTTCGATCTCTGCATATACCATTCCCATATGAAACGAATTAGTGAATGAAGTTACTTAAAAAATATTTGGAAGTGTTTGCTGATCAGCCATACACGACCTTATCCTGTATTATATGGTACAGTTTGATCGTCAGTGCATGAAAGAGCATTTTGGCGTTGGCATTCCGTTCTATATAATAGGCGGCCTTGTCTATTTCTTCCACGATGGCTTCTTGTTGTTCTAAACTGGCGATCTTATTCAGCCGTTCGGCAAAATCCCGCTCAGCACCCATAGCGCTACGGGCCTCACCCATGGCCCGCAGCAGGATGGCCTGGCCCAGCAGGTGATTGAAGTAGCGAAGGAATTGTTTTTGCTTTTCCCGGCCCAGGCGGCTGATCTCTTCCACCCATTTGGTTTGTGCTACCGGTCCGGTTTTTAAAACTGCATTCAGCCATTCCCGCAGCAGGCTTTGCCAGTCTTCCTCGGCATGCTGTACCAGTTGCAGGGCTTCGCGGTAGTTACCTTCGCTTACACTGGCCACCTGCCTGGCGGTGGTGGGCTCTGTCTTATGCCGGTTGATGAGGGCGGCTTCGATGTCGGCCGTTTCCAGCGCCGGTATCTTTACCAGCTGGCAGCGGCTTACGATGGTTTGCAGTACCTGCGCTTCATTTTCGGTAACGAGTATAAATAATGTATTGGCCGGCGGCTCTTCTATCAGCTTCAGCAGTTTGTTTCCTTCGGCGCCGAGCATTTCGGGCATCCACATGATGAGGATCTTGTATTCGCTTTCAAAACTTTTGAGGCTGAGTTTGCGGATGATATCGTTGCACTCTTCTGCGGTGATCTTTCCCTGGCTGTTGTCTTTTTCTTTAATAAGTTCTATCCAGTCGAAGGAATTGCCGTATGCGTTTTGTTTGATAAAATCACGCCAGTCCTGGATGAAGTCGGTGGCTACAGGTTTTTCGCCGGCCTTTCTTGTTACCGTGGGATAGGAAAAATGAATATCGGGATGCACCAGTTGTGCCGCTTTCAGGCAGGCCGGGCAGGTGCCGCAACTGTCGTCGAGGGGTTTAGCTGGCAGCGGTTCTGGCTCGGCTTCGCCAAATAAGGAAGGGCCGGCCTGTGCAGATTGCTTTTTAGGGTTTGCTTTTTCGCATACAATGTATTGTGCAAAGGCGAGGGCGAGCGGCAGGGCGCCATTGCCTTCTTTGCCAAGAAACAGCAAGGCATGACTGAGCCGGTTGTGCTGCACCAGTTCGGCAAGCTGTGTCTTTACTTCCTTTTGGCCTATGATATCAGCGAATTGCATGGAAGGGCGAAAATAAATCTATTAGCATTAAAAAAAGCGACACCATTCACGGCATCGCTTTTATCCATTATCTTTTATCTATTCTCTATTTAAGGTATTGCAGCACCTCTTCACTCATCGGGTTTGTTTTGTGGTAGAATACGGCGATCAGCTTACCGTTTTCATCCAGCAGGAATTTGGTAAAGTTCCAAATCACGGGATCCTGCAGGAAGCGCTTCCACACCATATCTTTTGAATTGTCGGCCGATACGTTCTTCGCCATTTCTTTTGACTGCTCCACCAGGTATTTATACAACGGGTGGATATCATCGCCCCGTACAGATATTTTTTCGGCCATGGGGAAGGTGACGCCGTAGTTTTTGGTGCAGAATTCTTTGATGTCGGCATTGGTGCCGGGCTCCTGTTCGCCAAAGTTGTTGGCGGGGAAGCCTACTATCATTAGCTTGTCCTTGTATTTTTCATACAGGGTTTCCAGTTCTTTGTACTGGGGGGTGTTGCCGCATTTGGATGCCGTGTTCACGATCAGGATCTTTTTTCCTTTGTAATCGGCAAAGTTGATATCGGAGCCGTCCAGTCCTTCCACTTTAAAGTCGTAGATAGAACCGCCGGTGAGAGTGGTGGCGAGGAGCATGGTGATAAGAAGGGTTTTCATTATTGATTTTTTAAGGGTATTAAAGGTAAGCTATTCGCCGGCGGGGGCAAAAAGAAACGGGGGGTGCGCCTTTGCGGGAAGTTGTGGTGGATTACTGATTATAGTATGATAAATTATTAATTATTTATTATTGATTATTGCTGAAAGGTTGAAGAGTCCTTTTGCTTTGCACCTTTGCTGTTAAGCTTTTGCGGGACATGCTTTTTACAGGCAGGA
>JAEUVM010000336.1 GCA_016787125.1 Chitinophagaceae bacterium | reverse complement strand
TTGAGGTAGTTGACGGAGCCTTTGCTCTGGGCGTCGTAGAGTATTACGGGTTTGCCGGCGCTGGGGGCTTCGGCGAGGCGTGCATTGCGGTGGATGATGGTGCTGAAGACCATATCTTCAAAGTGGCGGCGTACTTCACTCACCACCTGGTTGCAGAGGCGGAGGCGGCCATCGTACATCGTCATCAGGATGCCTTCTATCACGAGGGCGGTATTGAGGCGGCTTTGTACGATCTTGATAGTGTTGAGCAGTTTGCCGAGGCCTTCGAGGGCAAAGAATTCGCATTGCACAGGTACCACCACCGAGTCGGAAGCGGTAAGGGCATTGACGGTTATGAGGCCGAGGGAAGGGGAGCAGTCTACCACGATGAAATCATAATCATCTTTTACTGATTCGAGCAGGCTTTTCATCACCATTTCCCGGTTGGGGTAATTTATCATTTCAATTTCTGCGCCTACCAGGTCGATATGCGAGGGAATAAGGTCGAGGTTGGGTATTTCCGATTTCAGTATCACATCTTTTGCACGGGCTTCGCCGATCATGCAGTCGTACAGGCTCTGTGTGATATTGTGGAGGTCGAAACCAACGCCGGTGGTGCTGTTGGCCTGCGGGTCGCCATCTACGAGCAGGGTTTTATATTCCAGTACGGCGAAACTGGCCGCCAGGTTGATGGCAGTGGTGGTCTTGCCGACACCGCCTTTTTGATTTGCCACACCGATTATTCTTGCCATTTTGCCGAAAACTCCTCCTGCAGGTTAATATGAATGCAGTAAAATTGCTTCCCGGAAACAGAAACACAAAATTAAGTTTTGCCCAAACCGGGAATCCGGCAAAAATAAGCGTTAAGCAATTGAAACAGTGTGACTATTTAGTCGCCTAACTTTGACACCTCTTTATGCGAAATTCTCCCTTCTGGTGGATACTGATCGGTATTATGGTGCTGCTGGACATCTATTTTTTCCAGGCATTACGGTACCTCACCGCACAGGCCCTGCCCCGCACCCGTACCATCATCCATTCTGTGTACTGGGTGATCTCCATTTCGGCTATCGTTTTGTTGCTGCTGTTGCCCTACCTGCAATTTGAGAAGCAGGCCAGGCTGGGCCGTAGTACCATTTTTGCTTTGCTGGCCGGTATTTTCTTTGCCAAGCTGGTGGCTGCCTTCTTTTTCCTTATTGATGATATACGGCGGGGTGTGCAATGGATGGCCATGAAGTTGTTTGCCGGTAAAAAAAGTGGGGAGGCACCGGTGGCACCTGAGGGTATCAGCCGGTCGGCCTTTCTCAGTTGGGCCGGGATGGTGATGGGAGGTGGTTTGTTTGGCACCCTGGTGTACGGGTTTGGTAATAAATACCGCTACCAGGTAAAGAAGGTGAGGCTGCAGTATGCCAATCTGCCGGCGGCCTTCCGGGGTTTGAAGATCGTGCACATCTCTGATATCCATTCGGGCAGCTTTACCAATAAGGAGGCCGTGATGAAAGGGGTGTACAAGATCATGAAGGAAAAACCCGACCTGGTGCTTTTTACCGGCGACCTGGTGAATAATGTGGCCACTGAAATGGAAGACTACCTGGATGTGTTTGATAAAATAACGGCGCCGATGGGTGTGTATTCCACCCTGGGTAATCATGATTATGGCGATTATGTGCAATGGGACAGTGCGGAGGAAAAAGCAAAGAACCTGGAAGACCTCAAACAAACACATGCCCGCCTCGGCTGGCGCCTGCTGATGAATGAGAATGTGGTGCTGGAGAAGGGAGGTGAAAAGATTGCCCTCATGGGCATTGAAAACTGGAGTGCCAAGGCCCGCTTTCCGAAATATGGCGACCTGGGTAAAGCATACGCCGGCACAGAAAGCCTTCCTTTTAAAATACTGATGAGCCATGATCCTTCTCACTGGAAGGCGGAGGTGCTGGAAAAGTACCCGGATATTGACCTGGTGCTGTCGGGCCACACGCATGGAATGCAGTTTGGCGTAGAAATACCCGGCCTGCGCTGGAGCCCTGTGCAGTACGTGTACCGGGAGTGGGCGGGCCTGTATGAAAAGGACAACAACAAATTATATGTGAACAGGGGCTTTGGTTTTATCGGTTACCCGGGCAGGGTGGGGATTTTGCCGGAGATCACCCTGATCGAGCTGGCCTGATGGGTGAGGGGGCTGCGGCGTTTTAGAGATTGTATAACAATATTTTAAACTTTTTCTTCCCGGCGGTGTCATAAACCCGCTTTTTTATAAAATTGCAATACCCGCTATTGCCGGCTATCCTGAAGCCACTGCCCGATGGTAAAGAAATGGTTTATAACACTGACCTTTTTGCTGCCGGTTGCTGTTTTTTCACAAACCAGCAAGCCGAACCCTATGTTGGCGGAACTGAGAGACTCTCTCCCTGCTATTGATACCACGTTCGACTACGAACAATTATTCCAGGACTTTGATGCCTTCATGGATTCCATACTGGCCCCGCACAATTATTTACTGGCCAGCGTTTCGATGAGTAAGGGTGTTTACAACTTTGAATCAAAAGATGCCAACCTGCTGGAAGCATCCCGGAAACTCACCTATTCTCCCACGCTGGGTTATTATTTTAAATCAGGGCTTGGTATTACCGCCAATGGCTCGATGGTGAATGACGGGGATAAACTGAACCTTTACCAGGTGGCCATTAGCCCTTCGTATGATTATTTGAAGAACCGTGACCTGGCGGCGGGTGTTTCCTTCACCCATTATTTTACCAAAGACTCCCTGTCTTTTTACACTACTCCTCTTCAGAATGAACTGTATGCCTATTTCACTTACCGGAAATGGTGGGTGAGGCCCTCGGTGGCAGTGAGCTATGGCTGGGGCAGCCGGAAAGATTATTCAGAGCGGGAAACACTGATACAGGACCTGCGGTTGCGGCGGAGGGGCTTTACTTATATTAATACGGAAGAAACGATTTCAGACTTTTCGCTGATCACCTCGGTGCGACATGATTTTTACTGGCTGGATGTATTTGCGTATAAAGATCATATCCGGTTTACCCCGCAGCTTTCTTTTGTGAGCGGTACCCAGAAGTTTGGCTTCAACCAATCTTCCAGCACCTATGCCACCACGATACGTACCAGCAGCAATGTGCTGTACAGTACCGATAGTTATTACCTGGACGACCAGATCAAGTTTCAGCCGCTTTCCCTCACGCTTTTCCTCCGGGGAGAATATTCGATCGGGAAATTTTTCATACAGCCTCAACTGATGCTGGATTATTATTTGCCGGCAAAGACAGACAATTTCAACACCCTGTTTTCCGTTAACCTTGGGTTTATATTCTGAGACGGATCCATTAAGAAAATATTGGCTGACCTGCCACAACAGAGTGGTTACATTCCCGGTTTTGGAAATGACACAGGCAGTTAAAGAATATTTTAACAGCACGGACGGGTGACTGGCACTAATGTTGAAAATTTTCGGGGTCAGTTTTTAGTCCACTTAAAAAAATTTAATCATGAAAGCAAAACTCCTCCCTCTTTTAGCTGCCTTGTTGATCTCCCAGGCGATGATGGCCCAATTTCACATCGGTGTGAAGGGCGGCGCCAACATCACCAAGGTGGATGGCAAATCGTACAAAGACCAGTTCCGCTACGGCTACAACCTCGGCGGTTTTATGGAGATCAGGCTGGGCAATAAGTTTGTACTGCAGCCTGAGGTACTCTGGAACCAGTATTCTTCCCGTCTCGACAGCAACTACAGCAACATTTACCACACGGTGTTCAACGGCAACACCAACATCCGGCTTAACTATCTTTCTATTCCCATTGTGCTCAACTACAAACTGATCGGCAGTTTCCTCTCGCTCCAGGCAGGTCCGCAATTCGGCATCCTGATAGACCAGAGCAAGACGGTATTGCAAAACGGCGGGCAAGCCTTTAAGGATGGCGACTTCTCTATGCTGGCCGGTCTGCAGTTTAAGATCGCCAACTTTCGTGTGAATGGCCGGTATTCGGTGGGACTGAACAATATTGCAGACATTACCGACGACGGTAAATGGAAAAACCAGGGATTCCAGGTGTCCGTTGGATTAGCCTTATAAAATTCAGATTCAGGACGACAAAGGGGCTTCCGCTTGCGGGGGCCTTTTTTTTGTGTAAACAGTTGTAAGCCAATTACCTGATTTGGCAGATAAAAGCCTGCGGGCATGAATCTTGGCAATACTGATTTACCGGCCTATTTTTAACGCCCCGTGCCCAATGGGCTGGCGGCCTGTCAAATTGTCAAAGGAGGAGAAGAAAATGGATATGAACCTGTCTAAGTATTTATTGCGCACTGAAGAAGAAGTTGACTTTCTGCCGATCATACCCCTGAACGAAAGCGACCAGGATGATCTTAATATAGAGATACCCGAAGAAATTCCCCTGTTGCCCCTCCGAAATACGGTACTGTTTCCCGGCGTGGTGCTGCCCATCACTGTGGGCCGCGACAAGAGCATCAAAGCCGTGAATGAAGCCTATAAAGGGGATAAACTGGTGGGGGTGGTGGCCCAGAAGGATAGTAATGTCGAAGATCCCGCCGTAAAGGACCTTGAGGATATTGGTACGGTGGCCCGAATTGTAAAGCTGATCAAAATGCCGGATGGCGGCACCACGATTATTATCCAGGGAAAAAGCCGGTTTGTAACCGAGGCTATTACCATCGAAGAACCTTATTTCAGGGCGAAGATCAGGAAACTGGAAGAAGAGGAATCTCCCAGGGATGCTGACTTTGATGCCTATGTGGCAAACATTAAAGACCTGGCGGCTGATATTGTACAACTGAGTCCGAATATCCCGACTGAGGCATCCATCATCCTGAGAAATATAGAGAACCCTTCCTTTCTCATCCATTTTGTATCCAGCAACCTGAATACGGATATAAAAGATAAACAGCGGCTGCTGGAGCTGAACCAGATCCGCCAGCGGGCCGACCTGCTGATGCAATTGCTGCAAAAGGAACTGCAGTTTGCCGAACTGAAAAACAAGGTGACCAATAAAACCCGCACTGAACTGGATAAGCAGCAGAAAGAATACTTCCTGCAGCAGCAGTTGAAAAGTATACGGGAAGAATTGGGCGGCGACAGCAATTCGCAGGAAATAAAAGAAATGCAGAAAAGGGCGGAAGCCAAGAAATGGCCGGTGGCTGCAAAAGAAATGTTCCGCAAGGGAATTGAAAAGCTGGAACGGATGCATCCCAGCACGCCTGATTTTTCGGTGGTGTACAATCACCTCGACCTGATGCTTGACCTTCCCTGGGAAAGCTATACCGAAGATCATTATGATCTGAAGAAAGCAAAGAAGACATTGGATGCCGACCATTATGGCATGCAGAAAATAAAGGAACGTATCGTGGAGTACCTGGCGGTGCTGAAGTTGAAGGGTGATATGAAAAGCCCGATACTTTGTTTTGTAGGTCCGCCCGGTATTGGTAAAACATCGCTTGGCCGCAGCATTGCCAATGCCATCGGACGGAAATACATACGGCTGAGTCTTGGCGGTCTGCATGATGAAAGCGAGATAAGGGGCCATCGCAAAACGTATATCGGTGCTATGCCGGGAAGGATTTTGCAATCGCTCCGCAAGGTGCAGTCATCCAACCCCGTGATACTGCTGGATGAGATAGATAAGATAGGTAATGATTTTCGCGGCGATCCTTCCTCAGCGCTGCTGGAAGTGCTTGACCCGGAGCAGAACCATACTTTTTACGATAATTACCTTGAATCAGAATACGATCTCAGTAAGGTGCTGTTTATTGCCACAGCTAATAATTTCAGCAACATACAGCCGGCACTTCGTGACAGGATGGAAGTGATAGACCTCAGTGGTTATGCCGTGGAGGAAAAGATCGAGATCGCCAAGCGCCACCTGCTGCCAAAGCAAAAAGATGTACATGGTCTGAAGGACAGCAATATAAAAATGAGCGACAGGGTGCTGGAAAAGATCATACAGGATTATACAAGGGAAAGCGGTGTGAGGGAACTCGACAGGCAACTGGCGGCCATCCTCCGCAACCAGGCCAAGCAAATGGCACTGCATGGCAAAGCGAAGACCAACCTCACCGTTGAGGATATTGAGAATATTCTAGGCAAGCCCCGCTACAGCAACGAGATATACAAGACAGCCAACATGGCCGGTGTGGCAGTGGGCCTGGCATGGACCTCGATGGGTGGCGATATATTATTTATTGAAACAAGTTTGAGCGATGGCAAAGGGGAATTGCGTCTCACTGGCAACCTGGGTAATGTAATGAAGGAAAGTGCCAGTACCGCATTGACCTACCTGCAATCGAACGCTAAAAAATATAAGCTGGATACTAAATTGTTTGAAAAGAAAAACATTCATATCCATGTGCCGGAAGGGGCGGTGCCAAAGGATGGTCCCAGTGCCGGCGTAACGATGATGACGGCCATTGCCTCAGCACTTACCGGAAGAAAAGTGAAACCATTTCTTGCCATGACCGGGGAGATCACCCTCCGGGGGCAGGTATTACCGGTGGGTGGCATCAAGGAGAAAGTGCTGGCAGCCAAGCGGGCCGGTTTGAAAGAGATCATCCTTTGTGCACAGAATGAAAAAGATGTGGAGGAAATACACTCAGAATTCATCAAAGGGATAAAATTCCACTACGTGAAAACGATGAGCCAGGTGCTTGATTTTGCCCTGGTGTAAGCATATTTCAACCAACTGCCCGGAGTTTTGTTATAAAGGTGGTTGGTTTCGGTTTATTTCCGCCCAAGGCGGAGGATTAAGAGATCCTTCCTGTTCGCAGGAAGGATTTTTTTGTAATGGCCTATTTTCGTTGTGATGAGAAAGCGGATCAGCTTTTTGTTGTTAGGCGCAGCTTTACTGCCAGGTGGTAAGGTCAGTTCACAGGTGCTGGGTGGTAATTCGGTATTCAATTTTGTGCGGGTGCCAAATACCCCACAGCTTACTGCACTGGGCGGAGTCAATCTTACTCAGCCATCTGATGATGTCGGACTTGCATTTAATAACCCGGCACTGCTTCGGCCATCCATGCACTCGCAGGTAAATGCCGTATTCAATAATTATTATGCAGGCATCAGGGCGATGCATTTATCAACAGCCATTCATCACAGGTCATTGAATACAACATTCAGTTGGGGGATCAGCTATTTCGATTATGGTGCTGTCAGCCGCACGGATGCATCGGGTAATGTATTGGGTAAATTCAAACCGGCGGATTGGGTGATGGCGGTGGGAGCTTCAAGGCAGTACCTGGAGAAATGGCAGTATGGGGCCAGTCTTAAGTTCATTTACTCCATGTACGGGGAATACCGGGCCAGCGGGCTGGCAACGGATGTGGGTGTGGTGTACAAGGATACAGCGAAGCGGCTTACGGCTTCTGTGGTTGTAAAAAATCTTGGGGTGCAATTGAAAAAATACCAGGGTGCGGGTGAGGAGCAGCTTCCGTTCGACCTGCAGGCAGGGATAAGCTGGCGGCTGAATAAGGCGCCTTTTGGTTTTTCACTTACTGCACACCGGTTGCACCAGTTTGATATATTATATAATGATACGGTATTCAATAACAGCAATGGCTTTTCTAACAGCAGCGGTAAGCGCTTCACGTTTGATAAGCTGATCAGTCATTTCGTGGCGGGCGTCACCATTTACCTGGGCGACAGGGTGGAACTGCAGGCGGGATATAATTTCCTGAAGCGCAGGGAGCTGAGTGCCGGATCACTGTCGAACGGGCTAACCGGTTTCTCAGCCGGTGCGGGTGTGCATCTCGGAAAGATACAGGTGCGGTATGCCCGGGCTTATTACCAGGGAGGTACGGCCTGGGATCATTTCGGGCTAACACTTCACCTCAACCAATTGAGCCGGGGCATACTAAAAAGGTGATAAAGGAAGACCTGCTGCGGTATTTTGCGGGGCATAAAGGGAAAAATTACCCAATTGTGGTATAGGGGGGTATTCTTTAATATGCTAACTTTATGCAATAGCCATAGCTCCGGGCGGTAGCACATTTATTTATTAGTAAACCATTAAACACTCATTGTTATGAGAAAACTTCTCGTAGCCAGTGCAATGCTGGTACTTGTGAATGCATCGTATTCGCAAAATGTGGGTATAGGTACCACGGTTCCTGCAGCAAAACTTGATGTAAAATCTACATCCAATTATGTCAGCCAGTTCAACGGTATTGCACCTATGTACATTGGTATTTTTGAAAATGATATTTACCGTGGTTACCTGGGTTCTTATTCAGGCAATGCGGAAGATATTGATATAGGAACCGGTTCGGGAAATACAACCGGCAAACTGCATTTTACTATCCAGGCTAACCCGAGAATGACGATCAATTCTGCGGGTCAGGTAGGTATTGGTACAACAAACCCTGGTTACCTGATGCATGTTAACGGCGGTGACCTTTTTGTGCAATCCAGTTCCGGGCTTATCCGTTTCGGTTATAGCGGTTCAAACGAATGGCAGCTTGCCACTACCGGTGGTGGTGCCGACCTAAGATGGTACACCACCACTGATGGCGGTACGACTGTAACACCAAGGCATTATTTCAGCCAGAATGGTAATGTGGGGCTTGGTGGGTTTTCAGGTCCGGGAGTACCTATAGGACGGCTGGATGTACTCGGTGCAGGTACCACTTCCTCCACCAATACATTCCTGCTTCGCAATAGTGTAGGCGACACGCTGCTCCGTATGCGGGATGATGG
>JAEUVM010000299.1 GCA_016787125.1 Chitinophagaceae bacterium | reverse complement strand
GATTGCATCGCATTACTATTCTGTGAACTGAGGCAAAGCACCACCGTAGAATCATTGGCTGCATTATCGAGGAAGGTAAAATCATTGATGGAAGTATTGTCGCTGAAACAATCCACCATCACAAAGTTCAATGCTTCGCTTTTTATTTCTGCTTCTGCAAAACCTTTGTCACTGAAAATGGGATAATATTTTGTTTTATCTGCCGCTTCGAGCCAGGTGGCAGGATATACAATGACTTTAAGTGTACCCGGCAATGCAAAGTCAAGCAGCCGATTGCCCGTAAATACATAATCCGCTGCTGCATCACTGATCGTCCATTTATCGGTAGCCTCATCATAGGTATAGCCAATGCTTTGCAGGTCTTTCGGTGTGATGTGTTCCATCTTACTCAGATCAGCCACCACCACCGGCACCTGTCCACCACCGATATTGCTCACGGCAAATGTTTCTCTTCTTTGATACCCGAAGGGGTTATAAGGCAGACGAAGGGCTGTAGTATCACTTCCAACTTCTGACTCCTGACTTCCTACTTCCGACTTCCGACTTCCGACTTCCGACTTCCGACCTTCGCCCCCCGGCTGCTGACTTCCTCCTGCATATCTCTTCACCAAATCCTTACACACCGGTATTTCAAATTCGGGATCTTCGGTCAGCGATACACGGATCGTATCGCCAATGCCATCTTCCAATAAAGTGCCGATGCCCACGGCTGATTTGATACGGCCATCTTCCCCATCACCTGCTTCTGTCACGCCGAGATGCAGGGGATAGATTTCACCAAACTCGTCCAACATGGTTTTTACCAGCAACCGGTATGCCTGCACCATCACCTGCGGGTTGCTGCTCTTCATGCTCAGTATAATATTATGATAGGCTTCTGCTCGGGCAATGCGGAGAAACTCCATCGCACTTTCCACCATTCCCATTGGCGTATCACCATAGCGGCTCATGATACGGTCGCTGAGGGAGCCATGGTTGGTGCCAATGCGCATGGCAGTTCCATACTCTTTGCAGATGCTCACCAGCGGCGTGAAGCGTTCACGGATGCGGTCAATTTCTTCTGCATATTCTGCATCGGTGTATTCGATCTGTTCAAATTTCTTTTTGTCAACATAGTTACCGGGATTCACCCTCACTTTCTCCACGATGCGGGCCGCTATTTCGGCAGCATTGGGTGTAAAGTGGATGTCGGCGATCAGCGGAGTGTTATACCCTCTTTTGCGCAGCTCATTCTTTATTTGCAACAGGTTCTCCGCTTCCTTTTTAGATGGGGCCGTAATGCGCACCAGTTCAGCGCCGGCTTCTATGCAGCGGATACTTTGCTCCACCGTGGCTATGGTATCCATAGTGTCGGTGGTGGTCATGGTTTGCACACGAATGGGATGATAATTGCCCAGCAGCAGGTCGCCGATCCTTACTTCCTTTGTTTTAAGGCGCTTATAGTCAAAAATTGATTCGCAGTAATATTGCATCAGTCAATATGCCGGTTGATAAAAGGCTTTATAATAGGTTCCGGCAAAAATAACAATCCTGCCGCCAGCAGGGTTCATTAGTTTACTGAAAGGAATTTGTTTTACCAGTCTTTGCCCTGTGTGCCGCCGCCCTTGTTCTTTGCCTGCTGTACTTTTTCCTGCACTTCCTTTTCTTTTTGCTGCAGCAGTTTCAGTCGCTGTTCGGCTTCTTTAGGGCTCATTTTTGACTGTGGCTGCTGTTTTTTCTTTTCTTCTTCCTGCTTGTTCTTCTTCTGTTGTTTATCCTGTTTTTTGGGAGGTTCCTGTTTCTTCAGTTCCAGCAGTGCTTTTTGCAGGTTCTCCCTTGCCTGTTGGTCGGTGGGGTCAATACGCAGGGCACTTTTATATGCTTCAATGCTTTCTTTGAGGTTCTTTTGTTTGCTGAGGATAACGCCTTTATTATACCAGGCTTTTGCTTTTATATCCGGGGCGGCCTTGCTGGTAGCCACCTGGGTGAACAATTGCATGGCTTCCACTTCCTTTCCCTGGCGAAAGAGTGCGTTGGCCAGGTTCAGTTTTGCCTGCATATTCTCCGGGTCCAGGCGCAGGGCTTTGTTGTATTCTTCTGCTGCCAGCGGCATCACGCCTTTGCGGTATTGCTCATTTCCTTTGCTGATATGCTCCTCTGCCCGTTGAGCCGTGGCCGGCAGGTTAACACCCATCAAAAGAAAGAGAAGGAGTTTTTTCATGCCGCCTGTTTTTTTCGTTCAGGAATCAGTATCTCGGCCAGCAGTAATACCAGCATGATGCCGGCAAACCACATATAATATGTTTTGAAATTCATTTGTGATACATCACCAAAGGCTTTCCTGTCTATCTGTGCCAATTGCGCTTTCATTTGTTTTACAGCCTCATCACTGTTCTGCAAACGGATATACACACCGTTGGTAACGGCAGCCACTTCTTTCAATGTTTCTTCGTTCAGCTTTGATACCACTGTGTTACCGGCATCATCCTTTTTGGGAAACCCGGTGGCCGGATCAATGATCTCTGCTCCTTCTGGTGAGCCGATGCCCACTGTATTGATCATCACACCTTCTTCTGCTAATTCACCGGCTTTTTTGACAGCATTCTCTTCATGATCTTCCCCGTCGGATATAACGATGATGGTCTTGAATCTTTTTTCCTGCGGGTCAAACACCCTGGCACTCATCTCCAGTGCATCGGCTATCACGGTGCCCTGTTGTGGTACTGCTGCGGGTCCGGCCGCATTCACAAACATCCGGGCAGCGCCATGGTCGGTGGTCAGCGGCATCTGCATATAGGCTTTGCCGGCAAATAAAATAAGGGCAATACGGTCATCAGGCATTTCACTCATCAGTTTGCTTACAAACTGGCGGGCCCTTTCCAGCCGGCTGGGTGGCATATCAGCGGCGAGCATACTCTTACTTACATCCAGGGCGATGGCCACATCAATGCCTTTGCGGGTAACAGCTTCGGCCTGACCCGGCAGCCGCGGATTCATCACGGCCACAATACCGAGCAGGAAGGCGGCTGAGAACATTACAAATTTGGTGGTAAAAAAACGTGGCGAGTACCGGCTGGTCAGGATGCGGACCAGCTTTTCATCACCGATGCGCTTTCGTACTTTTTTCTTCCATTGTATTACGATAAAAAACAGCAATACCAGGATGGCCAGCGCCGCCAGCAGCCATATCATTTCTTTATGCTGAAACCGGAAATTCAAATAGATCGTTTTGCGGGCATTATTGACAAAAATCAAACCAAGGCAACAGAGTTTACATTTCTCCTTTAAAGAAACCCAGGTCTGTAAGTATATCTTTCAGCAACTTCATCCGAACCGTCTTGATGTCGAGATTCCTGTCGGGTGTTTCAATATTGAGTACAAAAAAGTAGGGATGGTCGTTTTCTTCCACCCAGCCTGTTATCCAGCCGATTGAATGCCCATTTTCAGCAAAACCCCACCCGGTTTTATAGCCCAGGCGGTAGTTGGGTGTATTTTCAAACAACATGGCCCGTTTTACTTTTTCCTGGTAAGCCTTGAAGAAAGGCAGTTCGTTGAAGTACAGTTTCTTTACCAGGCCCAGTTGCTGGTCGGGTGTTACTTTCAGTGTATTGTCGAGCCAGAAACTGTCTATAGGAGAACTGATCACAAACCTGTCTGTATCATTCTTTGCTCCATAATACAAGCTGTCGAGCCAGTATTGCATGGTATCTTTTCCAATGCGGCGGGCCACTTCCTGGTAGTAGGGCACGGATGATACGCGGAAGGCTTCGTACATGGTCAGGTCTTTATTCCAGTCTGCATTCCATCTTTCCACGCCATCCCATTTTATCACCATACTGTCGCTGATGATATCGCCGGTTTGCAGTCCGATAAGGGAGTTGAGTATCTTGAAGGTGGAAGCAGGAGTATAGCTGCTGTCGCGGTAGCGTGAGAGGTTGTACACGGTGAATTTGCCGGAGGCATTATTCATCAGGGCAAAGCAGCCGGTTACTTTGTTTTCATCAAAGTATTTTTTCAGGCTGTTATCTTGTTTGATATTATTAGGAGAACACGATGTGATCAGTACGAGTACTGCAAGGGTGTAAGCAACAAGCCGCATTGTATCAATTATATTTTGGCAAAAATAGCCATCAATTGTATCGCCGTAAAATAGCTTTTTGATAGCCGGTGCTGCGGTAGCTGTCCACTTTTGGACTTTCCTCCGTTCCCTGCCCTGAAGTATTGACGGGTTTGGCGCTGATGCTGTAAAATTCGACCACGAGGTTGTCTCCTTCCAGGTAATAGCTGTTGAGGATGGTACTGTTCATGACGGTAAAGGCGCCGGTGAGGCGGTTTCCCACCCAATATTGATCCAGCACGATGCCGTTGCCTTCATCTACCACCCAATGGATACCGGTGCTGTCTTTGGCTACCAGCTTGTAGGGCCGGTTATCAGCAGTTACGGAGCCGTATATCATCTGCCATTGCCAGGTGCGGGCGCTGTCGCCGGGC
>JAEUVM010000283.1 GCA_016787125.1 Chitinophagaceae bacterium | reverse complement strand
CGCAACCTCGGCGTGTTCACTACCCGCAATATGCCGCTGCACAAACTCTTCATGCAATGGCAGGGCGCACAGGAAGGATACAGCAAAGGCCGGGAAAGAAGTTTTCACTTTGGCAATGCGGCCCATCATATCTGCGGTATGATCTCACACCTCGGTCCGCAACTCGCCATTGCCGATGGCGTGGCCCTGGCACATAAACTGAGAAAAGAAAAGAAAGTATCACTCGCATTTACCGGCGATGGCGGCACCAGCGAAGGCGATTTTCATGAAGCACTGAATGTGGCCGCCGTGTGGGACCTGCCCGTTATCTTTTTAATAGAGAACAATGGATATGGATTAAGCACACCTGTGTCTGAACAATACCGCTGCATCAGCCTGGTGGATAAAGCCAAAGGCTATGGCATGGAAGGCGTGCAGATAGATGGCAACAACCTGCTGGCCGTGTATGACACCATAAAAGGAATAAGGGAATATTGCATCCGCAACCAGAAACCTTACCTCGTGGAATGCCTCACCTTCCGGATGCGGGGCCATGAAGAAGCCAGCGGCACCAAGTATGTACCGCAAGACCTCTTCAAACTATGGGAACTGAAAGACCCTGTAAAGAACTATGAACATTACCTGCAGGAAGCCGGTGTGCTGACAAATGAAGAGATAAACAGCATCCGGGACGAATTCAAAGAAAGAATTGAAAGTGACCTGGCAACAGGATTTAATACCAAACCAATAGTGGCCGATACCGAACAGGAACTCGAAGATGTGTTTGCCCCTGTTCCTGTGACGGCCCATTCTTCTGTAATAGATAACAGCACTCCTGCTTATGACCCGCCACCCGGAGCAAAAGACAAACGGATGATTGATGCCATCAGTGAAGGGCTTCGCCAGTCAATGGAAAAACATCCGAACCTGGTGCTGATGGGACAAGACATTGCTGAATATGGTGGTGCATTTAAGATCACCGAAGGATTTGTACAGCAGTTTGGCAAAGAACGGGTGCGCAACACACCGCTTTGCGAAAGCGCCATCGTGGGTTCTGCACTGGGCCTCTCGCTGGAAGGATTCAAGAGCATGATGGAAATGCAGTTCGCCGATTTTGTGAGCGTAGGCTTCAACCAGATCATCAACAACCTGGCAAAAATTCATTACCGCTGGGGCCAGCAGGCCGATGTGGTGATACGGATGCCAACAGGCGGCGGCGTGGGCGCAGGGCCTTTTCATTCGCAAAGCAATGAAGCGTGGTTTGTACATACACCGGGGTTAAAAATCGTTTATCCTTCCACGCCGATGGATGCCAAAGGATTGCTGACCGCCGCTATCAACGACCCGAACCCGGTGATGTATTTTGAGCATAAGGCATTATACAGAAGTGTGAGCGGCCCGGTGCCGGAAGAATATTACACGATTGAGATCGGCAAGGCAAGACATGTACGGATGGGCGATGAATTATCCATCATCACCTATGGCAGTGGCGTACACTGGGCTGAAGATTTTGCGGCAGCACATCCTGAAATATCCATTGATATACTTGACCTGCGCTCACTGGCCCCACTCGATTATATCGCCATCCGCAATGCGGTACAACGAACCGGCAGGGTGATTCTATTGCACGAAGACACACTGGTGGGCGGCATCGGCGGAGAAATAGCTGCCTGGATCGCTGAAAATTGTTTTGCACTGCTCGATGCTCCGGTAATGCGCTGTGCTTCGCTTGATACACCGGTTCCATTCAGTATTGAACTGGAACAGAATTTCCTGGCCAAGGCAAGACTGGAAGAAACCGTGAACCGCCTGCTTCAGTATTGACATATTGTTTTATCAAAAACTTTTCGCAGCATTCGGCTGATGGCTTAAATTCACTATTGTAACAGGCTTACCTAACCAACCATTAAACCATGCCGACCGGAACCATCCTGCTGATAGTAATTGGCGCAGCCGCATTGCTGCTGATCATTGGCCTTATTTCCATTTTTAATGAACTGGTAAAAAAACGCATCCTCACGCAGGAAGCCACCGGTGGTATCGGCGCCTGCCTGCAGGAACGGAACGACCTTATACCAAACCTGGTGGAAACGGTGAAAGGCTATGCCGGTCATGAAAATAAAACACTGGAAGAAGTAACCAAATGGCGCAACCAGAGTGTGGCCGCCGGTAATGATATTGAAAAACAAAATGAAGTGGCCACAGAACTGAATGCGGCCATCATGAATATGATGGCTGTATCCGAAGCCTATCCCGAACTGAAAGCAGACGGACACTTTTTACAACTGATGCAGGAACTGTCACGCATTGAAGGAAAGATTAACGACTCCCGCCGCTACTATAATGGTACTGTACGTGAATACAACCAGGCCATTGCTGTTTTCCCCAAAAATATCGTGGCCGTATTGTTTGGTCATAAACCGGCTGTATTCTTTGCCGAAGAAGTGGCTGCACGGGTGGCACCCAAAGTAAAATTTGAACAAGACTGAACCTTAGCAGTTATGAACCGCCGCCTCCTTCTTTTGCCAATACTGTTGTTGCTGATCAATTTCGTATTAGCACAGAAATCAAGAACGGGAAGCTATTTTTTTACCAACGCATCCAAAGCTTACTTTACTGATTCAGAAATTGATTCCATTATATATAAAAGCGCCATGGAGGTTTTTAAAGCCAACATGGTACCGGTAAATAAGTTTGCCGAAGTATATCCCAAAGTGAAACCGATACTGCTGCTGAAAAGCAAACTGGCCGTGATTGATTCATTCAAAAAAATTGAACAAAACCGGAATGTAAAGCAAGCGGTGAAGGGCTCCGCAGCTTTTATAGAAAACAAAGGGCTGTACTCCCAGGCCATACAACAATCAATAGAGAAAGCATTGCTGACCAACCGCTCTCTTTCCGCTTATCTTAATTACCAGAACAACGACCGCATCACTTATTTCAACAGCCTGGTGAGAATACAGCCTGACGGCAAACTGCTGGTTACAGAAAACATCAGCATTTACAATGGCAATGGTTCCTACAATCCGCTTTATGGTTATAGCCCGGCCAGCTCATCAGCCACCGAAGTCAATAATGAAATACAACGCGGTATCGTCCGCACATTTCCCACTTTCTACATCAACCGTTATAAGCTTTTTCAAAACACCACCTTCGTTATTAAGGAAGTGCTGCGCAACGGCATGAAAGAAAGCTATCACACTAAAAAGGCAACTAACGGTGTGGCGCTGTATATCGGCAATGCCTCTTTCAGTTTGTCCACCGGCAATTACCGCTACACGATCACTTACGAAACCGATCACCAGCTAAAACTGCTGAAGGGTTTTGATGAACTCTACTGGAATGTAAATGGTACCGGCTGGAACTTCCGGGTGGATTCAGCCCGCTGTACTGTGGTTATTCCCAATGGAGCCGCAATTCAATCCGCAAAATGCTATACCGGTTACCAGGGGGATACCGCTACCGAATGCCGCTATGTACAGCAACTGATGGGCGACAGCCTGATCGCTGTGTTTACCACCAACAAACCATTGCTGCCAAAACAAGGACTAACCGTTGCGGTGTCATGGAATAAAGGATTTGTAACCGGTATGAGTGGCTGGCAGCGTATCAAATATTATATATGGAACAACAGGGCCGTTTTCCTGCTTCCGCTGGCGGCATTACTTTCAGCGCTGTTCATGTTCATTGCTTGGTGGCGCTTTGGCCGCGACCCGAAAAAGGGAACTGTTTATCCGCAGTATGAACCGCCGAAGGCTTATTCACCTGCCGCATTGGGTTATATCTATTTTCAAAAATTCAGCAGCCAGCTTACCGCCGCCACCGTGGTGGACAGTGCAGTGCGCAACCGGATAAAAGTAGATGTGGAACGGGAAGGGCTCATCTTCAAACACAATGAATATAAATTCAGCAAGAGTGATAAACCCGGTAAGCCGCCATTTACCAATTATGAAAGTTTTGACAGCGATGTGGAAGACCTGATCGGCAGCGAAGTAAAAAAAGGAAAGTATAACAGCGACCTGGCCGACCTGAACAAAACGGTGAGACAGTTTTGTGAAGACAATTATGTAACCAAAACAGGTAAGAAGAAAAAGAAAGGACTCTTTGCCATGAATGATGGCTGGATGATCTTTCCGGGAATACTGTGTGTGCTGACAGCTATTTGGGCAGTGGTGGAATTGGTAATAGCATTGGTAAAACAAAACTTTTGGCAAATTGCTTATTTCGTTGGCGGTATTATCCTTTGTGTGCAATTGTTCCGTTTGTTTGCCCGTTTGCTGAAGGCCTACAATCCTGAAGGAAGAAAACTACGGGATGAGATCGAAGGCTTCCGTATGTTCCTTTCCACAGCCGATGAAAAAAGGTTCGACATGCTGGCGCCTCCGCAAAAAACATTGGAACTGTATGAAAAATACCTGCCCTTTGCCATAGCGCTTGACTGTGCCGTGGAATGGGGTAACCAGTTTGAAGACATTATAAAAACAGCCGTGCTGAGTGGTGCGGCGGTTTCTTCTTTTTCATCCAACTATCATAACGATAACAGTTTCGGGTCGTCCTTCTCTTCTTCCTTTACCGGTACTATATCATCGGCCAGTACGCCGCCTTCCAGTTCGTCCGGCGGCGGATCTTCATTTGGTGGCGGCAGCAGCGGCGGTGGCGGCGGTGGTGGCGGTGGTGGCGGATGGTGATGCAGGAGGCTGCTCCAATAGTGATTCTGAAAAGACCAGTTTTAACCCAAAAAAATGCTGAACCCCGACCATCTAGTGAGCCAAATTGGCGCAAAAAGGCCCTATTTGGTCAAGGGGACACCAATTTGGGGTAAAGAGGACCAAATTTGACCCTCCGGGGTTCAGGCTTTATCTTCTGAGGTTGCGATTTGGTCTTCGGAAGGTCAAGCTTGGTCAAGGGGAGGACCAAATTGGTCTGCCGGGGGTTCGGCCAGAGGCACAGAGGGTTCTGCGAGGTGCAGGAGGGGTTCAGCTTTGGTCAAAAGAGGACCAAATTTGGTCTGGGGGAGCCCCGGGCCGGTGCCACCGAACCCCAAATTGGGGGTGAGGTACACCAAATCGCAGCTTCGGAAGACCAACGCTGACCCTCCGAAGACCAAATTGGGGCTGAAAAAGATCAAATCGCAACATCGGAAGACAAAAACGGACCTTCCGGGAACCAAACCCCGTCTGGAGAAAATCAAACCGCAGCATCGGAAGACCAAATCGCAACATCGGAAGATAAAGGAGAACCCTCCGGGAACCAATTAATTAATAATTAGTAATTAATAATTAAGAATTAAAGACATGAGTACAGAATTGTCCTTCGAAGAATGGTTTGCTAAAGTAAAAGAGGAATACAGAAAGAATGACCTCACCTTGCCGGAAGACATCGAACTGATGGAGCTGTCCTACATGGAATGCCAGGCCGATGGTAAAACGATCAATGAATTTATCGAAGAGATGAAAAAAGAACAGGGAAAAGCGTAAGCCTGTTTTGCCTTCAATATGACCGGCAGCTTTTTATACCTGTTTTTCGTGGCGGTGTAAATACCCCGGTGATACTGTCAATAATACCGACCGTGACAATGTCTGACCTTGTAAAACTGTTTTCTCAGTTAAAAAGATATTCTGCATAAAACTAAGCAGAAACAACAGTATGCTCAACCGCCTGCAGAAAAAGAGGGTGGATGGATAATTTTGGCACAAATACCCGCTCTATGTCAAGATTTCGTTTTTCCATTCTCCCGGCCGTGCTTTTATTCCTGGTGCAAGCGGGCCATGCCCAGATAGGCCGCAGGATTAAAGACAAAGTGAAGAATGAAACAAACTACCAGATCAATAAAAAAGTAGATGAGGCAACAGATAAAGCCATAAAGGAAGCCGATACACTGCTTACCGGAAAAAAGAGAAAACAGGATCCCGCCCCGCCCGAAAAACCGGCTCCTCCGCCAGCGGGCAACAATACAAATACAAACTCAAACAACGGAGCCGCCACCAGCCTGTTGTCCGACACTGCTTACCGGCCACCCGAATCATCACACCAGTTTGCCAGCCGGATGAATACCGTTTATACCACCATCACAGTATTCACCAGTTGCCGTTGTGAAGCCGGTAAGAAGCTGGTGGAAAAGAACCTGCCAAAACTCGGCGGCCTGGTATCGGCCATGGTGGATATAACCAACGGGGAAATCAAGATCCGTTATAACGGAGCGGAGTTGAATTATTCCACCATTTTAAGGCAACTGAACGAAATGGGTTTTGAAGCCGATGGCAGTCCGGCAGCCGCGGGTAAAAAAGGCTGTAATTGATATATGATGAAAAAAGTATTCAGCATATTGTTTGTTTCGCTGGTAAATATCAGCGTATTGGCACAGGGAGGCGTGGAAGGGGCGCCGGTATCAGTAAAAACGGTTCCTTCCATTGTGGTTATCGGGCAACCCGTAACTATATCCGGCACCGTGATGGTGAACGACAAAACGCAAAGCCTGTCAATGAAAGTACAAAACCCCGGAGGGCAGGCAGAAAGCTTTACCGTTACCACAGATATAAAAGGAATATTTACGAAAACCTATACTGCCACCAGTCAACCCGGCTGGTATGCAG
Source organism: Chitinophagaceae bacterium (assembly GCA_016787125.1). Classification (GTDB taxonomy): domain Bacteria; phylum Bacteroidota; class Bacteroidia; order Chitinophagales; family Chitinophagaceae; genus JJ008. The sequence goes on along the minus strand of JAEUVM010000283.1, from coordinate 13,477 downwards.
TCACCATTACCGCACAGGATGGTAAAGGGGCCGGAACAGATAGCTTTTTTGTATCAACACCGGCAGGCGCAGCCAACTCTTATCTAAACAGGTTGAATGCCCTGCAGGCACAGGCACAGCGAAATATTACTGCCGTGCTCGACAGACTCAGCACATTTCCTTCTGACGCACAACTGGAAGCAAACCGGCAAAAACTGCAGCAGGCAAGACAGCGTCTGCATGAATTGCGAACCCGTATGGAAACCGCCGGTACCGGTTTCAGCCGTTTACTTACTGAACTGAGTACGGTGCCTCCGGCAACACAGCTAATGCAGCGGCATCATGCTGCCCTGCAGGCATGGCAGGAAGAAGCAGATGAACAGATACCGCAACTGGAAAGCCAGGTGCAGCAATTTGAAAATGTATCCACCACCTGCGAGAATATTAATAACCTTACGGAAACACTGAGCCTTATTTCCTGGATAATGAACTTCCAGGGAAATTTTGCAAAGATCCTCGTCAATATTGCTTCCGACAAAGTGTTGCCCGGTGCGGTTGACCGTATGGAAATATCCGGTACCGACCTGGAAAAGGAAACCAAGAAGCTGGCAGTGAATGAAGCACAGAAAACCATGACGGCTGCGGTTCAGGGATTTGATGAGATCCGCGGTTCTATCACCGGGCTTACGGGAGATGTGTTTCAGTTTGTATCAAAAGTGATGTATGCACAGCGATGTGTGGACCTGAAAGGCCCTGCCACCTTAAAATTTACGGCCAACATGTACAATGGCAATCTTCTTTATTGGAAATACAGTGTAGACCTCACCGGCACGCTGGTGCTGCGGTATGAGAAAAATGCCGACCTGAGCAAACCTTCGGAGATCACGGGTGAATTTGAAGGCTTCCGTACCCGGTATGATTTCTGGGAAAAGATCGAAAGCGTAGAACCCTTTCCAAAAGGTGCGGTGATACTGAAACGGATAACCCGCACGCCAAAAGTGGTGAATGCTTCAGCCATATCAAACGACATAGCACTCGCCGGACGAACCGTAGTGCCGGGATCATACCGGGTGAAAGTGAAAGGTAAGATCATCAATAACCAGCTTACGCTGGAAGTGGTACGGTCTCCGCTGGATTATGCCGAACGAACAGAGCATAACAAAATGTATTTGTTCATGGTCAACCCGGTATTGCCGGTACCTGTCATTAAAACCTTTGCTTTCCCCATTGCAAAATCAAGGGGCATCGTGGTGGTGGGGCTGGGAGAAAATTATGTATTACCGCTTTCAAAAAGCGGGGAGAAACTATCTGTCCGGAAAACTTTTACCAATACAAAGGAACTTGGTGCAGAAATAAAACTCAGCAGCGCCGTTTCGATCAATATTTCAAACTGATGGAATAAAAAGTATTACAGGTTTCTTAAAGCAGTGCCGGCTCTTGCCCCGGTATGCTTTTCGTTCTCCACGGTAAGCACACCGTTTACGATCACAAATACAAATCCCTTTGAATAGGCATGCGGTTTTTCAAACGTAGAAACATCTGCCACTTCCTTTTCATCAAAGATCACAATATCGGCGGCAAAACCTTCCCGCAGCAGTCCACGATCCTTCAATTGAAATTTTTGAGCCGGTAAAGAAGTCATACGACGAATCGCTTCTTCAAGCGACAATACTTTTTCTTCCCGTACATATTTACCAAGCACCCGTGCATTGGTGCCATACCCGCGGGGATGCGGCATGCCCGCATTCAGCACCCGGATGGTGGCATCGCTGGCAAACATATTGAAGGGGTACTGCATGATACGTTTTACATCCTCTTCGCTCATGCCATGAAATACAGCGCTGGCGCCACCATTCATCATCAGGTCCATCACGGTTTTGGCTTCTTCTTTCAGTTTATGCTTCCGTCCCATGGCCAGGTTGATCTGCTCAATGCTTTTACCGTTAAAAGAAGTATCGGGCGCATAGTATGCCACCACGGCATAGCTCAGGTGTTTCAATTTCCTTTTTTTCAGCCGGGCTATGATATGATCGGTTACCTGTTTTCTTATATCAGGCCGCTGCAATCTTGCTTTGATGGAGTCCTGTCCATCTGCCAGCACATCATCAGGCAACAACGTACTGATGGAAGTGCTGCTGGCGGTGTAAGGGTATTGGTCAATGGTTACTTCAATGCCTTCTTTCCTGGCGGCAGTGATCATCGGAACTGTTTCACGGCTTCTGCCCCAGTTTTGCTGACCGCTCAGTTTGAAGTGAGAAATTTCCACCGGTATCTTTGCTTCCCGTCCGATAGTGATAGCTTCTTCGATGGCCTGTGTTACGCTGTCGCCTTCATCCCGCATATGACTGGCATAAACGCCATTGTACCTGGCAGCAATGCGGGCCAGTGAAACGATCTCCGGTGTTTTGGTGTAGGTGCCGGGAATATAGATGAGCCCGGTGGATAAACCGACGGCTCCATCTTTCATGGCCTGGTCCACGATCGCTTCCATTTTCTTCATCTCTTCGGGAGTGGCATCGCGGTTGGCCCTGCCCATTACAGCTTTGCGAACATCATTGTGCCCGATAAGTGCGGCTACGTTGATCGACAGTTTTACCGAATCAATAAAACGAAGGTAACGGCCGATATTGGTTTCGGAAGAACCACAGTTGCCCGTGATACAGGTGGTAACGCCATCAAGGATAAAATTGGTGGCCTTGGGATCCCTGGTTTCATCTCCTTCCAGGTGGGTGTGTACATCAATAAAGCCGGGTGCCACGATCAGTCCGCGGGCATCGATCACTTTGGCTGCTGTACAAGGAAGGTCGCGGCCGATGGCAACGATCTTACCATTCTTTATGGCAAGGCTGGCATAATACCAGTTGTTTCCCGTACCGTCAATGATCTTGCCGTTGATGATGAGGATATCACAATTTTTTTGCTGCGCAAAAAGGGAAAGGGGAAAAAACAGGCAAATAAGAAACCGCTTCATGCTACAATTTACTGCAATTAACGGCAAAAGGGAGGTCTTCATCGAAAAAGCGTAGTGTAAACGGGAGAGAGATTTAATTTAAAGAGATATTTACTTCAACTCTGTTTTAATCCGTAACTGTTTATGAGGAAACTTTATGTAGTCGGGGCGGCCGGGGTTTTGATTGTTGCGGCATTTGTTTTCTTTTTATCGCAAAAAAAGGAAAAGACCAATACCACAACGGAAGTTCCTGCTGCTGGAAAGGGCGCTGAATAAAATTGGCGGCAGGCTGATGTATTTGAATTCAGGATCACCAAAGATTTATCATTGGGATATATACCTAAAGACCGCTTGCTTCATACAAGTGAGGAGTTGAAACAAGGGCGGTATGCAATGCAGAATACAACTAACCCAACCGGCCATACGGTATGGCTGGAAACTCATAGCAGCGGTATCTGGAAAACGAATGGCATCAGCGCTGCAACACCTGTATGGGCTCCTGTTTTTGATAATATGCTTAACCCGGGTATCGGCAGTATTGCACAGCCCCCAACAATAATATACTGTATGCAGGTACCGGGTATTTACTTATAAGTGATCCGTCTGTAAGCAGGCGATGTAAAGCTTCGCCGCTCGTTCGCTGAAATATCTTTAATTTTCAGCATGCCAATAGCTGTTGATGAAGTAAGACCTTTCCTGAAAGGGTTTAATGAAGACCTGTTGTCAGAAATTGCGGGCTCCGGTCAGTTGCAGGATGTACCGGCTGATAAAGAAATACTCCGTGAAGGGCAGTATGTGAGAATGATACCCATTGTGCTGGAAGGATTGGTAAAAGTGTTTACCAGGGTGGAAGAAAAAGAACTGCTGCTCTATTATATTGGCACTGCGCAAAGTTGCATCATGTCCTTTTCGGCGGGGTTGAACCAATCTCCCAGCCGCATTTTTGCCATTACTGAAGAACCTTCGCTGCTGCTGCTGCTGCCTGCCGATAAACTGAACGGCTGGATCAGGGAGTACCCGGCCTTTAATGAATTGTTTTACCACCAGTATAATCTTCGCTATACCGAAATGCTGGATACCATCAATTCGCTTCTCTTTGGAAGGATGGACCACCGGCTGTATAATTACCTGCTGGAAAAAAGCAAACTCAAAGGAGAAAAGATCCTCGACATCCGTCACAAGCAGATCGCTTCCGAACTGGGTACGGCCCGTGAAGTGGTAACCCGTGTATTGAAGAAGTTGGAACAGGAAGGAAAGATCCGGCAAACACCGGCCGGCATAGAAATCACCTGAACCGGTGACTGTGGTCACCGACATACGCCGTTTTGCGGAATTAGTTTTACACCATCAATCAGGGTCAATGAAAAACAAATGGCTGAAGCTGGCTGTGGTTTGCATTTTATGCCTGGCTTTGGTAACGGCGCTGGTATTAATTATTAAACACTAAATTTTTTCAAACATGAAACCAAACATGGGAACCGCCGACCGTATCATCCGGGTACTGATCGCGGCAGTATTTGCCTTTCTTTATTTCAGTGGTACTGTAACAGGCACCCTCGGACTTGTACTCGTTATCCTGGGTGGCGTATTTGTGCTTACCAGTGTGGTGTCTTTCTGCCCGCTTTACACGCTGGTGGGAATGAACACCTGCCCGAGGAAACAATAGCAATTGCGATAAGGATTTGTTCAAAGGTTGATGGTTAATAGTAAGAGGCTGTCTCAAAAGCTATTCAACACGGAGATACAGGGTGACAGAGATACACAGAGTTTTGATTTGTAAGATGTCCTTCTCTGTGTAACTCAAATCCTCAGTTGCCCTGTGTTGAAGTTTTTTGCTTTTGAGACGGCCTCTTTATTCTTCCTTACTGGTTTTTTCGCCAACAAAATACTGCTCTTTGTTTCTGAACAATACATTGAAGGTGGTGAGTGAGCCATAGCAACGGGTGATGTATTGCTGTAAGTTTACCTTCTCTTCATCGGTCAGTGTTTTGCTGCTGTTGATGTTTTGCTCCAGCACCCGGAGCCTGTCACGCAGCATCACCACTTTGTGAAAAAAATCTTCTATCGGAATTTCTTTTGGCTTCAGGCTTTTATCGGCGGGTTGCAACAGCATCATGCCTTTGATCCATTTATCACCGAGCGGAACGGTTTCGGTGATGCCGCCCCACATTTTCAGAATTTTTAATAAAGACTTTTCTGTTTCACTGGTGGTTTCCACTTCAGTGCTTACATTTTCCGGGATGATCTCTTCCAGGCTGCTATCCGTTTTGTCAATCTCTTTAATACCGGTGTTGATAAAACTGATAAGATAAGTGGCATATTTGATACCTACGATCACGCCGGGCCCGTGCTGGGTATGCTGAAGGCGGGTGCCGATGCCGAGGGTGGTTTGGTCCATATAATAATTGTTTCCTGTAATAGAATATTGTATTGCTAAAAGTACAACCGGCTGCCGAATATCTGCAGTAGTGTGTGGATTATTTTACCCAATCACAAACACGGATTTCATCAGGTTAATGTTGAAGGAGTAGCCCGTTGTAATCAGGTTTTATTATTTTACCGTGTAATTAAAAAACGAATGAGGTTTTCCTGGCTATGTTTGTTGGTTGTTCTTGCAGTACCTGCCGGTGCACAACACTACCGTTTACCGGGAAAGACTATCAATGAACAGGAGCGTATCAAGGCGCTTGAACTGTTGCAGTCGGCCGACACCCTGCAGCAAAGTGTTTACTGGCCGCATATCACACCGGCCCGGTTTATAGCCAATGTAAAGCAAAACATTCTCCAGCCATTACGACTGAACAATGGCCGTACCACCAACTTTTGTGCATACGGCGCTCTGTCTTATACCTGTCTGAAGAATGAGCCGCTCCGTTACGCCACCTGTATGATTGATCTGTATAGAAACGGACAGGCAATGTACCGCAATGTTCACCTGGCGCCTTCAGAAGCGATAAGAAATACGGCAGGTACTATTATTTTCCAGGGCGAGTTTGATATTCATCCGGCCGACCAGATATGGTTTCTTTCACTGGCATACCGCTTCAAAGGCTATCTCAATATTTTTAACCGCCGCTATCAGCCGGGTGATGAAAACACGATGTGGGCTGCTACCAATCTTGCCAAGTTTAACCGTATGCTGCGGAAGCTTTGCCGTTACAAAACATCTTCAAGGGGATCAGACCTTTTGCGGCCGTCCATTAAAGACCTTCCCCGTTATTTACAGGAAAAAATGGCCAGCGGCGAAGTATATCTTTACCTGAATAATTCGGTATTACGTAAGAAGAATCATAACCGGATGCGCCGCCGTATACCAACACATTATGTGGTGCTGCTTTCGCTGGAACCCAAAGGCAATGACATGCTGACGATTACGTATTGGGATGGGGATTATAAAACGATCAAGGAAGTAACACCTGCTTCGCTGAAACGAATTATCTACGGCATTTCATGGGTGAAATACAACGAAGAGAATAATGAATAAGATTTTACCATACCTGCTGATAACAGCAATGCTGGCCGGCTCCTGTACTGTTTCAAAAATTTACCCGAAACAATATTATGAGCAGCACCGTGATATGCTTCACTTCACCGAAGGGCTTTATCATACTGCCGCACAAAGAAACTCTCTGGCGATAGCTTTTAACGATCTGGGTTTTACTGAAGTATCGCTTGAGCTGAAGACGGATACAGTACGTTATATCTATGACTTTCATTATTCAGAACCCCGGCTGAATGATACGCTGGCCCGCTACGGCTACGACACCGCTGCGGTGCAGCAGATCATTACGAATATGCGCAGCATGCGGTCTACCTGGATCAATACCCTCGATCATTATATTGATGGCCGAAAACAGCGATTACTTTTTATATCAGCACCGGTGAAGCAGTTCAGTGTTTTCCCATTGTTGCAAAAAAGAAAATACTACCTGTTCAATTTTTACAGTCAGCCGCAATATTATGATGACCAGGGAAGGTTATTGGATAAACGCAAACTCCGCCGCCTGCGAAAAGTGAATAATGAAACCTTCTGGCGTATCAACAACAAGGTTTGTTATACCGTGTCAGGTAAATTCAGGTAATAAGGGTGTTTGCTATAAATAACTAAGCCATTTGTTTTCCTTATGCCTTGACTTGTAGCCGTCGTACCATTTGCAGAGCGGGTATAAAGCCGCCACCACGCCTATCCATACCAGGTACACCACCGGCAGTCCATACCCTTCTCCCGGAGCCACATACATGAAAGGAAATTGCTCTCCTACATTCTTTGCTTCAGCAAAAGTGTGTCCTCTTGCAAAAAAGAATACAGCTGCCAACAGGTGAATGAGGTAAATATGAAGAATGTAGTAAAAAAAAGCAGTTCGTCCATAAGTGATCATTACCCGGCTAAAGCAGTTTCCGGTTTTTTCAATGAATGCAAGCAGAATAAGAGCCGGCCCGATAGTGGCACAGCAATAGAGCAGCGAAGGCGGATATTTATCCACGTTCATAAACGAGAGAAAAGTGTACAAGAGGTTCTTTTGGGTGGACCATTCAACAGGATCTCCATACAGGTTGCTGAATCGCAGCAGTATGAAAAACAAAACAAGCCCGCCACCCGTTTGCAGCAATATTTTTTTCCGTTGCTGTTGGGTAAAAGAAGAAGTGAAGAAAACACCGGCACAATACCCAAGCATCATCACGCCGGTCCAGGCTATGAATGGATAGACCAGCAGGGCAAAGTGATTGCCACCAATGGGATAAACGGCAAAAACGCCATGATGTAAAAGGTCCCAGGTAAAGGAGGGTTGAAAGCCCGGGCTTGCTTCGGGAATATCCAGCAGGTTGTGCCCGGCCACCAGGAGGATGCCGGTAACCAGTATGAGTTTATATGAAAATTTTGCCAGCAAGAGCAGGCCCAGGATAAACATACTGATGCCAATGGCCCAGATAACCTGGAAGGGGAAGAAAGTAAAATTCGTGTTGAATGTCCATGCAAATGAAATGATGGTCCATTCTGCGATAATGAGCCAGAGACCTCTTTTCAGTAAAAAAATGCCGAGTTCTTTTTTTGTTTTACGAAGACTTTGGAGGTAAATGGACGTACCTGATAAGAAAACAAATACCGGTGCGCAAAAGTGGGTTATCCATCTTGTGAAGTAAAGTGCCGGTGTGGTGGTGGCCAGGTTTAGCGGATCATCTGTATTGGCGGTAATATGAAAATAGTCACGTACATGATCGAGGGCCATGATGATCATTACGATGCCACGGAGAATGTCAATAGAACTTACCCGTGGCCGGGTGAGGCTGGCAGTGTGTGTCATGATGATTGCAGGTTGGTTTTTGGCTTGCCAAAAGGTAGGCAATCTGACACGTATTTGTACAACAGCTTATTTATTTTGACTGGCGGCGAATACCCGCATGAAGTTTTCGCCGAGTATTTTCCGGATGTCTTTTTTGGAATAACCCCTCTTGAGCAGTTCTTCTGTGATCTTTGGAAAATCCTGTACGCCGTCGAGGCCGTAGGGTAATGAGTTGACGCCGTCGAAGTCGCTGCCGAGGCCGACGTAATCAACCCCGGCGAGTTTTACAATATAATCAAGATGATCGAGCAGCAGGGATAAGGGCGGCCGGAGGTCTTTTACTTCATCGGGGTATTTGGTAAAGAGATACACCTGTGTAAAGTAGGGTTCGGGATTTATCTTCAGCATGGAATCAGCTTCGGTTTTGTGGCGGGCCATAAAGGCATCGCTGCGGGCTTCAAACTGCGGATCGAGAAAGCCGCTGTAAAAATTAAGCTGGATAACGCCGCCGTTTTTAGCCACGGCTTTTATCTGTTCATCTTTCAGGTTTCGCCGGTGCGGACAGAGAGTGTACACGCAACTGTGTGATACAAGCACGGGTTTGGTGGTTGCCTGCATCACATCCCAGAAGGTTTGCTCGCCCACATGACTGAGATCTACGAGCATACCCAGTTCGTTCATCTTTTGTACTATTTGTTTGCCGAAAGCGGTCAGTCCTTTTTTTCCTTCTGAGTTCAATGCACCCCTAGGTGTGGTTTCATCAGCAGCGGAAGTGGCCCAGGGGGTGGAGTTGTTCCAGGTGAGCGTCATATACCTTGCACCGCTTTCGTAGAGACTGATAAGGTTTTGCATATCATTTTCTATCATATGGCCGCCTTCTACGCCGAGCAGTGCGGCGAGCTTATGTTCACGGGCGGCTTTGCGGATATCGTTTACAGAAAGGGCCATCATCATTTTGCCGGGGTTGCGCTGTGCCCATGCTTTTACGGTATCTATTTCCCGGTTGGCCCATGCGAATGGATTTTTCATAAAGCCATCGCACCAGATGGAGAAGAACTGTGCATCCACGCCGCCGGCAAACATACGCTGCAGGTCGGAGTGTGTGCGGGGATGAAGCGGCTGATCGAAACTCATACCGCCATCAATAGCGGTGGTGGGTATATCATTGTGTGTATCCACCAGCAGTGATTTGAAGTGCAGGCGGGTGGCTTTTTGCGCCAGCAATACAGTAGCCTGGCAAAGCAAAAGGAGGAGGAATAAATGTTTCTTCACGATCATTTAATTTTCATAAAGTCATAGGTGGTAAACTCTACAAAGTCGGCCACTCTTACTGTCAGTGATTTTACTTTATTACCGCTGACGGTGAATTCGAGTTTCTTTTTACCATAAAGCGGATCATTGTAAGTGCAGAAGAAACGGTTGCCGCCAAGTGCTTCCATGGTGCCATATCTTCCTTTGTGATGCTGAAAACGCATGACGAGGGTTTCATTTTCGACGGTGATGGTCATGTTGCCATAGATGGCATGATTGTACTGGCCTGCGTATGCGGTAAGGGGAAGCGCTGTTTTTGGTTTCAATGCAATAGAGTCGCGGATGGCCTTGTATTCTTTTTCTTTCTCGGCTTCATCGGCCTGGTGATAAGTGAGGAATACCTTGCTGTAATTGCGGTAGGGAAGGCCGAGGTATGCATCTTCTATTTCATTGCGGAGCGCTTCAAAGAAATTGTTGGCGTCTGTATTAGTGAGTACGATGATGCCGAGTTTTTCTTCAGGTACGAGGCATACGCTGGTGACGAAACCGTTTACACCACCGGTGTGTGCTACGATCTTTCGGCCGGCATATTCTTCAAGAAACCAGCCGAGGCCATAGAGATTGAAGTGAGCTTTGTTGAACATGTGGCCACCATTGCCCATGATGGAATGGGGTGTTCTTGTTTGGCCGATGGCAGCAGCAGGTATCACCTGTTTGCCATCAAGTTTACCATTGTTGAGCAGGGCCATTACCCATTTGCTCATATCGTTCACAGAAGAAGAGATGCTGCCGGCGGGAGCGATATTATCTATGTTGCCGTAAGGGATCTTTTTCAACTGGCCCATATCCACGGTGTGAGCGGAGGCCCGGTTGGTGGCTGCCTTTATGTTGGCGGAAAGGGCCACACTGTTGTTCATTCCCAACGGACGGAAGATGCTGTCGGTGATAAAGTCTGCCCATGTTTTGCCGGAGGCTTTTTGTATCACTTCACCGGCTACGCCGAATGCGGCATTGGTGTAGCCCCATTTGCTGCGAAAGCCGTAGAGGGGTTTTACTTTGGCAAATTTATCCATCACTTCTGCGGCGGTCAGGTCGGAATCGAAGTACATGAAATCGCCCTGGAAGGTTTCGAAGCCGAGACGATGACAGAGCAGGTCACGGAGGTTGGCTTCTTTGGCCACCCAGGGATCGTATAGTTTGAAGGCGGGCAGCCATTTCTGCACTTTATCATCGAGGGAAAGCTTCTTATTGGCATCGAGCATGGCAACGGCGGTGGCGGTAAATGCTTTGGAGTTGCTGCCGATCATGAAGAGGGTGTTTTCATCTACTTTGTCGGGAGACCCGAGTTCTTTTACGCCGTAGCCTTTCATGTAGGCGACTTTACCATTCTTTACCACGCAAACGGCGGCGCCGGGAATCTTCCATTCTGCGAGTGCTCTTTCCACATAGGTATCAAGACTGTCTTTGATAAAAGAAGGCAGTGTGTCTTTTTGTGAAAAGAGATTGCTGTAAAAAAAGAAGAGAGTTGCGAGGAGAAGGGAGATGCGTTTCATGGAAGAAAAGTTTGGTGATATGAAAATAGGCTAAAATACTAATGTGCAAATGTGGAAATGTGATGATGTGCAAATATGCAAATATGAAAATGTGGAAATGTGCTGCTCTCTCTTTTTCTCCTATTGCTCTGGGCGAGTGTTTTTGTCGCACAGAGAGAACAGAGGGAAGGAGAATGTGCTGATGTGTAAATGTGCCGCTATCTCTTTTTCTCTTATTGCTCTTGGCGAGGGTTTTTTTGTCGCACAGAGGGAGCAGAGGGAAGGAAAATTTTCACATTTGCATATTTGCACATCATCACATTAACCTACTCTTCTTCCGGGCGCAGGGCTTCGGGTTTGATGCTGTGTTTGAAGCGGTAGTATGCTTCCTTGATATAATACTGGAATTCGTACTCGCCGGCTGCTTTTGTAAAAGTGTAAGAGGGCCGCCAGATGCGCATGAAGCTGTCGAGTTCGGTGCCGGTAAGTAATGTGAGGCGGCGAACGAGGGCTTTGTTGAAGCGGTGGTCAATGAATTTATCCTGTTCTTCGAGTAATAATCGTTGCTGGAAGGAGGCGATGCTGCGATTGCGCTTGAAGCGGAACATATTGATGATCTCATCGAGATCGAAGCCAACGCCGGTGCCGTACTGCGGGGTTACCGTTTTGAGGCGTGGCTTCTGGTAGTTGAATATTTTGGCATAGTCCTGCCGGTTCTGCATCGAATCAAACCGGTAATTGCGTGGTTTGATCTTTACTTCCTTCAGCGTGGGCACACTTACCTGGAGCGATATATCAAACTCAAGCGGGTTGGCCATTTTCAATACAGGAAATTTCATAGTGGGCTTGCCGAGATAGCTGAACCAGATGGAATCTTTCTCGGTGACCTCTATCATATAATGACCATCGCTGTTGGTGGTGGTGCCTTTGCCGGAGCTGCTGATCACACTTACCGCTTCAAGCGGATAATTGCGGGAGCTGTCGTACACAAAGCCTGATACCCGGTAAGTGGGCTGCGCAAAAGCGGAATTGCTTTTTACCCAACATAACACAAACAATAAGCTGAATATGTATAGCTTCCGCAGTAACAAAATGATTTAATTGTCGGCAAGTAACGAAAGAAAATGCAAACGGATAGTTAAGAGAGAAAAGATAAAAGATAATAGTTCATGGCTGATGGTTCATGGCTCGTAACTCAAAACTCAAAATTCATAGCTTGGCGCTGTGGAGTTAGTGATTTTTCAGGAGGGAGGCGATGATGGCGGGGTAATGCAGATGTTCCAGTTGCTGTACCCTGGCGGCGAGAGTGCCGGGGGTATCGGTTTCTTCTACCGGGCAAATGGCCTGGAAAATGATGGCACCATGATCGTATTGTTCATCCACATAATGAATGGTGATGCCGCTTTCTTTTTCCTTTTGATCAATCACCGCCTGGTGTACATGTTTTCCATACATGCCTTGTCCGCCGTGGGCAGGCAGCAGGGCCGGGTGTATATTAATAATGCGGCGGGGGAAAGCGCTGATCAGTGCGACGGGTATTTTCCAGAGAAAACCGGCAAGAACGATGAAGGTGATACCGGCTTCCTTCAATTCCTTTACATAGCCGCCTGCAAATTTGTCTTTTTCCACCACGAGTACGGGAATACCCGACTGTCGGGCCAGGGTGATGATACCGGCGCTGGGGTTGTTGGTGACCACAAGAGCGACCGTTGGGCCGTTTTGACCAGCATTATTGAACCGGCTGATGATCTTTTCTGCATTGCTCCCGCGTCCGGAGGCGAAAATGGCGATGCGGTGAACGGAATCGGCGGCTTGCCTGCCGATACCAATGCGGCGGCCCATCTTTTTGAGGTAGCGGGTAAAGAAGCGGAACTGCCCGAAGGGGATACTGATAAGCAATACAGCCATCGGCCAGATAAGGGTGAGCAGGATAATATATATGATAACCCACAGCCCCCCTTTGTCAATACCGAGGAGGGGCATGATCTTTTTGGCGACTATGCCCGTAAGGCTGCCACCAATAGCAAAAGTGCATAGGATAAGGGTGAGCTGGAGCCCGCTGACTTTCCATTTTTGTTGCAGCCTGTTGAACATGGCGGCAAAAGTGCGTAAAAAACGTTCACAAGGGATGGCATTTTTCACATCTGTTGAACTTTAAATGCACGTTTACTGATTTATGACAAACAAGGTTTGCATGCCCGGGAAAACCTGTATAAATCCGCTGAAACGCAGGCTGGTAGCGGATTAAAAAAAAGTTAAAGCGGTTGGCTTTTTGTTAAGTTCCTGACTTATTTTTGCGGCTGATTAACGGTTTTTATCCACATTTTTTCAGAATCAAATGAGTTTATGATTCCAAGTAAACCCTTCGGCCAAAAACTGACGCTTCTTCTCCTCTCCTTTTTTGTTTTTTCTGCTGTGAATAAAGTTTTGGCCCAGGATGTAGCTGCTGGTAAGACTTTATTCATGGGAAAATGCGCCAGTTG
>JAEUVM010000208.1 GCA_016787125.1 Chitinophagaceae bacterium | reverse complement strand
AATGTGATCAACGAGAAAACAAAAACCGGCTTACAGCATATCTGATATTTTTTTAGTGTAACACTTCTCTGCAATCAGGTGCGCCAATGATGGAAGTCATTGTTTTCCCTTTATAAGTACTTATACATTTAGTACGTGATTACGGTACTCATCATCCTTTTTGCAGTGCTGGTAGTCATTCTTCTGTGGCTGTTATTTGCTCCGCTCAGTCTGGAGGCCGATAGCCGCATCCCCTTCATGAGGATACGCTGGGCGGGAATAGGAAAAGCAGCCATTCTGTTCGATGGAGAATGGACGATCAGCGGGAAATTGTTCTGGTGGAAAAAAACTGTCTCCCTTTACGCTCTCATCGAAAAACAAACAACGAAAAAGATTTCCAAACCGGGACAGCCGGAGGTGCGCAAGAAGAAAAGAAAAGCCATGAAGCCAGCAAAGGTCTGGCGTATGTTTCGACGTATAGCCGGCACCTTCCGGGTGCATGAATGGCAATGGGCGTTAGATACCGGCGATCACACTATAAATGCAAAACTGTACCCGGTCAATTTCCTGTCAGGTTGCCGCGGTCACCTGCTGGTGAATTTTACAGGAGAGAATTATATACGGTTTCGTATCAGTAACCAGGCATGGAGAATATTGTATGCACTATGGATCAAAAAGTAAACAGTATTATTTAATCACCATAAAAAAAGGGACTATGTCATTCAATTTTGAAGCAACAGTAAAAGAAATTACTGACTTCTTTAAAACCGAAGCAAAGACAGAGACCGTGGTTGGAGAATCCTTCCAGCTCGGCCAGTTTACCTGCGTACCAGTTATCAAGTTTGGTCTCGGACTGGGCTATGGCGGCGGCGAAGGTAAAGGTGGTCAGCAGGGAAAAGCAAGTGGTGAAGGTATTGGCGGTGGTGCCGGTGGCGGCATGGGTGTGGAGCCCATTGGCTTCCTGGTAACACACAACGACCAGATATCCTTCATTCCCACCCGTACCAGCCGTGGCTTAAGTGCGGCATTTGAAAAAGTGCCTGATCTGCTGGAAAAATTCCTCGAAAAGAAAAAAACAGAAAAAGCTGAAACAATGGCATGATGCAAGGCTCTGTTAACATGCAGAAGGCCGTATCAAAAGCGATTTTGATACGGCCTTTTTATAATATAATGCCAGCGAATGAAGGGCGTTTATCCCTCCACCATCTTCTTCAAATTATTCAGGCCCTGCTCAAACTGTTGATTCAGGCTCCTGTTCAACATGGGCCCCATCAGCCGGGCAATCGGCCACGACAACCCGCCATTGTTTTGCCAGGTCACTTTCGTTTCACTGCCATCACCCCAGCTTTCAAACAACCAGTTGTCATTGGCTTTGGCTTTCCAGGGTTTCAGAAATTCAAGATCAAAATGGATATGACGGTTGTGCATACTTTTTAAAGTAAGACTTCCCATTCCCACCTTCTTTCCCTGCCAGGCATATTTGTGTCCCTGGCTGCCGGGTGTACCGGTGATGGTATGTTGTGCAGTGGGGTCCGATTGTTGCCAGGGATTCCACTGGCTGTAGTAATTAAGGTCTGCCACCTTCTGCATCACCTCTGTTGCGGGCTTGAGTATAATAATGGTCTTTTCCACGTTGTAAGACTTAGGCATCATCGCCGCACCAAGCAATATCAAAATGATAATGCCCAGTAAAATATATACTACGATCATAGCAAACAGTTTAAGACAGGTAAGGTACCTCTATTTTCCGGCAAAAAAGCTGCCGCACGTCAATCAGTCGCGGTGAAGGGTGCGGTAAAACTTTCCCGGACGAAGGTAGATAACACCTTTCTGTGTATAAAAACGGGTGGGCAGTTGAGTATAGTTGCCCTTGCCATCATATCCCTGCACTTCAAAATGCAGATGAGGAAAGGCCGAGTAGCCGGTATTACCGCTCATGCCGATCACCTGCCCGGTTTGCACCGTATCACCCACCGATACCATCACCCCTTCTTTTTGCAAATGCCAGTAATGAGCTACTGAACCATCACTGTGCCGTATGCTGACATAATTGCCATCCGACAAATTTTCTGGCTTCAATCCACCCTCATCCGAATCTTCCCGCATAGCAGCAACAACGCCTGGTCTTGCAGCGCAGATCTTCGTTCCCTTTTTTATTTTAAAATCAAGGGCCCGTTCTCCCTTATGACTAAAGCTGCTTTCATAAGCCTGCACCAGGAATACTTTTTTACGATGTTCAAACGGCAGGGTGTAAACATAGCTGGTGTCACGCTTGTTCATGCCGTTCTTAAGCTGCTCCACGGTATATTCCTGTGCAGGAGCGATCAGTGGCAGCAGGCAGCAAAGTATAAGTGTTATTTTCATGGTTATACAGCAGGTTTATTTTTCACCCGGATGATCTCTGCCGCAATGCTCACGGCAATCTCTTCCGGTGTCTGGCTGCTGATGGGAAGACCGGCCGGTGTATGAATTAGCTGCAATACGGTTTCATCCAGCCCTTCGTTACGATATTGTGCAAACAGCGTCTCCATTTTCTTTTTACTGCCCATCACACCCAGGTAGCGGTATTGGTTTTGCAACACACTGCGAACGGCTATATCATCACTACGATAACCAAAGGTCATCACCACCACATAATGATTATTGCCGGATGGAATAAGATTGCCAATAGCGGAATAATCATCCACCACCTGCTTTATATGGGCGGCATCATTTTCTGAAAGTGTTTTAAGATGTTCCCTGTCATCCAACACATGAATATAAAAATCCAGTGAAGCCATCAACCGGGATAAAGCCAGCGAACAATGACCGCCGCCAACAATAAAGAGTTTGTTTTTATACCCTGTCTTCTCTTCATACAGCCAGTTTTGTTCATCCGTAAATGAAAAGGAAAAATCAGCCACCGGTATGGTCTCGCCGAAATGAATACCATCCGGGGAAAGCCGCAGCGCTCCGTTATTATGTTGTTGCAGGGAAACAATAAGCTGTTGAATCACCGGCAGATCTTGTTCATTTACCGGGTATAGCAAAATCGTTTGCTCACCGGAGCAGATCATACCGCTCTGATTAGCGGCTGACCCTTTATCATGTACCTGCTTCTTAATAGACGAAACCCGTAACTCAGAACTCATAACCCGTAACTTCTCCACCGCCATCTCCACAAACTTATGCTCCATGATACCGCCACCGATGGAACCTTCCATCTCATGCCGGGCATTCACGGCCATAGAGAATCCCTGCCGCCCCGGACTGCTCCCCTTGCTTTCCAGCACGTACAGCAGCATTACCGGAATATTTTTTTCCAGGTTATTATAAATAAACTGCCAGGTTAATAGTTGTTTGACAAAAGGAAGCATATGGTATAAAAAGAAAACCGCTAATGACGATTATCAAAAAAACTCAAAAAGATATTTCTCATCGTAAGCAATATCGAATTCTTTCAGCAAGTTCAGGTATTCTTCCTTAAAACTTTCACCGCCATGATGCCTTTCCTGTTCCATGATGTAGCGGATAACGCTGTCACGCTGACTTTTAGCATACGAAAAAGCAGCATATCCTGATTGCCATTCAAAGCGACCGGCCACCAGCCTGTTGTCGTTGATCCACCGGCTGCTGTTGGCTTTTACCTTACCCACAAGGTCGCAGATGCGGGCAGTAACAGGCAGACCGAAAAAAATATGCACATGATCCATCCATCCTCCGGCAGCAAGAGGTTTTGCTCCTTCAGCTTTAATGATGCCGCTGATATATTTATGAAGATCATCCCGCCAGGGCTGAACGATAATATTTTCTCTGCGCTTTACAGCGAAGACAACCTGGATAGAAAGTTGAGAGTACGTATTGGCCATCAAAAGCGCCGGTTCACAGGGCCGCTCAATTTATACATTTATGCCGCCTCTGCTATATTCCTCACCGGCTTTTCGATGAACCCCGGCCTCGGCCAGTTCAACCAGCCATTTCAATCGACGATCCCACCAGCCCCATCGGGGCGATAATTTGGTAGCCCATCGGGCCGTCATTTTGGTAGGCCTGTAAGGCCGTCATTTTGGTAGCCCCATCGGGGCGCCATTTTGGTACAACCCCATCAACACCCGCTCCGCCGTCATCGGTGCATCATACGCAAGAACCGCCGCCGGATTAAACGCCTTCACCGCATTGCGCAACGCAAAGTAAGCGCCGATACCATACATCAGCGGCGGCTCACCAACGGCT
>JAEUVM010000169.1 GCA_016787125.1 Chitinophagaceae bacterium | reverse complement strand
TTCCGCCAATTTTGCGGACCTTACCAGTATTATCAGTTCCGTAGGTGTGGCCAAACAGCTTACTTCGGTACAGTGGCTGGGTTATAACAACCGTTACCGTCTTACCTATCGTATCCGGGTGGAGAATATCGGTACGTCTATTCTGAAAAACTTCCAGGCTACTGAAAACCTCAGTACGGCTTTCCCGGCGTTAACTATTTCAAATGTATCTGCTGCTTTTGTCAGTAATCCTGCTTCACTTGTATTGAATGCTTCATATACGGGTACCGGTACCAACACACTGTTTGACGGAACCAAAACGTTGTATGGCTCTATTTACAACGGCGCTAACCTGAATGGCGGTGCCGGCAATATCACTGCAGGCAGCAACTTTGCAGTAGTGGATATCGTATTTGATGTGGCAGGCGTGGCAACCAACGGCACCACCACTTATAACAATACCGCCACTGCCACCGGTACTGCTTTTGATGGAACAACTGTAACCGACAATAGCGATAATGGTACGGCTGTGGAATCCGGTACGGCCAATCTGAAAGCCGATGATGCAGGCGAAGGTGATGCCACACCCATCCGGTTTGGCAGTACGGTAAGCGGTACCGTATGGAATGATATCAACAACAGTGCGAATAATACACTGTCAAATATTTTCACGGCCGGTGAATCAGGTTCAAATGCCGGCGGGCTGAATGCGATACTCGTTGACCCGATCACCAATCTCGTTATCGCTTCCGTACCTGTTGCTGCAAACGGCACCTATTCATTCACGAATGTGGCTTCTTTCGCTAACCTCCAGGTAATACTGAGCACCACTGCCGGTATTGCCGGTAATGCACCTCCGGCCTCCGGCTTGCCGGCCGGATGGACGGCCACATCACCGATCCTTACTAATACCACCGGTGATATCAATACAGGTAGCTATAATGCTGGTGATCTTGTACGCTTTGGTGCTGCTGATGATATCAATAACGATTTTGGCATACAACGACTGCCAGAGTCTGCCTTCAACCTGCAGCCTGCCCAGTCAAACACTACCGGGTTCATCAATACCACGGTGCCTGCCGGGGCTTTCCAGACAAATAATATAGGCGTTACACCCAACACACAGGATTATGACGGGGGCACTGTAACCAGCATCCGTATTACTGCATTCCCTTCTAATGCCAACACCATCACTATTAACGGTGTGATATATATCAATGGCGGTACCTGCCCCTCGAGTTGTACCCCATGGCCGGGCGGTGGTGTTACAGTACCATATATCAATGGAACCGGTCCATCGCAGACAATAACGGTTGATCCGGTAGATGGTACATTCAGTGTTGTCATACCTTTTGTATCTGTTGACAACGCCGGTGCGCAGGACCCCACACCAGGATCTGTTACCATTCCTTTTTTCAGTATACTTCCTGTTCAGCTTGTTTCCTTTACCGGAACGGTTGTGAGAAATACTGCTTCCCTCAACTGGAAAACGGCCAGTGAGCAATCACTCGATCGCTTTGAGGTGGAGTGGAGTACCAATGGCACCAACTGGCAACTGATCAATACCATAGCTGCTCATGGCAGTGTTTCAGGTACAGCAGAATATTTCACCCTGCATCAACTGGTGACCGGGGTCAATTATTACAGGCTTAAAATGGTGGATGTGGATGGACGCTACTCATACAGTAATATACTTCGCATGAAGCTTGGTGAGCAGCAGGATATACTGGTGTATCCTAATCCAGCCACGGATGTAGTCACCCTCAGCCTGCCAATAGCCGATAAATCGAAGATCAGCATATACAGTGTGGCCGGTACCCAAATGTACAGCCGTGATATGAGCGGTAACTACCTGACCGTTCCCGTAAGCCAGTTGCCGGCAGGTATTTATACCGTGCACATCAGCCAGGCAGGAAACATTTACACACATAAGCTGGTGAAAAAATAGGAACCATAATCAAACCAATAGCAAAACTGCTTCCGCAAGGGGGCAGTTTTTTTATTACCCGATGTTTGCTATTTTACCCTTTAATGGAAAAAGAGAAACAGTCATTGTGGCAAAATAAACCGGCATTGTTCGACTGGTCGGTGGTCGTTCTCAGTACCTTGCTGGGACTGTTCTTTCCGTCCCTGGGCGATTTTGCCGGTACAACGGGTTTCTCCTTCTGGATGCTTGGGGCCTTGGTATTATATACCACCGGGGCGGTATTGAAAGACCTTCCACTGAGCCGCCGGCTTTCTTCACCCGCCACACCGCCACGCCAGGTGCCCTTCCTGCTTTTCTTGCTGATCGGTCACTGGATACTTTTGCTTACCGTAACTATCCTTTCCGAAAATGCTTTTCGGGCATTGGCAGGTATGCCGCCATTACCCGCCAATTATTCTGCGGATGGCACTTCAGTCACATTCTACATACTTGTTCCTTTATTCATTACCTGGCTGGTATTTCGTACAAAAAGTAATCGCAGAAAAAGAAGAGTGTACCCGCCAGGTTTTCTGGATAAAATTGAATGGGTGGCCGATATCCTGCTTTTCCTTTCTGTATCGGTATTCACTTTTTTGTTTTGGGAAAAAGGTGCACTTGCTATGCTGAAAAGCCGGCAGACAGCCACGGTGGGCGATGTATGGTTCCTCTTTGTCTTTCTTGCCATACTTTATGTACTGGTTTTTTTACCGCTGCGATACCTGTATTTTATTGAAGACAGAAGCAGTTATGGTAAAAGGCTCCGGTATCTGTTTGGCTTTCTCCTGCTCAGGGTGTTGTTTGAACTGATTTCTTTCTGAATCCCGCCTGCAGGCTGAAAACAGCAGGAGTAGTTAAATTTGCAGCATGCAGGATATTGAACCATTTTACAACTGGCGTCATATATATATAAGTGAAGAAGATAAACGGTCGCCTTTTTTTGGCCGCACTTATTCCGAGTTTGAATTTTCACAAACGGTATATAATTATTACATCCATCCGCAATGGGATGATTTTGGCAGCCGTACCCTTTACCTGAAAGTGCTGATGGCCGATTATGACGAGAAATATGCTGTGATCGAACTGATCGGGGAATGGAATGATGCTATCGAAAATGATATCATGGAGCTGAAAAGGGAGGTGCTGGAAAAATTTATGTACCAGGGTATATATAAGTTCATCCTGGCAGGGGAAAACGTACTGAATTTTCACAGCGACACCCGGGATTATTATGAAGAACTCCACGAAGAACTCTCAGACGAAAATGGCTGGATTGTTTGTTTAAATATGCCAGAGCAAACACAATATGATTTTAAACAGGCCCGCCTGAACCGGTTTATAGAAATGATGTCGCTGGACAACTGGCGAACCTATAAGCCCTATCATCTGTTTAAGAAAATAGATGAGGAGCTGTCGAGGAGGCTGGGCGTCTGAGAAAAGGAGTACCGGTTTCAACCGTCAGGCCCATATTCTCACTGCTTTTCGTTATTTGGTGTTCGGGCAGTACATTTGCCAAAATTTCACCCCCTTAAGATTATCTATATGAAGTGGTCACAAATCTTTACTTCCTCGGTTGGTAAAAAATGGGTGATGGCGCTGACAGGCATTTTCCTGATCCTGTTCTTAGTAGTGCATGTAGGTCTCAACGCCACCATTTGGGCTGATGATAATGGGAAAATGTTCCTTGCCGGGGCCCATTTCATGGGAAATAATATTGTACCCCGGATACTGGAAGTGGGGCTGATCCTTGGTTTTCTCCTCCATATAGTACAGGGAATCATGCTGGAAATGCAGAACCGCAGCAAACGCAAAAATGGATATGCGGTAGCCATGGGCAATAAAGGCAGCCAATGGTACAGCCGCAGCATGGGTTTGCTCGGAACCCTCGTACTCCTGTTTCTGATCATTCACCTGGTGCATTTCTGGATACCTAACCGAAGCCACCAGGGATGGGTGCTGGGAGAAGAGATCAACCTGTACGAAAAAATGAAACTCGTATTCCAGGAAGAATGGGTGGTGGCCGTATATATACTGGGATGTATTTCTTTGGCCTGGCACCTGGTACATGGTTTTCAGAGTGCCTTCCGCACCCTGGGTGTGAGCAACAAAAAATACCTGGCCCTGCTGCAAACCACCGGAATCGCCTTT
>JAEUVM010000143.1 GCA_016787125.1 Chitinophagaceae bacterium | reverse complement strand
ACCACGTCTGTTTCCATCAGCGGACTAACCGCAGGCACCACTTATGATTGGAGAGTAAATGCCACCTGCCCTGCAGGTACGGGCAGCTTTGCACAGTCATCTTTCACCACCACATCGCCGTGTAATGCTCCCGGCGGACTTACCTCTTCTGCCATTACCAGCAGCAGTGCCACGGTAAGCTGGACGGCCGTAAGCGGTGCATTGAATTACACCGTAGAATATAAACTCAATTCTGCTTCCACCTGGACAACAGCAGCATCGGCCACCACGGCTACATCGGTAAGCCTGACTGGTCTGAGTGCTTCCACTTTATACGATTGGAGAGTGAGAACCAATTGCAGCAGTGGCAGCAGTGCTTATACACAGGCACAATTTACCACTGCCGCTGTGGCTACTTGTCCCGGCCCGCTGGATGTATCCACCAATGGTACAGCTGCCGGTGCAGCGTTGATTCCGTTCAATACAGATGTAAAAGGACTTATCAGCCCGACCGGTGATGTGGACTATTACAGGTTTGTGATCACTACCGGTGGTACGGCCACTGTTACACTCACCACGCTGCCTGCCGACTATGATATTCAGTTGCTCAGCAGCAATGGCACCACGCAACTGGCGATCTCGCAAAATGGCGGCACCACGAGTGAAACGATCAGCCGCACGTATACAGCAGGTACTTATTACCTGCGGGTGTATGGCTGGAATGGTGCCAACAATGCCACCACCTGCTATACGCTACGGGTGCAGTTGGGTACAGCCACGATCAATGAACCGCTGCTGGTAACAGAGAAAGCCAGGCTGGTTTTATTCCCCAATCCGGCTAATGATAAAGTATCGGTTTACGTGGCCGGCTACGACCGCACCAAGAACATTGAGGTGTTCAGCATCAGTGGTCAGCGGGTATTTACCGGTAAGCAAGCAGATAATACCGGCACGTTGAATATCAGCAAACTGTCGAAAGGCATGTACCTGGTAAAGGTCAGCGCAGAAGATGGCACTGTGATTGCCCAGGAGAAATTTATAAAAGAATAAATGCGCTTCGCAAAACAAAAAACCCCGCCAATCAGCGGGGTTTTTTGTTATTAAACATTTTGTATTGAGATTGAATATAGCCACACATCAAAACATTCCCCATTCCCCATTCCCAATTCACTATTCCCCCCTCACGGTTGCCACAACTCGATCTTATTTCCTTCCGGGTCAATGATCCAACCGAATTTGCCGTACTCCTCATCCATTCTTTCCTCCATCACCTGCACGCCTTCGGCCTTTAATACATCGAGCAGGGCAAAAACATCTTCCACAATAAAGTTCAGCATCACATCGGTGGTACCGGGTGAAAAGTAGTTGCTGTCTTTTTTAAAAAAAGAAAAAACATTGTATCCCTGCTTTTTACTTCCATCCTCATTGGCAAACTGGAAGGTGGCATAGGTGGTACCGTTGAAGGCAATGCCAAGATGCTTCTCGTACCATGCCGCCATTGCTTTCGGATCATTTACTTTGATAAAAGGGCCGCCAAGGCCGGTTACTCTTTTCATACTTGTAAGTTTGTTTAAAAATACCAAACAAAATGTATTTTTGCCCCCATGACTGATATTTTCAATCATACACAAACACATACTGAAGAGGAAACAGATGTACTCACCCTTACAGAAGAAACCTGCAGTCTTATTGTATGGAATGATGAGGTGAATACGTTTGAATGGGTTATTGAAACACTCATGGAAGTATGCGGCCATAGTCACGAACAGGCCGAACAATGCGCCTACATCATTCACTTCCATGGAAAATATGCAGTGAAGAACGGAAGCTATGATTCACTAAAACCCCAGTGTGAAGCCATCACCGACAGGGGTATCAATGCGACTATTGAAGTTACCACCTGAATCCTCCCCGGTCAGCTGTAAGCATCAGCCATTAAGCACATACACCTAAATATCTGAAAATGACCACCCGGGTGTGTCCTTTTTTATCCACATCGTTATTTTCCCCGTATTTCTACTAATGGATGTTAGTCGAAAAAAATTATATTCGACACCTTATTTTTTCCACGTAACTCAAAAACACTTTATGCGAAAACTTGTACTGCTTTTGCTGTGCTTCACGATCGTGTTGACGGCAACTTCACAGGACTATTGGTCCACTCATGCGGATGCAGGCAGGATTACCACAGACAAAGCTGTGGCAAGATTGTCCTTCCCGAAAGATTTCAAATTATTCGACCTGAACATTACCCCGCTGCGGAATGTATTGTTCAGCGTGGTTGGTAATGTTGCAAGGCATTCCACTGTCATCACGCTGCCCAATGCAGACGGCGGTCTGGAACAGTTTGAAGTGGTTGAATCTTCCAACTTCGAACCAGCCCTCCAGGCACAGTTTCCTGACATCAGGGCATTTTCAGGAAAAGGTATTACTGACAAGTATGCCACACTGAAACTGAGTATTTCACCACAGGGTATCCAGACCATGGTGTTCCGCACCGGGAAACCGAACGAGTTTATTGAAGCCTATTCGGCTGACCGTACCGTGTATGCCGTATTCCATTCACAGCGTTCAGCGGGCACTCTCGGCTGGACCTGCAGCACTCCTGAAAGGCAGCTTGCCACCGGCATCGATAACCAGGTAAATGCACTGAACATCACCGGCCGTTCCGGTGGTGATCTGAAAACAATGCGTCTTGCACAATCCTGTAATGGTGAGTATTCCAACTTTTTTGGCGCCACCAGTTCAGCACAGGTTTCATTGGTGCTGGCTGCATTCAATGCAACCCTTACCCGTTGTAATGGTATTTATGAAAAAGATCTCGCCCTTCACCTGAACCTGATCGCCAACACCACTGCGGTGATTTATTACAATCCTGCCACTGACCCTTACTCTACCAATCTCAGCCAGTGGAATTCACAACTGCAGTCTACCCTTACTTCTGTAATCGGTGAGGCCAACTATGATATCGGTCATATGTTCGGCGCATCCGGCGGCGGTGGTAATGCCGGCTGTATAGGATGTGTTTGTGTGAATGGTTCAAAAGGAAGTGGTATCACTTCTCCTGCCGATGCTATTCCCCAGGGCGACAATTTTGATATTGACTATGTGGCACACGAGGTAGGTCACCAGCTCGGTGCCAACCATACCTTCTCCATGAGCAATGAAGGTACAGGTGTGAATAAAGAGCCCGGTTCCGGTATCACCATCATGGGATATGCCGGTATTACCAGCCAGGACCTCGCACCTCACTCTATTGATATCTTCCACCAGGCTTCCATTGCGCAGATCCAGGCCAACCTGGCGACCAAGACCTGCCCCGTTACCACCAGCATCACGGCTACCAATGCCACACCGGTGGTGAATGCAGGAGCAGACTATACCATTCCCATCAGCACGCCGTTTGCACTTACCGGTTCCGCTACAGATGCCAATGCCGGTGATGTACTCACTTATTGCTGGGAACAAAACGATAATGCAGGCTCCACACAAACCGGTGCCAGCAGCGTGGCCAGTGCCACAAAAGCAACAGGACCCAACTGGATTTCTTTCAGCCCTGTTACTTCACCCACCAGGTTATTCCCGAAACTTTCCACCATCCTTGCTGGTCAGAACGTATCTGGTCCGCTGACAGGTGGAGATGCCGGTGCCAATACCGAAGCGTTAAGCTCTGTATCAAGAACACTGAACTTCAGGCTTACTGTTAGGGATAATGCGCCGTACAGTTCAACCGCACCTGTATCAGTTGGACAAACACAGTTTGATGATGTGGTGGTGACCGTTACCAACACCTCAGGTCCTTTTGCCGTAACTGCACCCAATACAGCGGTATCATGGGCTGGTAATTCAGCACAAACCATCACCTGGTCTGTAGCTAACACCACCGCCGCACCCGTAAGCTGTGCGAATGTGAAGATTTCCATTTCAACTGATGGTGGCAACAACTTTACCACACTGGTTAGCAGCACACCGAATGATGGCAGCGAAGTGGTGACCATTCCCAATACACCCAGCACAACCGCAAGGGTTAAAATTGAAGCAGTGGGTAATATCTTCTTTGATATTTCCAACACCAACTTTACCATCACTTCAGGTTCAGCCTGCGGTGCACCTTCAGGCCTGGCCTCATCTGGTGTTACCACTACTGCAGCAACAGTAAGCTGGACAGCTGTAAGCGGAGCCAATTCATACGATGTGGACTATAAACTGAATTCTTCTGCCACATGGATCAACGCGGCAACCGGTACCACGAGTACTTCAATTGCACTGAGCGGACTTACATCCGGTTCATTGTACGACTGGAGAGTGCGTGCCAATTGCACAAGCGGCAGCAGTGCTTATACGCAAGCACAGTTTACCACTCAATCAACTGCAACCTGTAATGCTCCAACCGGTCTTACGGCTTCAGCTATCACCTCTTCTGGTGCTACTGTAAGCTGGACAGCCGCCAGCGGTGCTCTTTCTTACGATGTGGATTATAAAACCAATGCATCAGCAACATGGATCAATGCAGCTACTGGCACCACCGGTACTTCTGTAAACCTGTCTGGTCTTTCTGCTTCAACGCTCTACGACTGGAGAGTGAGAACAAACTGCAGCAGCGGCAGCAGTGCCTATGCACAGGCACAGTTTACCACGGCAACTGTTTCAACCTGTCCTGGCCCGTATGATGTTTCTACCAACGGTACAAGGAATGGTGCAGCGCTGATTCCGTTCAACACAGACATCAAAGGTCTTATCAACCCCAGCGGCGATAACGACTATTACAGGTTTGTGATCAGCACAGCCGGTACCATCACCGTTACGCTGAGTACACTGCCTGCAGACTATGATCTGCGCCTGTACAGGAATAATACACAGGTGGCTATTTCACAAAACGGAGGTACGACCAGTGAAACCATCAACTATACTGCTACAGCGGGTACTTACTACGCAAGGGTTTATGGTTTTAATAATGTAAGCAATGCCACCAACTGCTATACCCTGCGTGTAGCCTTGGGCACTGCCACAAGAGGTGAGGAACTGATCACCGGTACTGAAATGAAAGTGAATGTATTTCCCAACCCGGCCAAAAATGTTCTGAACGTGAATATTGCCGGCAATACGGATAAGAAAAACATCACGGTATTTGATGTAAATGGTAAACTGGTGATCAGCAGTTCTGCTAATCAGCCCACCACTTCATTGGATATTACCCAGCTTTCAAGCGGTATTTATTTCCTGAAAGTGAACAGCCTGGATGGTAAAGCTCTTTACCAGCAGAAATTCATAAAGGATTAATCAACACCCATACACCAACCATCAAGGCCGTCCTGCAACAGCAGGGCGGCTTTTTTGTTACATATAAAAGAAGGCTGGTAATTTTACACCATGCCGCTTTTCGCTTTAGATGATGAACTTATATTTCCGCCTGTGCATCTTTCTATGCCGGACGGGCTGCTGGCTATTGGCGGCGATCTTTCACCTGCCAGGCTATTACTGGCTTACCGCAACGGTATCTTTCCCTGGTATGAAGAGGAACCCATACTCTGGTGGAGCCCGGACCCGAGGCTGGTTTTATTTCCCGGTGAATTAAGGATCAGTAAATCGGTAAAGCCAATGCTGAAAAGGAATGTATTTGAATTCACCATCAATAAAGATTTCAGCGGGGTGATAAGTGCATGCAGGCAAAAAGCAAGACCGGGGCAGGATTCCACCTGGATTACCACTGAAGTGCAGGCAGCCTACATCAAAATGCATGAACTGGGCCATGCACACAGCGCCGAAGTGTGGCAGGATGGCAAACTGGCAGGTGGTCTATATGGCATCAAAATGGGGAAAGTCTTCTTTGGGGAAAGTATGTTCAGTCATGTAAGCAATGCGTCACGCTATGCCTTTATACGATATGTGCAGCAACTGCAGTCAGAAGGAATTGAACTGATAGATTGCCAGGTTCAAACCGATTACCTCGAAAGCATGGGCGCCCGTATGATACCCCGGCGCATGTTTATTCAATTGCTGCAAACACTTATAAACTGAGTATCAGCAATCATTTACCGGGCGGTGTGCCAGGTTATTTTCAAACGGAGACATGAACGATTATTAATAGCGAACTACTGATCGCAGCGAATAATCAATAATCAGTAATTAATAATCCCTCTTGTTGTATTTAAAACCTCGACCCCAGGTAATGCGGCAGCATCGCCCGCCAGGTATTCCAGTCGTGCGGCCATTCTTCTCCCCAGATATCAAGTTCATACCAGATGCCTTTATCATACAAAATCTTGGCAAACTTACCACTGCTCGAAGGATCTTCATACGAACCACTGCCTGTAACAATATGTATGTTACGGCTGCTTCTGATCTGCTCCAGGATAGTATGATCAGACAGGTTGGGCATATAATGCATGGGGCTGTTGAAGTAAACATTGTCGTCGTGATGGCCTTTGGTGTATTCTGATAAGTCATACACGCCGCTCATGGCAATCACACCATTGATAATGTCGGGCCGCTTCAGAAAGAGATTCATGCTGTGCAGTGCACCAAAAGAAGCGCCGCAGGTAATGATGGGAGTTTGCTGACTGGTGCTGTTGCGGATAAAAGGCACCACTTCGTTAAATACATAATCATTCCACTGCTGGTGACGGACTGATTTATAGTAAGGATCAATATTGTTGTTCAGCCAGCTTTCATTATTGATACTGTCTATTGAAAACACTTTCACTTTCCCGGCTTCAATAAAAGGGGCCAGGTGATCCATCAGTTGAAACCGCTCATACTCCAGGTAATCTGCGGCCGCTGTGGGCACCATCAGCAGTGCAAATCCGTAATCGCCATAGGTGGCTATGGGCATTTCCTTGCCAAGTGAAGGGCTGTACCATGAGGTGAGTTCTCTCTTCATTGTGTTGGTTTTAGGTTGGTGTACGGGTGACAGTATTTCCACGCCGTGTCAGCAAAACTGCCTTCTTTACCCCAAAAAAAAAAATACCATTTACCTTCCCGGAAGAAAAGTTGAAACAAAAAAACTCGTATCTTTCCTTGGGAAACTAACAAAGTAATATTACTTTTACGTTTGCGTAATTTTACTATTCAGCATTAAGCCATATCCGTTTTAAACCTGACCCGACAACACTCCTGCCGAAACCGTATCCATTATCTCCTGTTTAAGCTAACTGTCCGGTATACCGGAAACCGTTTTTTTACCACTAATGAAAAATTATGTCACACCAAAACATCCGTATCGTTATTGTTGATGACCATTCACTCATCCGGGAAACCTGGAGAATGCTGCTGCAAAATGTAGCCGGCTTTGAAATAGCGGGCTGTTGCGGAACAGGCACCGAGGCACTTTCACTGGTTCAACAGGAAAGACCTGACATCATCCTGCTTGACATCAATATGTTTCCCCTTACCGGCTATGATATAGCTGAAAAAGCTGCTGAACTTTTCCCGGAAATCAGCATTATCGGCCTTTCGGTGAACAGCAAACCCAAACACGCCGTAAAACTGGTGGAACTGGGAGCTAAAGGATACATCACCAAAAATTCAACCCTCGAAGAAATCTGCCACGGCATACGTGAGGTATACCAGGGCAGGTATTATATCTGCGAAGACATCATTAACAGTATTGCAGACGGCGAGCCGTTAAAAGGTAAGACGATCTGACTGAAGCTGCACTGAACGTTCACCACCATACCATCCCTGCCGCACCTTTTTCGCCGTCTACCCAAAACCCGGTAAATTTGCCGCCCAAGCAGGCAAAATCAATTACCGGAACATGGAGTTAAGCAAGAACTTTGAACACAGCACCGCCGAACAGCAATGGTACCAGCATTGGCTGGATAAAAATTACTTTCACAGCGAACCAGATGAAAGGGAGCCCTACACCGTGGTGATCCCGCCTCCCAACGTTACCGGTGTGCTCCACATGGGCCATTGCCTTAATAATACCATCCAGGATATACTCGTTCGCCGAGCAAGGATGCAGGGCAAAAATGCATGCTGGGTTCCCGGCACCGATCATGCCTCCATTGCCACAGAAGCCAAAGTGGTGCATATGCTTCGGGAAAAAGGCATTGCCAAATCATCCCTCAGCCGCGATGAGTTTTTAAAATATGCCTGGGAGTGGAAAGAAAAATACGGTGGCATCATTTTACAACAATTGAAAAAACTGGGTTGCAGTCTTGATTGGGACCGTACCAGCTTTACGATGGACCCGGATTATTACCAGTCCGTCATCAATGTTTTTATTGACCTGTACAATAAAGGTTATATCTACCGCGGCAAGCGGATGATCAATTGGGATGTAAAGGCAAAGACAGCCCTGAGTGATGAAGAAGTGATCCGGAAAGAAACAAACCAGCAACTTTATCATCTGAAATATAAACTGGATATTCCCGGAGATGAGTATATCGTAATAGCCACTGTTCGCCCGGAAACCATCATGGGTGATACGGCCATCTGTATTCACCCGGATGATGAACGGTATAAACAC
The DNA here is from genome assembly GCA_016787125.1 of Chitinophagaceae bacterium. Classification (GTDB taxonomy): domain Bacteria; phylum Bacteroidota; class Bacteroidia; order Chitinophagales; family Chitinophagaceae; genus JJ008. The sequence goes on along the minus strand of JAEUVM010000143.1, from coordinate 12,185 downwards.
CTGCAGGGCAAACATGCTTTTGTGCCATTGATCAACCGCCGCATTCCCATCATCACCGATGAGTATGTGACCATGGAATTCGGCACCGGTGCGTTGAAAGTAACTCCGGCCCACGACATGAACGATTACCAGCTTGGCCAGAAGCACAACCTGGAAGTGATCGACATACTGAATGACGATGGCACCCTGTCTGCTGAAGCACAAATACTGGTGGGTGAAGAACGATTTGAAGCCCGCAAGAAAATAATTCCGATGCTGGAAGGGGCAGGACACCTGCTGAAAACCGAAGATTATACCAGCGAAGTGGGCCACAGCGAAAGAACAGATGTGGTGGTGGAGCCACGCCTCAGCCTGCAATGGTGGGTGGATATGAAAAAGATCAGCGGCCCGGCACTTGATGCGGTGAACAGTGATGAAATAAAGTTTTATCCCGCCAAGTTCAAAAACCTGTACCGACACTGGATGGAGAACATCAAAGACTGGTGTATCAGCCGGCAACTCTGGTGGGGCCATCGAATCCCTGCCTGGTATGCACCCGATGGAACGTTTGCAGTAGCAGCCACCAAAGAAGAAGCATTCCAAAAATTATGTGGTGAATGGGGAATAGTGAATGGGCAAACTCCAGACTCCATTCCCAATTCGCAATTCACCATTCACGACCTTAAACAGGATGAAGACTGTCTCGATACCTGGTTCTCTTCCTGGCTATGGCCTTTTGAAGTTTTCAAAGGTTACAGCAACCCTGGCAATAAAGAAGTGGAGTACTACTACCCTACCAACACATTGGTTACCGCCCCGGAGATCATTTTCTTCTGGGTGGCCCGGATGATAATGGCAGGATTTGAATACAAAAAAGAAAAGCCTTTCAGTGAAGTTTACTTTACCGGTATCGTTCGTGATAAACAGGGGCGCAAGATGAGTAAACAGCTTGGCAATTCACCCGACCTGCTGGAGATGATCGATAAAGATGGCGCCGATGCCGTTCGCTTTGGCATCATGATCACCTCACCTGCCGGCAACGACCTGATGTGGGATCCCGCAGGCAATGAACAGGGCCGCTTTTTCATTAATAAAATATGGAATGCACTGAAGCTGGTAAAAATGTGGGAAGGAAGACAGGAAGACTGGAAAACAGAAAATCATTTTGCCACAAACTGGTTCGAAAACCGCCTGAGCGAAGTAAGGGCGCAACTGGATGAACAGTTCAATGACTTCCGCCTGAGTGAAGCATTGAAGACCATCTACTCATTGATATGGGATGATTTCTGCAGTTGGTACCTGGAGTGGGTAAAACCGGGTTTTGAACAACCGATCAGCAAAGAGGTTTACAACAAAACGGTTGTTTTCTTTGAGCAGCTCATGCAATTGCTGCACCCGTTCCTTCCGTTCGTAACAGAAGAAGTGTATCACCGACTGAAGGACAGAAACGACGACCTGGTGATAAAACAGTTTTCACCAGCCAAAGAAGCTGATAAAAAAATACTGACCGATGCCAGCCTGCTGAAAGAAGTGATCACCGCCATCCGTGATGCAAGGGTAAAAAATCGACTGAAACCCAAAGACACCGTAAAACTGCATATACTTACAGAACAGCCTGAAACCTATGCCGCTATTGAAAGCATTTTAGTAAAACAGGTAAATGCAGAATCAGTGGTATATGCAAACAACCCTGTAGCCAACAGCATAACCGTGGTGGTACAGAAAGATAAATTCTTTGTGGAAACAACCACCGTGCTGGACACTTCTGCACAAAAACAACAACTGGAAAAAGACCTGGCCTACCTGAAAGGATTCCTCGCTTCTGTAGAAAAGAAACTGGGCAATGAACGCTTTGTACAAAATGCCAAACCCGAAGTGATCGAAGTGGAACGAAAGAAGAAGGCCGACGCCGAAGCGAAGATCAAGGTGATCGAAGAGAGCTTGGGAAGTATGTGAGAAGTTACGAGTTGTGAGTTATGAGTTGCGAGACTTATGCACGAAGAGACTTTGCCTCTTTGAAATAACTCCAAATTATAGGGTTCTAACTCATAACTCGAAACTTTCTTACCTATTAAAGGCGACGCCGAAGCAAAGATCAAGGTGATTGAAGAGAGCTTGGGAAGTATGGTATAAGTTATGAGTTGTGAGTTGCGAGAATTATGCACGAAGAGACTTTGCCTCTTTGAAATAACTCCAAATTATAGGGTATTAACTCGAAACTCACAACTCATAACTCACAACTCGCAGCTTTCCTCCCTATTTCGGAAAAATACTCACCGACATGATGAACTCAAATATGTTTCCCTGGAAGCCATCAAACTGGTCTCTGTCGAGCAGGCGGCTTATCCTGAATCCAAAAGTAAGCTCGTACTGATTCCACCATTTGGTATCAAAATAAACCTCCGCCCCCACACTGCGCTGGTCTCTTGTCTGTGTTTTATTCCTTGAATATACTTTGGTGAAATCATAAAAAAGGTTGGCCCTCACCCGCTGAATATACAGCAGGTTAGCAAAACCCCAGTCGGTATGCAGCAAGGGCAAATGATAGTTGGCCGACATACGCCACATACGTGTAAAATAGCGGCCGGTATATCCCCTTGAGTAAGCAAAGCGGTTGCCGAAAGTTAATTGTCCCAGTGTATCAATTTCCTGGAAAGAACCGGTAAGCACCAGGTTGTGATTAGCAACAAAACCTGGAAGATATATTGCTCCGTTACCAATAAACTGCCGGCCTTCATACCTGGTAATAGCATGACGAAAACTTCCCGAAAGCGAATAAGCCAGTCTTGGATAAATATGCTGCGCTGCCTGCTGTACCTGCTGCGACCAGGATACTGAGTGCTGGAGATAACTGAATGAAACGGTACCCAGCGAATCTTTAAAAGGGCCTTTGTACATATCATTGCGCAGCACATAAAAACTGCTGATATTAAAATTGCGGAAAGTGCGGCCCTTTACGGTAGACAGCGGCACACTGAGACCGATGCGGCTGTCGAGCTGGTTCCAGGTGCGTAGCCGGTTGCCGGAAACAGATTGACGGTCAAAGGTGAGTTCTGTACCAAGATTAAGATAAGGAAACCATCCACCATACACCGCATTGATACCGGCAGAACTCGTTTTCTCATTTTGGTTGTATGCATAGAATATTTCCGTTTCCATCGTATTGAGAATATTCTGACCATAGAGCGAATAGGTCAGTATGGGATCTTCGTAATAAGGCCGCCAGCTATGGAAATTCAGTAAACGGGTGCCTTTCTTATAATCAGAAACCGTAAATGTTCTTGCCGGCATTTTACCCAGTAAAACATCTCCATTATCTTTTCCGGGGCTTACGCTGAATTTTTCTTTAAGTATTTCTGTGGTGGCAGCGCTTACTTCAGTCCATTGCACATCTTTTTCTTCTGTCTGCTTAAGCTGGTACCCTTCTGCGGTAAAAACAGACCAGGTGAGTTTGCCGCCACCTGCATTTACAAAGTATTTACCAAGGCCGCCGTTTGAAATACGATAGATCTTTTTGTCGCTCATACGCAAAGCAAACACATCATCATTACCGCCATAGCTGGCAGTAAAATAAATAATACCGTTGTTTACACAAGGATAACCCACCACACTGAAGGAAGGTGGCGTAAGACGCATGGTATTACCGGTGCTGATCTCAGCCAGTGCCAATGCCATTTTTCCATCCCGCAGGCGAACGGCGGTGACGAGATTGTCTGCATCAATGAACTTGGGGTCGGTAAAAAGTCCGATCTCCGCTGAACGGATCGTTTGTAATTTTTGCCCGTTAGCCGCGTCAAGGATATGCAGTTCCGATTGACCACTGCTATTCACCTGTACGGCAGCTACTTTGGATCCATCGGCAGAAATATCAGGAGTGAAATATTTGCTTTTCTGCGTAAGGGTTTGCTGCAGGCCGGTGGCTACATCCAGCACCTTTATCACACTGTAATCATGCCAGCGCCAACGGGCATCCCTTTCAAAAGCCGCATAAACGATCTTGCCATTGCGGTAGCTGAATTGTTCATCACCCGATATATCCATGATGCGCAGCTTATGTTCACCATCTTTATCTTTTATATAAAAAGCCGGTCGCTGGCGGTAGCTTGATTTCAGGTAGATCAGTGAATCGGTACCCGCTGCATACGGAAAAAAGTAATTGGTAACATAGTTCTTGTTTACCGGAAAAACAAACTCATCACGGGTATAAGACACCCGCTCAGTTTTAGTACGATACTGCTCAAATGCATCTGAAACAAATGTTTTGTAATCAACACCGGTATGCCTCTTGACTGCAGATTGAAAGGGATAAAACAATCCTTTGAAAGCGCTGGCATCTTTGGTCACTTTGGTCCAGAAATCGGGCCCGTATTTTTCACGTCCGTAATTTACCAGCAGGTAACCAAGATTATAATGATTGGGCACATAATCTTTCAGCGAACCATTACGGAGCTTCATCCACGAATACTTCTTCCCGGCCTGCCATAGTGAAGGATAGGCGTTCAGGAACTGCGGAAGACGGCCCCGGCCCTGGTTAGTAAGCACCGTTTCGTTATGTACCGCATCCCCCTCATAAAACCAATTTGGCACTGAGGCATTGATGGCCACAGCAAAGCCTTCCTCTCCAAAAAGAACTTTAGCCACATGGCTAAGCCCATTATTAAAATTGTTGAATTGCTGTACGTGCCGGTACTCATGTATTGCCAGCTGATCGGTCCAGCCGATGCTTCCTTCTCCGAAATTATTCATCGGCGGTGTCATAAAAAACTCACTCCGGAATGGCCCCAATCCAACATAACCATTGGCAACAGTGGTATGATTCTGCAATACGATATTTATCTTCTTCAGCTTATTGCCAAGAGAAACAGGTTGCTGTGAGGCGAGATAGTGAACGATGGTAGCCACCCTGCTTGCCTGGCTGTCGAGCCCTGGCTGAAAAATAACACGGGCCGTATCTGTATTGATCTGCTTCCATTTTTGAGCGGAAGGATGACCGCCAAACTGCTGGGCAGGCAGGGTAAAAGAAGCAGCAATGAAAAGGGAAAGCAGGAGAAAGGTTCGCATGCAAAAAATAATTTACGGGAAGTTATTGCACATTTACGTATAAAAAAAGCAGTTGGTTGTGTGTTGGGTTCCTTACCAGGGATGTTATCTTTGGGTATGTCAGAAGATCTAACCATTAGCCGGGGTACGAAAGAAGAACAATACCAGGCGCTGATTCCCCAAATAAAAGGGTTGCTGGAAGGCGAAACAGATGTGGTGGCCAACCTGGCCAACGTTGCCGCTGCATTGAAGGAACAGTTCAACTGGTTTTGGGTGGGCTTCTATTTGGTGAAGCCGGTTTCAACCGAAAAAGGAGTAACAGACGAACTGGTATTGGGACCTTTCCAGGGGCCCGTGGCCTGTACCCGCATCCGGAAAGGGCGTGGTGTATGCGGCACCAGTTGGGAAAAGGCGCAGACCATCATTGTACCGGATGTGGAAAAATTTCCCGGTCATATAGCCTGCAGCAGTCTCTCAAAGTCAGAAATAGTAGTACCTCTCTTTACAAATAATACAGTCACAGCTGTGCTGGACGTGGATAGTGACGAATGCGACCAGTTTGATGAAACAGATAAGAAATACCTCGAGGAAATAACAAGGTTTCTTCAATTATAGGCTGCAATGCTGAAAACCATTTCCATAACTGTAAAAGGCAAAGTACAGGGAGTGTACTTTCGGCACAACACCCGCGAGAAAGCGGTGGCCGAAGGAATAACCGGCTATGTGAAAAACCTGCCGGATGGTTCTGTCCTGATAATTGCCAGTGGCACAGAAAGGCAGCTTCAGCAATTAGAACAGTGGTGTCATACCGGGCCCAAAGAAGCAAAGGTATCTGGTGTAATCAGCCAGGAACTTCCGCATACTTCGTTTGCCCGGTTTACCATCGAGCGGTGAACAACCGTACCGGAACAGTGCCGTTTAATCAAAACCGGCTATTCCTTCCCTTTATGCCCGGCATACCATAAATATGGTATTTTGATGAAATGCATTGACAAAATGAAAGGGAAATAATAATTTGTGCTTATTGAAAGGATAAGTTAATGCCCTGCATTACGGGCAGAAGAAAAAGACCCTCGCTAAAAGTAAAACACGGTTTATGATTATTGTGACGGAAACCCATCTTTCCGGACAGGTAAAATTTGCCTATAGATCAACCTAAAATAGCTTGCTTTTACAAATCACCTTAAAAACCATGAATTATGAAAGAAAACACTCCCGTTTCGATGAAAAGATTACTGGCTAAGCTGTTTCTTTTCTTCGCAGTCGCATTATTATTAACCACCAGTTCCTGTAACAACGATGATTCCGGAGGCGGAGATGCAGAGATCAAAGTCAACTGCGTTAAACTCACAAAAGACCAGGTCCAGAAATGGGTCAGCGCCGGCTGGACGAACCCGGCCGATTCAAACCGGATCAAAGACATCGTACTTCAGTTTTACTTTGACGGCAATATGGGCGAAGATGCTAAATTGAAACTGGTAGGCTACCCTGGCCAGAGCGCCGACCAGGTAATAGTAGCCGGTAAAACAGTGCTTGATGCTGATACTTCCTGCCAGGCAACAGTGATCAGCGGTGAAACCATTTTCAGCGATAATATGATCAGCCTGAAAGCGCTGGATATCCTGGATGAGCAAGGACAGCTCAAAGATTTTGATTACATTCGGTTTACACCGGAACGCTATCCTGCAGACCGTACTTATATCAACTACAAAGTAGAAGTGGTGATAAAAGGAGTACCAAAGGCTGTGGAAGGAGATGGTACCTGGCCTTGTCCGCCACATTGTCCCGATCCGGAATAAATAAATTAAAGAACATCATTTAATGTTTAAGATACTGGATTTAATTCTACGATGGTCAGAGTTTTGGGCTTTGCTCATACCTCTGACCATCGTTATCATTTACAGGGTAAAAAAAAAAGAAACACTGCCGCTCATTATATATGTTTTTATTGCTTTGGTGCTGAACTTCTTCGTTGTACTTATTTCAACAGTCCCCGGACTTCCACATTACCTGAAGCGCAATAGTTTTTGTTACAATATTACTGCGATAATAAAAGTGTTACTGTTTGGATGGGCACTGATACAATTGCCCTTACTTAAGGATAAACTTCTTCCAAAAATACTTGTGGCACTATATTTACTATGGTATAGCTTTCACTTTGGCTTTCAAGTTTCGTTGCTTTCATTCTCATCATTAGCCGTAAGTTTAGCTCAGTTGACAATTATTGCGATATGTTCGTATTTTTTACTGGTTATGGCCAAAGACGAAAGCGAAATAATTTGGACGGAGCAACCTTCATTTCTCATTTGCGTTTCAATTGCTTTTAATGAAGCAATTAATTTATTTAATTTTCTTTATTTTGACATTATTGCCAATACCGACAAACTTTTCAGCGAAATATTAATGAGGATATTTTCAGTCATTTTCATAGTTTTCTGCGTATTCCTTGCCATTATCCTATACAGAAACAGGAACAGGCACAGAACTCCGGAAATAAATACTCTAATAAACTAAATGGGCATTGACGTACGATATTTGTCTTTGATCGGTCTTGGTGCAATTACGCTCCTTTTCGTCAGCTTTATTCTTGCACTTTATTACAACCAGCGCAAAAAACTCAAATACCAAAAAAACTTACAGGCCCTGCGGGAGCAGCAGCAAAACCAACTGATAGAAGCCGCCGTACTCAGCGAGGAAACTGAACGCCACCGCATTGCCGAAACCCTGCATGATGAGATCGGCGCCATCCTCTCCTCTGCCAAACTTCACCTGCTGGGTATCAAATCAGCCTCGCTTGATCAGAAAGACCAGCAAATGCATGAAAAAGGACGCACCTTGCTCAATGAAGTGATCAATAAAGTACGGGGCATTTCACATAATCTCCATTCCAACATACTGAAAGAATTTGGCCTGAATGAGGCTGTACGGGATTTTGTAAAAAAAGTTGTCGGCGGCTCTGCCATCGAAGCCGATACCAATCTCGATGAAAGTTATGTTCCCGATAATCATGAAGAAGATATCAGCACCTACCGCATGGTGCAGGAACTCGTCAATAACATTATTAAATATGCCCGGCCTGAAAAACTGCTGATAAGTTCCCGCCTGCAAAATAACCAGCTCCACCTTGAGATCTTTCACAACGGCGATGGCCTCACCCAGGAACAGTTTGACGAACTGAGTTTCCGTAAAGAAGGACTTGGCCTGAAAAACATCCGCAACCGCATCATCCTGCTGAAAGGTAAAATTGCTTTTGTAAGGAACGAAGATGGGTATCGCATCCACATTGATGTCCCCGTAAAACCAAAAGCATGAGCATCACTATCGGCATAGCGGACGATTACCGGGTTTTCCGTGAAGGCCTCAAAGCGATCCTCTCCCAGGATGATAATATTGAAGTGATACTGGAAGCCGACAACGGCGCCGAAATGATCGAAGCACTGAAAACAACTGTTCCCGACATTATATTGATGGACCTGAAAATGCCCGTGCTGGATGGCATGAAAGCCACCCGCATTGTACGGGATACTTACCCGCAGGTAAAAGTACTGGTGATAAGCATGTACGAAGATGAACAGTTCATCACACACCTCGTAAAGAACGGTGCTAACGGATACCTGCTGAAAAATACAGAGCCTGAAGATATCCGCCGGGCTATTTATGCACTCACAGAAAACGGCTACTACTTCAACGAACCGATTGATAACACACTTCTGAAAGAACTGATAGTAAAAAATAACCTGCTGCCGGTTTTTAACCCCGGCATACAACTGGATGAAACGGAAAAGGAAATACTCCGCCGCTTGTGTGATGATCCGCAGGATAAAAACATCAGCACCGTTACCCGCAAAGAATTAATGGAAAAAACCGGCGTACCCAATACAGCCGGCCTGGTAATGTATGCACTGGTATCCGGACTGGTCAGCCCTTAGTCTTGCCCAGGTTGTCAAACATGTCCTTTGTCATCGCAGCAAGGTCAAACTCTTCTTTCCAGCCCCAGTCTTTCCTCGCTACAGAATCATCTATACTTTGCGGCCAGCTGTCGGCAATAGCCTGGCGGTAATCCGGCTTATATGAAATGCTGAACCCAGGTATATGCTGTTTGATCTCCTCACCTATCTCCTTCGGCGAAAAACTCATACCGGATACGTTGTAAGATGTCCGTACCTTAATCTTTTCAGCAGGCGCTTCCATCAGTTCAATCGTAGCCCTTATCGCATCCGGCATATACATCATTGGCAGATAGGTATCCTCCCGCAAAAAGCACTCATACTTTTTATCTTCCAGTGCATCATGAAATATCTCCACCGCATAATCTGTAGTACCTCCGCCGGGTGCTGATTTGTAAGAAATCAATCCCGGATACCGCAGGCTCCGCACGTCCACCCCAAAACGCTGGAAATAATAGTTGCACCAAAACTCACCCGCATATTTACTGATACCATATACTGTTATCGGCTCAATGATCGTTTGCTGCGGACAGTTCTGCTTCGGACTGGTTGGCCCAAAAACAGCGATAGATGACGGCCAATACACTTTATGCAGCTTTTCTTCCTTGGCAATATCCAGCACATTCAGCAAACCCTGCATATTCAGGTGCCAGGCCAGCCCCGGATTTTTTTCACCCGTAGCCGATAAGATAGCTGCCAGCAAATAGATCTGGGTGATATTTTGCCTGATCACCTGCACATGCAGCATCTCCTTATTCATGACATCCAGGCTTACATATGGTCCGGTGCCTTCCAGCAACGGGTTTTGCTCCCGCAGGTCTGAAGCCACCACATTATTATTACCATAAATTTTCCGGAGCGCCAAAGTAAGCTCCACTCCTATCTGCCCGGATGCGCCAATGACGAGTATTTTGTCTTTCTGCATAGTAGTATATAAGCAATATTCAAATGTAAAACAGAAATGCTGAAAATTGACCTGCCCCAAAAAAACGGCACCCCGATACGAGGTCAGCAGATATATACTATATAATCCCTACCTTTTGCAAAACCTTAATCATGAAACCATTTTCCTTTGCTATGATCGTCTGCATGTTGCTTCCTGGTATCCTGGCCGCACAAAATGTCGGTATCGGAACAGCCTCCCCTGTAATGAAACTCCACATCAGCAGTGCTACTGATACCACTTTGCTGCTGGCAGAGAACAGCAACCCGCTCGCCAATAACACCAGCACCGGCATTTATTTCAGAAACGGTGGCTACTTCACAGGTGCTGTAAAAACCACGGGCACGGGTTCCGCTTTTGCAAGGCTTGGTTTGTACACCTATGCCACCGGAGGCGAAAATGGACTGATCGAACGTGTCTCCATCACCGACGATGGAAACGTCGGCATCGGCACCATCATACCGGCAGCCAAACTGGAAGTAAATGGATACGTCCGCATTACCGGCGGTATTCCCGGTGAAGGAAAAGTGTTTACCTGCAGCGATCCCGTTGGTACCGGTTCCTGGCAACTGCCGGTGGGCAGCGGTACAGGCTTTAAAGCAATTGTTGGCTCCGGAGGTTTTAATGTGGCCTCCTCCTCCAACACCAGCCTCATTTTTACCACAGAGGAATATGATGATCCTTCCGCTTTCTTTTCCACTGTCTTTTCAGCACCAGCTACCGGCTTATATCATTTTGATGTTATGGTAAACTGGAATATAACCAATGTAGCTGTCCCTTCCCAGTATTATGTTGCCATACAGGTGGATGGGGTTGACCGGCATGCTTCCATTATGCAATTGCCCCCTAATAGCGGAAGCGGTACCCGAACCCAGGCTTTTAGTGTGGACCTGAAACTTATCCCCGGACAATCCGTGTCAGTCAACGTTAATCAAAACAGCGGTCTCATTCAAGCCATTCTCGGCAATTCCCTTGCTAACCGGTACTCCTTCTTCTCCGGCCGGAGGGTGTACTAAAGAAGCAACTATCTTTGCGCCATGGAAAAATTTCTTACCGACCTCTTCCACGGACAGGATTATGATGAAAATAATTTCTTCCTCCTCGCCGGCCCATGTGTGGTGGAAAGCGAAGAACTGATCATGGAAGTGGCTGAAAAGGTTTCCGGTATCTGCCGAAACCTCGGCATTCCTTATATATTCAAATCATCTTACCGCAAAGCCAACCGCACCAGTATCACCTCCTTCACCGGGCTGGGTGATGAAACGGCACTGCAAATGCTCCATCGCACCGGCAAACATTTTTCCCTGCCGGTGGTTACCGACATACATTCTCCTGAAGAAGCTGCAACTGCTGCCGGTTATGTGGATGTTTTACAGATTCCCGCCTTCCTCTGCCGGCAAACAGACCTGCTGGTGGCAGCCGCACAAACCGGTAAGATCGTCAACGTGAAGAAGGGACAATTCGTCAGCGGCGAAGCCATGAAATTCGCAGTTGATAAAATAAAAAAAGCCGGCAATGATAAAGTGATGCTAACCGAACGGGGCACCACTTTCGGCTACCAGGATCTAGTGGTGGATTACCGCAATATTCCCGCCATGCAGGCACATGGCGTGCCCGTGATAATGGATGTTACCCATTCCTTACAACAACCCAATCAAACCAGTGGTATTACCGGCGGCAACCCGCAACTCATCGGCACCATTGCCAAAGCAGCCATCGCTGCCGGTGCTGACGGACTATTTATCGAAACCCACCCCGACCCATCCGTGGCAAAAAGTGATGGAGCCAATATGCTGAAACTGGATTTGCTGGAAGAATTGCTGGCACAACTGGTAAAGATCAGAAAGGCAGTGCAATAAAAGAAAGCCGTCTCAAAAGCTATTCAACACCGAGATACAGTGTAACAGAGATACACAGGGTTTTGATTCTTAAATTGCCTTTCTCAGTGTAACTCATATCCTCAGTTACGCTGTGTTGAAAGACTTGTTACTGTTACCTGGGGTGTTGATCCTCAAATTGCCTTTCTCCGTGTAACTCATATCCTCAGTTACGCTGTGTTGAAAGACTTGTTACTGTTATCTGGGGTGTTGATCCTCAAATTGCCTTTCTCCGTGTAACTCATATCCTCAGTTACGCTGTGTTGAAAGACTTGTTACTGTTACCTGGGGTGTTGATCCTCAAATTGCCTTTCTCCGTGTAACTCATATCCTCAGTCACTCTGTGTTGAAAGACTTGTTACTGTTACCTGGGGTGTTGATCCTCAAATTGCCTTTCTC
>JAEUVM010000125.1 GCA_016787125.1 Chitinophagaceae bacterium | reverse complement strand
TGGTACAACCCCATCAACACCCGCTCCGCCGTCATCGGTGCATCATACGCAAGAACCGCCGCCGGATTAAACGCCTTCACCGCATTGCGCAACGCAAAGTAAGCGCCGATACCATACATCAGCGGCGGCTCACCAACGGCTTTGCTGCGAAAGATGGCGAGGTTGTCTTTGGAGGTAGCTAAAGGTTCAATGCAGATCTCAGCAGGCGCAGCATAAATATCAGGAACTTTATAAGTGCTCAGTGCATTGCTCCGCAATTTGCCATCTTTATCGTAGACGATCTCTTCCATCGTCATCCAGCCGATGCCCTGCACGATGCCGCCTTCACATTGGCCGCGGTCAACGAGCGGGTTCATGCTATGCCCGAAATCATGTACTACTCTAACGGAGTCGAAGGAATAGGTACCACGGATACAATCCACGGTAACGGTGATAAAAGCGGTACCATACACATGGTAAGCAAAGGGGTGACCTTTTTCTTTGGTGGCATCAAAATGAATACCGGGAGGAGTGTAATGGGCCAGTTCAGAAAGACTGATACGTTTCACATAGGTCTGCATTACCAGTTGTGGCCAATGCAAAGCAGAAGGTATACCATTAACACAAACAACCTCATTCACAATGGAAATAGCATCAGCCGTGGTGCCCAGTTCATCAGCGGCCACATTTTTCAGGCGTAGCAGCAAAGCATCACAGGCCATAGCGGTGGCTTTACCGTTAAGGTCGGCAGCAGCGCTGGCAGCAGTGGGAGAAGTATTGGCAATGCGGTAGGTATTGGTGCTGTTGATACGGATGCGGGAAGGATCAATAGAAAATAGTTGAGCCGCCACTTGCAGCATCTTGGTGTTCACACCCTGGCCCATTTCCACAGCGCCGGTGCTGATGCCCACGCTGCCATCGGTATATATATGGACTAAAGAGCGGGCCTGGTTCATCAATGTTTTGGTAAAAGAGATACCAAAGCAGATCGGCATGGCGGCAATTCCTTTTTTATATAGATTGTTGGAAGCATTGAAGTCATTCACTTCCTGTTGCAGTTGCGGAAGGTTATAAAGTGTGGCAGCTTTATCCCAGCAGGCAGCGGCTTCGCTGTCGGCAATTTGCCCGTAGGGAAACGCATCGCCGGTTTGTAATAAATTCTTTTGCTGAATGACTGAAGCCGGTATGCCCAATTCTTCCGCAGCTTTGGCAATAGCAGCTTCAATCACAAACATTCCCTGCGGACCGCCAAACCCACGAAAGGCTGTATTGGGAGGCAGGTGAGTGCGGCAACTGTACGCAGTAGCCGTCACATTCGGAATAAAGTAGCTGTTGTTGCAGTGAAATAAGGTACGCTCCATCACCGCAGGAGAAAGATCGGCAGCCGCACCGGCATTCTGATAAAAGGTGGCTTCGTAGGCCAGTATCTTATATGCTTTATCTAAACCAATTTTAAAATCAGAAGAATAAGGATGGCGTTTGCCTGTCATCCGCATATCTTCCATACGATGCAGTGAATACTTCACCGGCCGCTTTGTGATGTAGGTACCAAGGGCACACAGCACACCCCAGGTGGTGGCCTGGTCTTCTTTACCACCAAAGCCGCCGCCAAGCCTTGTGGTATCCACTTCCACCATATTCATTGGCACTCCCAGTACACGGGCTGCTGTACGTTGCACAGCGGTAGGCCCTTGTGTGGAGGAATAGATACGCAGGGTGCCCCTTTCCTGTGGCAGGGCATAGGCGCCCTGCGTTTCGATATAAAGATGTTCCTGTCCGTTGGTATCAGCACGGCCTTCAAAAATGTAAGTGCAGTCTTCCCATGCCGAAGCGCTGTCGCCAAGTTTGAAAGTGCGGGGAGGAATGATCAGCTCGCCTTTCTCTTTAGCTTCACGGGGATCGGTGATAATGGGTAAAGGATCGATCACGGCCCTTATCTTCTTCACCGCAGCACGGGCCGCTTCGTCAGTAGTAGCCAATACTAGGGCAATAGGCATACCGCAAAAATGAACATGCGTGGAAGCCAGCAATTCTTCATCGGGAATGATACCGCCGATCTGGTTCTCGCCGGGAATATCTTTCGCAGTAAGGATACGCACCACTCCGGGTACTGCAAGTGCCGACTGCAGGTCAACCGACACCAGTTTACCATGCGCCACCGGCGAATCAAACACCGCAGCAAACAAAGTACCTGCCTGCAACGGAATATCATCCAGGTAAACCGACTCACCACGGAGATGAGAATATGTATCAATATTCTTCATTATAGTATTGACCCCTTTTATCAGCCACAGATTCGCAGATTAAAAAATCCAATAATCTGCGAATCTGTGGCCATTGTATTCATCCAATCCGCAACTATCAAATATCCCACTCAATAATCTGCGAATCTGCGGCCATTGTATTCATCCAATCCGCAACTATCAAATATCCCACTCAATAATCTGCGAATCTGCGGCGATTGTATTCCTTCAATCTGCAACTATCAAATATCCCATCCAATAACCTGCGAATCTGCGGCGATTGTATTCCTTCAATCTGCAACTATCAAATATCCCACCCAATAATCTGCGAATCTGCGGCCATTGTATTCATTCAATCCGCAGCCATCAAATGCGCCCTCACCAACTGCCCCAGCAGCAACGCTTTATATTCTTTACTTCCCCTTGCATCACTTATCGGCGATACTTCTGTCTGCAATAAAGTAATGGCCCCACCAATAGTTTCCTCATTTATCTTTTTACCTGTCAAAAAAGCAGAAGTCTTCGCCAGGTACATCGGCACCGGCCCAACACCACCTGCCGACAGCGAAGCAGATAGTATCGTATCACCATTTATTTCCAGCAGCATCGCACTGTTCACACTCGCAATATCAAGGTGTGTACGCTTGCTTACTTTCTCAAAGTTGAAACGGGCATTTGCCGAAGGAATGGCAAACGATATCTCTTCAATATGTTCGTCAGGGTGTTTATCCAGTTGTTTATATCCTTTGTAAAACTGACGCAGCGCCACCGTTCTCTTTTGTTCAACACCATTCGCAGTACGCACCAGCAGCAACTGTGCATCCAGAGCCAGGAAGAATATAGTGAAATCACCGATGGGAGAAGCATTCACAAAATTGCCCGCCAGCGTCGCCATGTTCCGGATAGGAGTGGAAGACACCAGCCTGGCGTATTGCTTAAACAAAGGAAATATATCATTGATCACCGGCGAAGCCAGCATATCACTCACCGTAACGGCCGAGCCGATGATGCAACGGTTACCTTCTCTTCTGATCGCCGTCAGCTCCGGATGATCATACAGGAAATGAATAGCGGCATACGTCATCTCATCATGCTGCTGTACATACAGGTCGGTGCCACCACCCAGCACATGCGGCCGCTGCTGCATCGCTGCCAGATCTGGCAGCAGGCGCATACGTTCGGCAGCAAGCAGCTCAACAAGTTTATCCTTTATACCATTGAAGTAAGCAGGCAGAATACCACGGCGGGTAACAAACTCCACCGGGCTTTCACCACCTCTTTCCTTCATCACCTCCGTCACCTTAGCGGCAGCCCGTTCAATAGACTTATACCCGGTACAGCGGCAGATATTACCATCAATGGCTGCAATTGCTTTTTCATTATCCGGCACACCATGTTGCAGACAAAAGCCCGCCAGCGATACCACAAAGCCCGGCGTGCAGAAGCCGCATTGCGTGGCACCTTCATCCGCCATGGCCTGTTGCACCGGGTTCAGCATGCCAGGCAGGTTCAGTCCTTCGATGGTTACAATATGTTTGCCGTGTGCATTGCCAAGCGGCAGCAGGCAGCTTGTCATACTCTGGTAGTGCAGTTCATCGTTCAGCAGTTCGCCCACCAGCACGGTGCAGGCGCCGCAATCACCCTCACGACAACCGATCTTGGTGCCTGTCAGGTTCTTTTTATAACGGACAAAATCCAGCATCACCATACCGGGCGGCAGGTCGGTGGCAATCGGTTCATCGTTAAGTATAAATCGTATCAAGCAGGATAAAGATAATTTGAAGATTTGAAAATGATATCATTTGAAAATTAACACATTTGCGCCCCCGCAGTAAAGTGTATTTCTCTCGCCAAGCCGCAAAGAAAATCCCCCGTTGCGCCTCTGCGCCTCCGCGAGAAACCACCCTATTTGCGCAGCAAAAAAATCCGTGTTCATCCGTCCAATCCGTGTATTCCGCGTTCCCATTGTATTCCCTTGCGCCCCCGCGGTAAAGTGTATTTCTCTCGCCAAGTCGCCAAGTCGCAAAGAAAATCCCCCGTTGCGCCTCTGCGCCTCCGCGAGAAGCCACCCTATTTGCGCAGCAAAAAAAATCCGTGTTCATCCGTCCAATCCGTGTATTCCGCGTTCCCATTGTATTCCCTTGCGCCCTCGCGGTAAAGTGTATTTCTCTCGCCAAGTCGCCAAGCCGCAAAGAAAATCCCCCGTTGCGCCTCTACGCCTCCGCGAGAAACCACCCTATTTGCGCAGCAAAAAAATCCGTACTCCCATTATATTCATTTCCATATTTTCACATTCCCCCATTTCCACATTCCACTACATTTGTCCCACCCCTCATGAACCACTCACTCTACTACCGCCTCATCACTCTCTGGGTACTCACCGAAGCACTCCTCGGCGGTATCATCCACGGCCTCCGCCTGCCCGTCTCCGGACTCATCGTCGGCAGTTGCGCCGTCGCCATCATCAGTCTCATTGGCTGGTATGTACCACAGCGGGGCGCTATCCTCCGTGCCACTATCGTGGTCGCCATCTTTAAAATGATGCTCAGTCCGCAGGCGCCACCCATGGCCTATGTGGCTGTCTTCTTCCAGGGACTGCTCGGCGAGCTGCTCTTTGCCAACCGAAAACAATTCCGGGTCAACTGCATGCTGCTCGCCATCATCGCCCTGCTCGAGTCGGCCCTGCAGCGCATCCTTGTGCTTACGATAGTATATGGCAACGATCTGTGGACGGCCTTCAACACCTTCATCAGCACACTCACCCGTCAGCAAGACAATATCAACTACAGCTTTCTCATCGCCGCCGTGTATGTGGTGCTGCACCTCATCGCCGCCATCCTCATCGGCCGCTATATCAGCCGTCTGCCACTGCGGGTTTCCCAATGGCAGCGGTCCGGCACCATGCAGCTGAACGAAGACAACGAACCACAGCCCACGCCTGTACCAAAGAAAAAGAAAACAAAGTGGCTGCTGCTCCTCCTCATCTGGCTGCTCTTCCTTGCATTGTATATACAAACCTATTATAAGATCGGCCGCCCGCTGCTGCCCGCACATGTATCACTGAAGATATTATTGCGCTCCGTCATCATCATACTCGGCTGGGTGTTGCTGCTGGGGCCACTGGTAAAATGGCTCTTGCACCGATGGCTGCAGCGGCAGAAGGGAAAACTGCAGCAGGAAGTACAGGCCGTAGTAACATTGCTCCCCGCCACACAGCAGCTCGCCGCCGCAGCGTGGAAACAAACCGCCGGACAATCCGCATTACGAAGAATAAAAACCTGGGCACAAACCATGCTCACCCATACATTGGCCACAAACAACATCATTATACTCACGGCACCCATACAAAGTGGCAAGACCACCTCATTGATAGTATTTGCCAAAACACAACCCGATCTCCACGGCATCCTCACCCCGGTAGTAGAAGGAAAAAGAATGTTTATGAATATCGCCACCGGCGAATACTTCCCCATGGAAGCCACAGCAGGCGAAAAAGAAACTATCAGCGTTGGCCGGTTTACATTCAGCAAAAACGGTTTCCACAAAGCCACCGAAATCATCCGCTCAGCCGCCCAAAAAAACAATTGGATCGTAATAGATGAAATCGGCCCACTCGAACTCCGCGGCGAAGGCTTTCATGATATATTGAACGAAATAATAACGCAGGGAAAAAATCAATTGCTTTTAGTCGTGCGGGAAGGCCTGGCATCACAGGTGCAGCAGCACTTCGGTTTCACCGCCACTATTATCAACAGTATAAACCAATTCAATCACCAGCAAACCGCCACATAG
Organism: Chitinophagaceae bacterium; assembly: GCA_016787125.1. GTDB lineage: Bacteria > Bacteroidota > Bacteroidia > Chitinophagales > Chitinophagaceae > JJ008. The sequence continues at coordinate 4,308 of JAEUVM010000125.1, read as the reverse complement.
AAAATAGAAAACATAGTAATCACATAGCTATGTGTATTGCTATGTATCTCTATGACTATGTGGCAAAAGCTTAACCGCAAAGGCGCCAGGCCGCCAAGAAATCCTTGCGCCCTTGCGCCTCTGCGAGAAACCACCTATTTGCGCAGCAAAAAAATCTGCGAATCTGCGGCATCCCTGTTTTAATTCCTTTGCGCATCAAAAAAATCTGCGAATCTGCGGCACCCCCGTTCTGATTCCTTTGCGCAGCAAAAAAAATCTGCGAATCTGCGGCACCCCCGTTCTGATTCCTTTGCGCAGCAAAAAAAATCTGCGAATCTGCGGCATCCCTGTTTTAATTCCTTTGCGCATCAAACAAAATCCGTGTGCTAATCCCCTCGCGTCCTGGCGGTAAAACCCTCACGCCAACGGAAACATCACCTCCAATTCAAACCCATTCCCCTCACCCGTATGCACCTGCATCGATCCCTCCAGCACACTCACCCGGCTGTTCATATTGCGCAGCCCGATACCCTGCTTCAGCTTTTCCGGAGAAGCCCCCTTGCCATCATCAGTAATACGAAGCGTAAAGACAGCATCATCCGTATCCATTGTGATCACCACCGTACTGGCTTTTGCATATTTCAGAATATTAGAACACTGCTCCTGGCTGATACGGTACACGGCCAGCCGCTGTGTCTCTGTCAGCAGCTCTTCTTCAAGGTCATCATGATGTATATAGATTTCAATCCCCGCCTCCCGCAGCATCGTATCACACAGTTTGCTTATACGGTCAACCAATGTTTCCTTTCGAAGGTCGGGCGTCACCAGTTCATGCGCTATCTTCCGGTTCTCAGCGATAGCCACTTCCAGGTTTTCAACACACATGGGCAGCAGCTCATTCATCCTGTCAGGGTGGGTGAGTACAATGCGCAGAAAAACATTGATGCCCGCCAGTATCTGGTTTACATTATCATGCAGCTCCAGCCCGATAGCATTACGTTCTTTCTCCTGTGCTTCCAGGGTGGCAGCCGTAAGGTGCAATTGCTCTTGCCGCCGTTGCTCCTGCAGGGCCAGCTCCAGTTTTTTCTTCTCCGTAATGTTGCGGATAAAAACCGACAAACCATCCGGCGAAGGATAGATATGATTTTCCTGCCACAGATCGAGCGGTGCATAATAATCAATATTGGAAATATACCGCTGCTCTTTCATGGCCCGCTGAAAAGCGTCATAAGTGGCCGAACCCACCGCATCAGGAAACTCTTCCCACACATTCTTCCCCAGCATGTCAGCCGGGTTGCGCTTTATCAGCTCACCCGCCTGGTGGTTCAGGTAGGTATAGCACCAGTTATTATCGAGCGAAATAAAAGCATCAGAGATGCGCTGCACGATCACCCGGTACTTCTCTTCGCTGTCCGACAGCCGCAATAGTGCCAGCTTGCGCTCCTTGCTGGACCTGCGAATGTTGATGGCTGTTTCAATGGCGGCAGGCAGCCGGGTCATACTGCCTTTTAATATATAATCATCCGCTCCCCGCTTTATCATATCCACAGCCTTCTCTTCATTCAATGTACCCGATACCATGATAAAGGCAGTCTCCATCTCCAGTTGCCGTACAATGCGCAGAGCTTCCGCAGCATCAAACTGCGGCAGCGAATTATCCGCCAGTATCAGGTCCGGACGGAAATCCGTCAGCGCCATCAGAAAGTCGGCCTGCGTTACCGAATGACGGAAACTGGCACCCGCAAAATCTTTCTTCAGCAGGCGTTGCAGCAGTTCGGCATCGTCGGGATTATCTTCCAGTAATAATATCCGCAGATCTTGTATCATGGATTGTATTTATCAGGGGAGTGGTTGAGCAACAGCCAGTAAAGGCCCAGGTTACGGATAGATTCAGCAAACCCTTCAAAGTTCACCGGCTTCACGATATAGCTGTTAGCGCCCAGTTCATAGCAGCGTTTTACATCCGGATGTTCTTTAGAAGATGTGAGTATCACCACCGGTATAGCCTGCGTCAGCGGATCGCTCTTCACCTGCTTCAGCACTTCCAGCCCGTTTACTTTTGGCATCTGGATGTCGAGCAATATCACTTTCGGAGGCTGCCCCCCGTTTTTCCGTTCGGCATAATTCCCGCGGCCGTAGATAAAGTCCAGTGCTGCCTCTCCATCCCGCACATGCACCATATTATTCGCCATATGATGTTTCTTCAGTTCCCTGATCGTCAGTTCCGCATCATGCTCATTATCCTCCGCCAGCAAAAGCTCCACTGTGTGTAAATTCATAGTTTATAGTTTATAGCGTATAGTTCATTGCTCACAACTCGAAACTCACAACTCGTAACTCACATTCACCCTTCCAACGAAAAATAAAACACCGCCCCCTCACCCGGCACACCCTTCGCCCACACTTCACCGCCATGCCGCCGGATGATCTTTTCCACCAACGCCAGCCCCACACCTGTACCCTCAAACTCTTTATCCGAATGCAGCCGCTGAAATACCTTAAACAGTTTATCCTTATACTTCTCATCAAAGCCGGCCCCGTTGTCCCTTACAAAAAACACCACGCCACCCGGCTCCGAATAGCTGCCGATCTCCACAAAGGGCTGCTCTTTCATCGAAGAATACTTTATGGCGTTCGATAGCAGGTTCACCCATACCTGGCGGATGGTGTTCAGGTCGGCCATCGCATTAGGCAGGGAATGAAGCCGCCATTTTACCCGTTGTCCTTCTGGTGTCCTGGAGAAGTCTTCGATCACCTCTTGTACCAGGTACTCCATATTCAGGTTTGTTTTCGCCAATGGCTGACGGCCCTGCCTTGAAAACGCCAGCAGGTCATCGATCAGGTGCCCCATCTTCAGGGTGTTATTTTTTATCACACCGGTAATACGGCGGCCTTCCTCATCCAGCTTATCACGGTAGTCTTCCTCCAGTATGGAGGTAAAACCCACAATAGCACGAAGAGGCGCCCGCAGGTCGTGCGAAACAGAGTAGGTAAAAGCTTCCAGTTCTTCATTCGTTTTGCGAAGCGAGTCTTCCAGTTTTTTGCGTGGGGTGATATCTCGTACCGAGGCAGATACCAGCAGGCCCTCATCCGTTTTGATGGGCGAAAGGCTGATCTCCACCGGGAAAGAGCTGCCGTCTTTTCGTAAAGCATACAGCTCAATACCAACGCCCATGGCCCGCACACGGGGCTGACTGAAATAGGCGCTGCGGTGTTGCCCGTGTTGCGACCGCTTGGCAGCGGGCACCAGCATATCCACGGGGTGGCCGATCAGTTCGTGCCGCTCATACCCAAATACCAGTTCAGTTTGCTGGTTGATCATCTGGATGATGCCCCCTTCATTTACGATCACCGTGGCATCGGGGGCGGCATCCAGCAGCGCTTTGAATTTACGTTCACTCGCCTGCCGCTGTTTCAGGTCTTTACGAATGCGGTGAAGCAGGTACAGTCCGCCCAGCACCATCAGTGCCAGCACGGTGTACAGTATCACGTTAAGGCTATAGATGGTGCGGTCATTCTGCCGGCGGCGTTCGGTAAGTTCACCTTCAATAGCCTTGTCCATCACTTTGCCCAGCCGGCGCACCTGGTCGGTATATGTTTTCCCACGCCCTGTTTCCACCAGGCTGATTACGCTTTCGGGGCTGCCGGAGCGTTTTAGTTGTACCATGCTGTCAGAGAAAAGGATACGCTGTTGAATGTACCATGCCACCGAATCCAGCGGAAGGATAAGCGATGTCATATCGCTGCGATAGCTTTTCAGGATGGACAGTTCTTCGTTCAGTGATTGTTGAGATTCCAGCAGCGGTCCCAGGTAAGATTCTTTACCCGTTATCACAAAGCCGCGGGCGCCGGTTTCATTGTCCACCATGGCCTGCACCAGTTTGTGTACATGTTCCAGCATATTTTCTGATGCTTCTACCCGGTGGCCGGTATCACGTACACGGTGCGCCTGCCGCACCGACACAAAGAAAATGAAGGAGCTTGTTAAGATGAGCAGCAGCACAGCCACTGCCAACAGCTTGTTGGTCGAAAACCATTTCATGCAAAGCGGTTGGTTAATACCGGGTAGTGTCTAAGGTGAAGGCACAGCATCCTTGTGGTTTCACTTCTGCATAGCTGCAACACAGACAGAAAAGAATGATAAGCAGCTTCCCTTAGCTTGTTTCAGTGTAATATAAATGTACAACAATAAAAACAATATAGTAACTGAGTATTATCACTTATATATGTGATAAAATACATTTGTGCAGCCAACACATCTCCTATACCACAGGTTAATTACAACATTCTGTTTATAATTTATTATATGTGAATTGATATTCATTATTT
>JAEUVM010000108.1 GCA_016787125.1 Chitinophagaceae bacterium | reverse complement strand
AAAGCATTTGTGGATATACTGGCGGCTGAACAAACGCCGGACAATCCTGCCTGGTACCAGGGTACGGCCGATGCCGTTCGCCAGGGCCTGCGCCATATCGAACCGTTCGACAGTGATTATGTGCTGATACTTTCCGGCGACCAGCTCTACCAGATGGACTTTGCCGAAATGCTCGACAATCATAAAGCCCTCGGCGCTGATATTTCAGTGGCCACTATACCGGTAACGCAGCGGGATGCACCCGAATTCGGAATCCTGAAAAGCAACGAAGGACTGATCACCTCTTTCATCGAAAAGCCAAAGAAAGAAGTGCTCGACGACTGGATAAGCGATACCGGCACAGAAATGCAACAGGCCGGCCGCATCTATCTCGCTTCCATGGGTATCTATATCTTCAACCGCAACCTGCTGTTCGACCTGCTGCAAAATGAATTCAAAGCAGCCACCGATTTTGGTAAAGAGATCATACCGCAATCCATTGCCAAATACAAAGTAGCCAGCTACCAGTATTCCGGATACTGGACGGATATAGGAAATATCTACTCTTTTTTTGAAGCAAACCTGGACCTGACAAAAGACATTCCGGACTTCAACATGTTTGACAATGAACGGACCATCTATACCCGTTCCCGCATGCTGCCGCCTGCCAAGATAAGCGGTACCACACTCGAGAAAACCCTCATTGCAGAAGGCTCTATCATCAATGCCTCCCGTATCGAACATTCAGTGATCGGCATACGGGCCAGGGTAGGGCATGGCAGCACCATCGTGAGCACCTATATCATGGGAAGTGATTATTATGAAACACTGACCGACATAGCCACCGATGCAGAAAAAGGCATTCCGCTGCTCGGTGTGGGCGACCGCTGCTACATCAAGAATGCTATCCTTGATAAGAACGTACGCATCGGCAATGATGTGCGCATCAATGGCGGCTCTCACCTCGAAAACACTGACCATGCCCTCTACACCGTAAAAGACGGTATCGTGGTGGTGAAGAAGGGGGCTGTACTGCCGGATGGGTTCGTTATTTAGTGAATAAAGAATGGTGAATAGATAATAGTTTATTAAAGACAGGCATTCACTATTACCTCTTATTTTTTATCTTGGCTACTGTCGGATAAATACAAATAATAAAGACCTTCGTTCTTTGAGCAACAGTTATCTTTTATCTTTTAGTTATTATCTGAGCAACCATGGGTTAAGTACAAACTATAAAGACTTTGGTTCTTTGAAAAACTATTATCTATTATCTTTTATCTATTATTTATAAAGAAATGTCCACTGCTTACACCGGTATAAAACCCCGTCTCTCTTTCTGGCAAATCTGGAATATGTGCTTCGGCTTCTTCGGTATCCAGTTTGGCTGGAGCCTGCAGATGGGTAATATGAGCGCCATCTATGAATTTCTCGGTGCCAAACCAGAAGCTATCCCCGGCCTCTGGCTTGCCGCCCCGATGACAGGGCTTATTGTGCAACCCATCATCGGTTACCTGAGCGACAGGACCTGGCACCCAAGGTGGGGCAGGAGGCGTCCTTTCTTTCTTATCGGCGCCATACTCAGTTCATTGGCCCTGTTCATCATGCCCAATTCTTCTGCTGTATGGATGGCAGCCGGCACCTTGTGGATACTCGACTCCTGTATCAATATCAGCATGGAACCCTTCCGTGCTTTTGTGGCTGATAACCTCGACGAAAAACAACGTTCCTTCGGCTATGCGATGCAGAGCATGTTTATCGGTGCCGCATCCTTCATTGCAGGTTTTTTACCGGGTCTGCTGGTTAACTGGTTTGGTGTATCAAGGGAGAAGGGCGCCGGTGGTATCCCGCAAAACATCATGTGGTCTTTTTATATCGGGGCAATCGTGTTTTTCGGAGCTGTTTTATACACCGTTTTGCGAAGCAAAGAATATCCGCCGTCCGATCCTGACTGGAAGGAAAAAAAGAAAGTGGTAAAAAGCGGTGAGAACATCTTTACTGAAATATTTTCCGCTATTGCAAATATGCCAGGGCAAATGAAAAGGCTTGCCCTGGTACAATTCCTGACATGGCCCGGCCTCTTCCTCATGTGGTTTTATTACAGCACTGGTGTGGCAGCAGATATATTTGGCGGCGATGCCAAGACCAATAGTGAAGTGTACACTAAAGGTCTGGAGCATGCCAACAATACTTCCGCTATCCTCAATCTTGTTACGTTTGCTTTCTCTTTTACAATCCCCTTCTGGGTGGGTACAATTGGTAAGAAACTGACACATACTGCCTGTTTACTTATCGGAGGCCTTGGATTGATCTCGGTAAACTTCATCCAGGAACCATGGATGCTGTATGTGTCTATGAGTATGGTGGGCATCGCCTGGGCTTCTATACTTTCCATGCCATATTCCATGCTGGCTGGCGTCATCCCGCAGGAGAAGATGGGAATCTACATGGGTATCTTTAATTTCTTTATAGTACTTCCTGAGATAATCGCATCACTGTTCTTTGGTAAGGTAATGGAAAACTACTTGGACAACGACCGCCTTATGGCAGTTCTCATAGGAGGAGTATTGCTTTGCACCGCCGGTATCGTTTGTGCCCTCATCGTAAAAGAATCTAAGACCGCTAAATAACTGCTTATGAAAAAGAACCTGCTGCTGCTGGCAGTATCTTTTATTGCCATCCACACTTTTGCTATCGACTACTACAACACCTATCCCACACACTGGTGGGCCGGCATGAAGAACCCCAAACTGCAACTGATGATGCACGGGGAAAATATCAGCCGCTTTACCAAGGTTACTATCAGCTATCCCGGTGTGAAGGTGGACAAAATCAGCAAAGTGGAAGGAAAGAACTACCTATTTGTTGACCTTACCATTGCCCCGACTGCCAAACCCGGCCGCTTCACCATCAAACTGACGGGTGGCGGATTACCCGCTGAAGACGTAAGCTATGAACTGAAAGCAAGAAGCAAAGACAATGGTAAAACAAGGGCCATGGGCGTAAGCGCCAAAGATTTTATCTACCTGATGATACCTGACCGCTTTGCCAATGGCGACCCTTCCAACGACATCATACCCGGCTACCGCGACCAGACCAGCAACCGCAAGGATAAATTCAGCCGCCACGGTGGTGACTTTAAAGGCATCACCGATCACCTGGATTATTTTAACCAGCTTGGCGTAACCACTCTCTGGCTTACTCCCGTTATTGAAAACGATCAGCCGCTGATGTCTGAATGGGGAAATAATGTGGCCGGCTACCACGGCTACTGGTTTACCGATCATTATTCCATTGATAAACGCCTCGGTGGAAACGATGGTTACAAAGCCTTCTGCAACACCCTCCACAGCCGTGGCATGAAAGTGATACAGGATGCAGTGTACAATCATGTAGGCAACCAGCATTGGTTTGTGCTTGATCCACCGATGAAAGACTGGTTCAACACCTCGCAGGGAGATAAAGCTCCTAATCACCGGGAAGAAGTTTTTTATGATCCCTATGCTTCGCAAAAAGAAAAACAGCAGATGCTCGATGGCTGGTTTGTAACACACCTGCCCGATCTCAACCAGCGCAATCCCTACGTGGCGAATTTCCTGATACAACATGCCATCTGGACCACCGAAGAATTCGGGATAGACGGCTGGCGGGTGGATACGTATAAGTATTGCGAAGAAAAATTCATGAACGATTGCAATGCCGCCCTGGAAAAAGAATTTCCGCAGGTAACGGTATTTGGCGAAAGCTGGGTAAACTCACCGCTGGCCAATGCCTACTTCACCCGCAACAATATGGAAACTCCTTTTAAGCATAATGCCAAAGGTATGCTCGACTTCCAGGCCTGCTTTGCCATGCTTGCCGGGATGAATGAACCCTGGGGATGGCTCAATGGCACCAATAAGATATATACTTTTCTTTCCTCTGATGTGTTGTACAAAGAACCGATGAACAACTGCATCTTCCTCGACAACCACGACATGGACCGGGTGTTTTCTGTAGTGGATGAAGACTGGAAAAAACTGCGCATGGGAATGAACTGGCTGCTCACCCTTCGGGGCATTCCGCAACTGTACTACGGCACCGAAGTGCTGATGAAGAATAAGAAAGAGAATACCGATGCCACGGTGCGGGAAGACTTCCCCGGCGGCTGGCCTGATGATAAAGCCAAAGACAACCGGTTTACCAAAGAAGGCCGCAGCGACAAACAGAATGAAGCTTTTGATTATATCAGTGCCCTGGCCCATTTCCGTAAAACATCTTCTGCCATCACCACCGGTAAAACGATGCAATATATTTCCAAAGACGGGCTGTATGTGTATTTCCGGTATGATGCAAAGCAAACGGTGATGGTGATCACCAATACCAGCGATAAAAGCATCAGGCCCGATATGTCGCTTTACAGCGAACGCATTAAAAACTTCACCCTTGCCCGTAATGCGGTATCCGGAAAGATCAGGCCACTGAAGGATATGGAAATTGACGGAAAAGACAGTTTTGTCTTTGAGTTGCAATGACAGGATGACAGCCACCCGTCAGTGATCTGTCCAAGGCCGGAGGCTGTCGTTATTTATTTCAGTTCATTGAAAAAACAAACCGGGGCGCTACCTGATAGGGGCTACTGAGGAATTTTTGCAACACCTTATCCCACACATGGTTGATTTTTCCCATTTTGATAATATCCTGCAGGTAAACAGACCTTTTGCGTAGCTCAATATTGTCCAGAACATACAGCAGCACCAATTGCCTTGTGCTTGAATAACAGGTAAAATCCATAAAGCTGGTTTTGCCACTACAGAGCAAAACCATGCCAGAAATTGACCATCGCTATCGAAAGTTCAGACCGTTTATCATTATCCACGGATGGTGCTATTTCCGGGAAAGCTGAATCGAAATAATGGAGCCCCTTTTTTCACCCCGGATCCGGGTTTCAGATACAAAATTTCTTCTCACATTTTTACCCCGGCAATGTGAATAACTGGCTGATACCCAGCCCGGCTTTTCCTCACCTTTGCCATATATTCGCCGCCTGACTTAACCCTATTAAACACGAATAAAGTGAGATTAAAAAGTTTAGAGATCAAGGGCTTTAAGAGTTTTGCCGACAAGACCGTTGTGAGTTTTGACGACAACATCACCGGCATCGTAGGCCCGAACGGTTGTGGTAAATCAAATATCGTCGACAGCATCCGCTGGGTGATCGGCGAACAGAAGATCAGTCACCTGCGAAGCGAGAATCTCGACAGTCTCGTTTTCAATGGTTCCAAAACCCGCAGCGCCAGCGGCCTTGCCGAAGTGAGCCTTACATTTGAAAATACCAAGAACCTGCTGCCGACCGAATTCAGCACCGTAACCATCACCCGTAAGTTTTATAAAAGCGGCGAAAGCGAATACCGTCTCAACGACGTACAATGCCGCCTGAAGGATATCCAGAACCTTTTTATGGATACCGGTGTAAGCACCGACAGTTATGCCATCATCGCCCTGGACATGGTGGATGACCTCATCAAAGACAAAGACAACAGCCGCCGGAAAATGCTGGAACAGGCAGCCGGTATTTCAATTTATAAAACAAGAAAGAAAGAAGCCAAAGCCAAACTGGATGCCACCGAACAGGACCTTGCCCGTATCGAGGATCTGCTTTTCGAGATCAACAACCAGTTGAAAGCGCTGGAAAGCCAGGCGAAAAAAGCAGAGAAGTATCACGAGATCAAAAAGGATTACCGGGAGATCAGCATTGAACTGGCAAAAGCCTCGCTGGAAGGATTTAACCTGACCTACAAAGAACTGAATGAACAGCACGAAACGGAGACGGATAAGAAAGTAAAGCTGGAAGCTGAGATCGCCACCGAAGAAGCAGCTTTGGAACAGCAGAAGCTGGAATTTGTGGAGAAAGAAAGGCAGTTGCAAAGTATGCAGCATGCCTACAATGAAATGGTGCAGTCGGTACGTACAAAAGAAAATGATAAGAACCTTTCGGCTCAGCGCCTGGAGCATCTGAAGGAAAAAGAAACCAGCCTGCGTGAGTTTTTGCAAAAAGCGGAAGGCAACCTGAAAGGTATTGATGAAAGTATCGGCTTTACCAATACCCAGGTGGAAGATGAACAGAAAGCCCTTGAGATACTGAATGAACAGCTGGCCCAGTTGAATAACGATGTAAATGCCCGCCGGGAAGTACTGGAAGAAAAACGACAATTGCTCAATTCCCTGCGCAGCGAATACCAGCAGATACAACGCAGCCAGTTTGATGCAGAAAAGAAAGTGGCCGTGGCTGATACATCTGTGCAAAACCTGCAGCGTGTAATTGGCCAGATAGAGGACGAGCGCAAACACCGCGAAGAACAGCGGCACCACCTCGATAATGAGCGGATGCTGAAAGAAAAGGAATTATCCATCAAGAAGGTGGACCTGGAACAATTGCAACACCACCAGGAGCAAACCAAGGAGCAGATATTACAGACACAATCGGTACTGGATGGACTGCGGAACAACCTGGCAGACGAAACCCGTAAGCTTGATGCAAAGAAGAATGAGCATGACCTGCTGAAGAGCATGATAGACTCGATGGAAGGCTACCCGGATTCGGTTAAGTTCCTTCATAACAACGAACGGTGGAACCATCATGCACCTATACTTTCTGATGTTTTATATGTAAATGAAGAATACCGCACGGCACTGGAAAATGTATTGGAGCCTTATCTCAGCTACTACGTGGTAAATGACCTGCAGGAAGGATTGCAGGCAGTACACCTGCTGGATGAGAACAAGAAAGGAAAGGCGAACTTCTTCCTGCTGGATAAAGTAAATGCAGGCGGTGCCGATTTAGCTGCCCATTCACTCGAAGGTGCCATACCAGCCCTGAGTGTGGTGGAAGTGGAAGATAAATATCGCAAACTGGCAGAGCATCTGCTGGGCAATGTATTTATTGCAGACAGTGAAGATGCGCTGCAAAACAGCAACGGTTTTGTGGTGATAGAAAAACATGGCAAGTATGTAAAAGGAAAATACTCCCTTACCGGTGGCAGCGTGGGACTGATAGAAGGAAAGAAGATCGGCCGTGCCAAAAACCTGGAGAAATTGCAGGATGAAATTGGTGCACAGGATACAGTGGTAGAAGCGCTGCGTGCTGAAATTCAAAGCCGTCACAATGAAGTGATCGCATTCAATGAAGACCTGCGAGAAACGGCCATCCGTGATACTGAAAGGGAAATACAAACACTGACCAACGAAGTGTTTGCCCTGCACAATAAACTGGAAAACCTTCATTCGCTTCAAACCAACAGCCAGCACCGCCTGGAAGAACTGCACCTGCAAATGCAGCAAACGCATGAGTCGGTTGCGGGAGTGAGGAACCAGTTGGGCGAATTCAATGAATTGCTGCAGCAAAATGCCAACAGGCTCGCTGAAGCAGAAGAAACTTTCCGCCTGGCTGAAACGGAATACAATGAAGCCAGCCGCCAGTACAATGAATTTAACCTGAACGTAACCCGCCAGCAAAGCAAGATCAACGGGCTGCGCCAGGAACTTGATTTCAAGACAAACCAGCTGAACGACCTGAAGCAGCAGGTGGAAAGCAATACCTCACACCTGAGTGATACCATATTCAGTATTGAGCAATCTGCCACATCGCTGAAGGAAATAGACGAATCGCTGCTGCAACTGGTGCGCAGTAAAGACGAGGAAGAACAACGCCTTAATGAGGCAGACCAGGCCTATTATAATTTCCGCAACCAACTGGCAGAAAAGGAAAGTGCTATCCGCCACCAGGTGAAGGATAAAGAACAGGTGGAATACCTGCTGGCAGCTATCAAGGATAAGCTGAACGAACTGAAGCTGCAACTGGCTGGTATGAAGGAGCGGATGAATGTGGAGTTCCGTATTAACCTGGAAGATATTCTGGGCGAAGCCAGAACGTCCGAAACTGCTGTGGAAGAACTGCAGGAAAAAGCTGACCGGATGAAGAAGCGGTTGGAAAACCTTGGCGAAGTGAACCCCACCGCCATTGAAGCCTTTACCGAAATGAAAAAGCGCTACGACTTTATCGTGGAGCAAAAGACCGACCTGGTGAATGCAAAGGAAAGCCTGCTGAAAACGATAGAAGAAGTGGAGGTAACGGCCAACCAGAAATTCCTCGATACTTTCCACCTGGTGAGGGAGAACTTCAGCAAGGTGTTCAAATCATTGTTTACCGAGGATGACCAGTGCGACCTGGTGCTTGAAAATCCGGAGAATGTGGCCGAAAGCGGAATTGATGTGGTGGCTAAACCCAAGGGTAAACGTCCATCCTCTCTCACACAGCTAAGTGGTGGTGAAAGAACGTTGACGGCAACGGCACTGTTGTTTGCCATCTATCTCATCAAACCGGCTCCGTTCTGTATCCTGGACGAGGTGGATGCCCCGCTGGATGATGCCAACGTAAGCAAGTTTACCAACATGATCCGCCAGTTCAGCGACAACTCACAGTTCATCATCGTAACACACAATAAAATGACGATGAGCACGGTGGATGTGATATATGGTGTAACCATGCAGGAGCCAGGTGTAAGTAAACTGGTGCCGGTGGATTTCAGGAATTTGCAAAGCCAGAATTAGAGAATAGATAATAGTGAATAGATAATGGTGGCGTGTCCTCGTTTTGGAACTTGTTTTACTATTACAGGTATCAAGGTTGGTAAAGTTTGTAATTATTTGCACCGATCTTCAGGCCGGGTTTCTAATACAAAAGAGCAAGCCGGCTTTTGTCGAATGATCAGACCTAACTGTATTTATAGCTGACTTATCCCGGACAGGAGGGAAGCTACCGGGAGGGCAATCAAAAATCTAAAACCCAAAATCAAAAACCCTGATTTCTGTTTTTTGCGATGAATACAATCCTCCTCCTCATTGCTTCCAACATCTTCATGACCTTTGCCTGGTATTTTCACCTGAAGCAGGAGGGATGGCCGTTGTGGAAAGCGGTGCTGGTAAGCTGGGTAATTGCCCTTTTTGAGTATATACTGATGGTGCCGGCCAACCGGATGGGATACAATAAAGGCATGTCGGGATTTCAGCTCAAAATGACACAGGAGGTGATCACCCTCGTGGTGTTTGGCTTTTTTGCCGTGCTGTACCTGAAAGAGCCATTTCATTGGCGCTACCTGGTCAGCTTTGCCTTCCTAATGGGAGCCGTTTACTTTATGTTTGGCTTTAAAAGCGGGGCTTAACGGTCGGCCCGTTCACGCTGTGCTTCCCTTTGTTTGGCACGGCGGCTGAAATCAGACTTGATTTTGTGGGCAATGGCGCTTACGCAGAAAAAAACGCCGCCGCAAAGCAGGAAAGCTGCAACGATTGCCCAGTAATACCAGTCACCCTGCTGCGCCCTGCCCTCCACGATACTAAAATAAAGTACAAAGACGAATGTGACCAGGGAACCTAAACCAATCAGTAACTTGGTGATATAACGGTCGGCATGGCTATCAGACATAAGGAGTGTTTTGATAAGGGTTTAAAACAATCAAATGTAGGAGAAAAATTAATCTGATGTTAATAGTCCGGAGCCTGACAGTTAAGATTTTTTTCTCTGCTTATTTTTGACACATAATTCAAAGTATGCGTAATCTCTTAGTGATATTTCTTGTTTTTATTTCAGCCGGCACAGTTATGGCCCAGGAAGCTCCTGAAGGTCTTTTTATACGTTCCAAAGCGCCTGACTTCAAAGCCAAAGACCAGGATGGAAATGAAGTAAGGCTGAAAGACCTCCTTAAGAAAGGCAAGGTGGTGCTGGTGTTTTACCGCGGACAATGGTGTCCATACTGTAACAAGGCCCTTTCCCGTCTGCAGGATTCATTGCAACTGATCATTGATAAAGGTGCCACCCTGGTGGCCGTATCTCCCGAAAAGTCTGAAAACGTGGCTGTGACGGTGGAAAAAACAAAAGCCACTTACCCGGTGCTGCATGATGAAGATCTGAAGATCATGAAAGCATATGATGTGGAGTATGAAATGCAGGAAAACATGGTGACCCGCTACCGCAATGGTGGTATTGATATTGAAAAGGCAAATGGCGACAATGGCCGCTTTCTGCCGGTACCGGCGGTCTATATTATAGATAAAGAATCAACGATCACTTACCGTTTCTTTGAAGCAGATTATAAGAAGCGCCCTTCGGTAAAAGAAATATTAGACAACCTGTAAACCCGCTCAGGGTTTGGCTGCCACCAGGCAAATGGATTGTATCCGGAAGGTTTCTCCCCGGAAAGTGGTTTCAGGTTCATCAATGGTAAAGGCCTGTAAGTATTGCAGGCCATTTTTATTTACCAATGTCTGCCAGTCGCTTTCGTCATACTTTGTGAAGTTATAATTAGTAAAAGGCATCAGCTCCATACTCTTCTTAGTGCGGATGGTGGCATAGAAGCGGCCGCAGGGTTTCAGCACCCGTTTTATTTCCTGCAAATGAGCAGCGGCATCATCCCAGAAGTAAACCACGTTTATACAAAATATTTTATCAAAACTGTTTTCATCAAATGGCATTTGATCACTGTTGCCCTGCACCAGCCTGAGTTTTCCTTCATCGATCCATAATTGGTTGTCTTTTGCCGCTTCATTCACCATCAGTGCTGAATAATCAATACCGGTGATATGCAGGTCAGGGGCAGACTGAAAAACTTCGCCGAAAAATTTTCCATTACCAAAGCCGATCTCCAGCAATTGATCGCCGGTTGCAGGCTTCATTACATTGATGGTATGCCGGTAAAGCTGTTCATTGGCTTTATTCATCATCAGCCCTGTTTGATGACCAGCGCTGCCGGAGGGCTTGCGGAGTTGGCGGGCCATACGGCGGTATTTCAACTGTTGAAAGAATCGGTTAAACATATTGTTGGTGATTGCGCTGTTGCGAGATAAATTGGAACGCTGATTTGGCGGATTTAGCGGATCAACCAGATTCTTCGTCCTTTCACGAAACTCGTAACTCATAACTTCCCTTTGCGCTGTTGCGTCTCTGCGAGATAAATTGGAACGCTGATTTGGCAGATTTAGCGGATCAACCAGATTCTTCGTCCTTTCACGAAACTCGTAACTCATAACTTCCCTTTGCGCCGCTGCGTCTCTGCGAGAATTTTTTTTTTAAACAAAACATCCTTCATCGCCAGGTGATACGGGCGATCTTTCCATTATTACCAGCGAGGTAAATAGCAGTGCCGAGTTTCGCAATCCGGCATACATTGAAACTCTCTTTACTGATCCAGTTCCAGGTACGGCCGCCATTGGGAGAGTAGTCTACGCCGTTCAGCCCGCAGGTCAGCAGGTCTTTCTGCGACAAAAATTCCACACAGCTGCGATAGCCATGTGGTGGCACATCGGGTGCTTTCCATGTTTTACCACCATTATTACTGTAAAAGCAGTTGCCGGTGGTAGCGGTGTCGTTGGCGAAATCGCCGCCCACCACTATCATTCTGCCACTCCTGTTCAGGTTGGGCTGCACATATACATCCAGTGAATTGGCGCCTGCTGACTCTTTACCCTGGATGATGGGCAGATCAATAGTTTTATCTTTTGTGATCAGCCGGGACCGCATGCCGCCACTTGCCAGCATAAAATATTTGTCTTTGAAAAGACAGATATTGGTGCCGCTGGCTGCAAAGAAGGCTTCACCGGAATCGGCGGGAAGTTTGGCATTGTATTCTTTCCAGCTATCACCACCATCCCATGTTTCTGCGAGGAATATATGTCCGTTGATGGGATCGCCCACCACCATACCATATTTTTCGCCCACAAAATCCATCGCATCGAGAAACATGCCTTTGGTGTTGTTCTGGTAAACTGTTTTCCAGGTTTCGCCACCATCGGTTGTTTTCAGAATGTAAGCAGGTTCGGCAATTGCTATGATGATTGCGGTACTTGCATCGAATGCTTCTATATCCCTGAATTCTGTTTTTTCAAATCCCTTTACGGTAAACCAGTTCCAGTTTTTACCACCATTATTGCTGCGGCCAACGGTACCATTGCTGCCGCTTACCCATACCACGTTGTCGTTTACCACCGACAAGCCACGGAGACTGGTTTTGGTACCACTGGTCAGCACCTGTACTTCGGGTGTTTGTGCCCCGATAAGGAGGGTGCAGCATAAGAGTATTACGGTCAGTAATGCCGGCCTGTGTAGCATTTGCAGGAATTTTGTGTTGATGGTTTGTGTTGGTTATTATTTGAGTTGTGCGGCAAGGTCTTCTTTGCTTACCACACCCTGTTTGCGCCATACCTCTGTGCCGTTTTTATATACGATAAAAACGGGCAGCGCATCAATATTCATCGTCTTCATCAGGTCGGTATGCACACCACCGTCAATTTTCACCAGTTGAAAGGAGAGGTTCTTGTCCTGCTGCAGTTCATCCAGCACGGGGGCCATCTTTACACATGGCGGGCACCAGGTGGCGCCGAAATCAACCAGTACGGTTTTATCTTTTGGTATGCTGGCGTTGTATTCTTCCGGGGTGATCTGTTTTTCAAGGTGGTCAGCTCCGTCCAGTGGTTTGTTGTCTCTTTTCCAGGCGTTGATGCCACCCTGCAGTTCCACCACGCTTTTGAAACCATTTTTGCGCAGCCATTCTGCAGCGGAGGCACTGCGGCCGCCAACGAGGCAATAGATATACACGGTCTTGCTTTTATCCATGTATTGCACCCTGTCGGTAAACTGCTGCTGGTTGGTCCAATCTGCCTGTAAGGCATTTTTAATATGACCGGTACGGAACTCTCCGGCGGTGCGTACATCCAGTACCTGGTTCTTGCCATCGGCAATAGCGCTTTCAAAATCAGCCGGGGATAGTTTGGCAGCGGCGCCCGTTTGTGCCTTACAGGATACGAGAGAAAGAAATAAAATGAAGGAAATTACGTTTTTCATCAATCCGGGAATTTTGGTCAAAAATAGTACTTAGTTATCCACCGAAATGCCTGAATTACAAGTAATCTGGACGGGCGGAAGCTGCCTGTATGTAAAATAATCTTACTTTTAGCGATAAAATTGATTCCACTTTTATGAAAAAACAGTTTTTGTACCTGCTGGCCCTGGTGATCGTGATCTGGACGGGATGTAAGAAAGAGGAGAGTTTTGAACTGGGCAACACACCGGCACAGGGCAGCCTGCAAAGTGATGTGACGGGCGATTGTCTTCCCAAGACGGTAAACGGAATCTATGCGGTGAACCTGGCGCTTGTACCCACCAGCAATACCATTACGGTAACGGTGGATGTAACCCGTACAGGCATTTACACCATTACAACCGATACAGTAAACGGTTATTTCTTCCGTGGCGTGGGCACATTCACCTCCCTGGGGGCCAATGTGGTAACCCTGCGGGGCAATGGTACTCCCTTTGCCGAAGGCGTAAATAATTTTGTGGTAAGTTTTGACGGCACACAATGCGATATACAGGTAACGGTGCTTCCCGAAGGGTCGGGGCCTGCCACTTTTACCCTGACCGGCTCACCAAGCTGCACCACTCCCGTCATCAACGGAACGTATGGTAAAACCATCCCGCTCACGGCCGCCAATACGGTAGTGCTGAATGTAAATGTGACGGTGGCCGGAACCTATAATGTAACCACCACGAATGTAAACGGTATGATCTTTTCAGGCACCGGTACTTTAGCCACCGGGGCACAAACGATCACTCTCACCGGAACGGGTACACCCACCACAGCCGGTAATAATACGATACCGGTAACGGCCGGCTCCAGCACCTGCAGTTTTGTGATCAATGTGGTTGACCTGATAACGGGTACCCTGGGCGGAAGCCCCGGTGCCTGTAC
This sequence comes from Chitinophagaceae bacterium, assembly GCA_016787125.1. Taxonomy (GTDB): domain Bacteria; phylum Bacteroidota; class Bacteroidia; order Chitinophagales; family Chitinophagaceae; genus JJ008. The sequence continues at coordinate 28,133 of JAEUVM010000108.1, read as the reverse complement.
ACCGGTTACCGTGAATGGCAGCTACTACAATGGCTTTGCACTGGATGCCACCAATACTATACAGATACAGATCACCACCACGGCGGGCGGCCCTTATAATATCAGCACCAATACAACAAACGGTTTCAGCTTTACCGGGTCAGGTTCCGTACCTGCTGCAGGCACACATACGGTAACGCTGGTTGGTACGGGCACACCCAATGCCACTGGTGCGGCCAACTTTACTGTAACGTTTGGCACCAGCACCTGTACGTTTAGTGTGAATGTAAATGCCGGGGCAGAGTTCACCGCCGATTGTACATCGGCCACTGTAAATGGTACTTACCAGGCGGGGCAAACGCTCAGTTCTGCGGTACATACCGTGGATATTGTAGTGAATGTAACAGTCCTCGGCCCTTATAATATTAATACCACGGCCACGAATGGTATCGTGTTCTCAGATGCCGGTACTTTCAGTTCGCTGGGTGCGCAAACCATCACCCTTACCGGTTCTGGTACGCCTACGGCAGCGGGCACTTTTAATATACCGATGCCTGGCAGTACACCTTGCACCTTCCCGCTTACCTGTGCTGCGGCGCCTTCGATTGACTGGTCGTTTAGGATAGGCACTACCACTTACCAGGGAAGTACGTTCTCTGCCGACCTCATACCTTCAGCTCCATTTACAGCATTTGATTATTCCGGTGATAATGTAGCAGGAGATGATTGTTCATTTACACTGGTTGACCTTGCAGGTGGAATTACAAATGCTGAACAATACAACACAAATACTGTAACAGGGAATTCAGGTATTTTCACTTTTACTGATGCTGCTGGCACGATAGACCTTGAGGCACAGTTTGGTACCGGTGGAGGAGCAAATATCAGATTTGTAATCACATCACATGTCATCGCAACGCAGACTATCATTGGCACTTTCACCGGGACGGCCTTTGATAATGTTTCAGGCACTATCAAGACTATAACCGGGGGAACTTTTACAGCTGTATATTAATAATTACTGCTAAACTTTTACAAAAATCCCCGGGCGGTTATCCCGGGGATTTTTATTCTAAGTAAGTCTTACCTTGTTACCACCATCTTTTTTGAATCTGCCACTTTGCCATCCACAAATAATGAATAGATATAAGTGCCTGCTGACAGCTGGTTGGCTGGTATTTCAACGGGGCGTCCGTTGTTACTGATAAGTTCGGCTTCAAAAAGCAGGGCACCATCCATATTGGTAACCCTGATCTTTGCGCTGCCGGCATTTTCAGGTATTGTATAGCGGATGGTGGTTGATTTGCTGAAGGGGTTGGGTGTATTTTGAAACAGCCTTGCTTCAGCGGCTGTTGTTTTGAGTTCAAGGCTCCTTATATTTTCAGCGGTGGACAGGTTTTCCGTTCTGCCGAGTACCAGGCTTTTCAGTTCAGCCAGTTCCCTGCTCAATTGTTCATTTACCTGTTGCTGCTCATTTACTTTCTGTACCAGTGCCTGGTTTTGCTGACTCAATTCCTGTACTGATTTGACCAACGGCACTACAAATTGGCTGTAAGCCAGGCTGTAATTATCCAGTTCTGATTCAGGTTTGTGCAGCCCGTTAAAATCGTAGCCGCTCTCCATAGCCGCCAGTTCCACTTCCTGTGCAATAAAGCCGCTTTGCCGGATAGCAGTCGAAGAACTAAAATCTTTACCTTCCAAATATTCATTCCTAATACTATCAGGCATTTTCTGAGTTAAAAATTCCGTAAATTTCTTTGTATTGAAATTATAAACTACTGGACGTAGTCGGCTAATGAAGGCTAATCCTTTCACATCTGTTTCACTTATGTTATCCTTGAATCGAGCATCGGAAACTGTGTAACCTACAGGTCCTTCTACAACAGTCACTGTAGCGTCTCCAAACCTTATTTTATTGCTGGAATTTACAATAGCATTAAACCCAATTGCTGTTGAATTATTAAGACTTGCAGATCCAACATTAGCTTTTGATCCAAAAGCACAATTACCTTGTCCTGAAATATTATACGAAAGTGAAAAATCTCCAAATGCAGAGTTGTCAAATGTATTACTGGCTCCCATCATTGCAAAATTACCTACCGCAACATTCTCTCCACCGGTAGTATTGCTCATTAGTGCTGAGGTGCCAACAGCAACATTGGAACTTCCCCACGTATTATTGTAAAGTGAGCCTTCTCCAATTGCTGTATTCAATATACCAATGGTGTTGTTGGACAATGCAATGACACCTAGTGCCGTATTTTGATAACCGGAGGTGTTTGATTTGAGTGCTTGGTACCCGATTGCAGTGTTAAGCTCTCCTCCTAAACCAATATTTCCGCCAGATTCAAATCCGTAAAAAGTATTTCCTGGATATGAGTTTGCATCAATTCTGCCGGCTTTTTGATTATTAACTCTAATATTGAGAGCCACATTGTCTGTGGTGCCAATAAAGTTAATACCATCAACTGTTCCTGAATTACCTGTTAATGACCAGCCGCCCCCACCGCCACTTGATGGAATTTGCCATGTTGCTACTCCCGAAGCATCTGAAGTGAGTACTTTGCCAATACCCGGTGCCCCACCGGTTACTTGTAATCCACCAGTTACAATCGTAGCATTGCTACCAGTGCCTGCATAAATATATGTAACTAAAGAATTACCCAACTGCATAGCATTACTTGCGTTCACTATTGCACCATATCCGATGGCTGTAGCGTTTGTTAGGTTACCTGAAGCAACATTTGCATTATATCCAATTCCAATGTTATATGTCCCTGTGGTATTCCCTATAAGGGAGTTTGTACCCATTGCAAAGTTCGAATGCCCGGTGGTATTATTTGCTAGAGCACTGGCCCCAAAAGCTGCATTAGACACTCCTGTGTTGTTATATAAAGCTCTGTAACCAACAGCTGTATTATAATTTCCATCAGTATTTGAATAAAGGGAGCTTGCACCTATCGCGACATTAAAACTCCCCGAAGAATTGGAAAAAATGCTTTTATGTCCTAATCCAGAATTCCTTTGTCCTGACGTATTGAAAGTTAGTACATCAAAACCAAAAGCAGTATTGTTTGTGCCTATGATTGGAACGGAATTCAGATCATAGGAGGCATTTTGAGTATGTCCGTTTAGATAAAAAGTCAGGCACAAAAAGTTAAAAATCAATGGAAATAGTAATTTCTGAATAGAAATAATTGAAAGTTTCATAAAATAAGTTTTAAGATTAAATAACAGAATAATATGAAAATACAGATTTTCAGCTATAAAAACCGGCACCGTCACGGGAAGTAATGGTTCTGGCCCGGTAAATAATGATCGTACCCGTTACCTCCGCCAATTCCTTTATGGGATATGTATCGGGGGCAGCCGGGTGTGACCAGGCTATTCACCACCTTACCGAACGCTTGCATATCAGGTGAAGGTCAGGTGAGCATCAGGTGAAGTTCAGGTGAGTGTCTCGTGAAGTCAGCAGTTACTACTCAAAACCCCTTCTTCTTCCCCGATTCCAGCGGTGGCAGTTTGAAATCGTTGATCACACTTTTTTCTTTCATCAGTTTTTCGATGTCTTCTATTTTGCGGGGTGCAAAGTGGGAGAGGAGTTCGTAGCCATCCTGGGTAATGAGCAGGTCGTCTTCGATGCGTACGGCGATACTCCACCATTTTTTATCACAGTCACTTCCTTCGGGAATATAGATGCCGGGTTCGATGGTGATCACCATGTCTTTTTTCAATTTGCCATAGTTGCCGCGGTCGTGTACATCCAGCCCGATGTGATGACCGAGGCCATGTGGAAAGTAGCGGCCCACTTCATATTCATTCTTGATGATGCCCAGTTTCATCAGTCCTTCGGCAATCACATGCTGTGCAGCCTTGCTGGCATCGGCCCAACTGGAGCCATCATGCAGGGTTTTAAAAGCGGCTTCCTGCGCATCATACACCAGTTGATAAATAGCCCTTTCTTCCTCTGAAAATTTCCCGTCAACCGGTACCGTGCGGGTTACATCGGCCGTGTAGCCGTGGTATTCGGCCCCTACATCCATCAGCAGCAGGGAGGTGCCCACTTTGGTCTTGCTGTTTTCCATGTAATGAAGGATACAGCCGTTTTCACCGGCGCCGATGATAGAGCCATAGCCGACGGATTCAGCGCCGTATTTTTTATGTACATACTCATGCAGGCCCTGTATCTCCAGTTCCGACATATCAGGACGTACCGCTTTCATCACTTCGTTTTGTCCCTGGCAGGAAATTTCCACCGCCTTGCGGATCAGGTCCAGTTCCTCCGGTGTTTTTATCTCCCGCAGTTGTGCGGTAAGTTTGGTAAAGCTCCTGTTGTCGTACCGGGCATGGAAGGTGCCAGCTTCCGGTACACCGGCTTTCTGGCGAAATTGTTTTACCAGGTCAAATAAATCAGCATCATTGGCCTGGTTGCCGATATCATCGGGCAGTTTGTCGAAAATGATCTTGGTAAACCTGTTGAAACTGATCGGGAAGTTTTTGAATTCCGCTGAAGTGTACACGGTTGAAAAACCGAGTTTGGTACGGGCGCCTTCGGTACCGAGGCGTTTGCCTGTCCACTGTTCGGCGCGGGGATCTCTTTTTTGTACAAATAAGAGTTCGTTATAGCTGCTGCCCAGTGAGTCGGTTTGATTTTCTTTAAAAATAAGGAGTACGGAATGTGGCTCTTTATACCCCGAAAAATAATACATATCGGGATTGGCATGGTAGATATATTCCACATCGTTGGAGTAGGTGCGGGTGGGGTAGGCGAAGATGACCACCACTGAATTTTCCGGCATCAGGTTGCGCAGCGCCTCCCGCCGGCCGGCATGAAATTCTTTAGGAAGATAATCTGTTGGCATGTCGCTGTCCGCTGTCGGTGCGGGTTGGGCGAACGATGTCAATGATAGCAGCAGAAAGAGGAGTAACGAGGAAAATAGGCGGGGGAGGTGGGGCATTGGGTTATTTGGTATATGAGAGTTTGAATGTGGAAATGTGGAAATGGGGAAATGTGTAAATAAGTATATAGGTAAATAGGTTATTTTGAAATAATAAGGAAAATTACCTTCCTCACGACACTATTATCTACTCCTCGTCATCTTCTGATTGAAACGCATCCTTACTGCTGAAGAAATGCTGCTCCCATTGTTTTACGGCTTCGTCGCTCAGGCATTCGATGATATCGTGCAGGGTGTCCTTTTTAAGCTTCCATTCGGTTTCCATCGGGTCGTCGTAGCGCTGGATAAAAAGGCAGAGGTCAGACTCCACCGCCACTTTGATCATTATCACGGGAGAGTCTTCCTTTTCCCTTACCAGGTAATAACAACCGGTTTCCATCAAATCATACGTGTACATAACAATTCCTCTTTTACTTTTCAATAAGAATAAAGTTCAGCCAGTTGGATCGGGGAGAATTTGATGGGTTGGGTTATCCAAAATTAGGAGTTTGGCGGGATAGGAAAAAGCCGGAATGACGGATGGTGCACAGTTCATGGGAAATGGTCATTGATCCAAAATTTGAAAATTCGGCTAATTGATGATAATCATTTATTTATAGATGTCATTTCGTTTTATGCCAGAAATAAAACTGGCGCCGCCTTCCAACATTCCCTGCCCCTTTTTCACCCGGTGGCCTCCTTGTTTGCAGTATCAACAGGGAGTAAAAGGGTGTGGCTGAGGGGCAAAAAGCATCGAAGCAGGCAGCTCCCGCATCGGCACCCCTGACTTTTGGAGTTGGGCCGCTTTGGAAATAGCGTTGACCGGCGGACTTATTTGCCAGGAAATAGCAGGCATTTTTCGTGGGGATGGCTGTTTCTGCAGTCCGGACACCCGGCCGCCGGGTATCCTTTCACCTTGCCCGGCAGGGCGGATTTCGGACCAAAAACATCCGGCCAGCTACCTCAAACATGCGATAATAGGAAATAGGAAGTAGGAAGTAGGAAGTAGGAAGTAGGAAGTAGGAAGTAGGAAATAGTGTGTTATTACCCGGAATCACTTTCCTTTTTGTACAGCACTTAACCGTTTTTTCCATTTATATGGTGAAAACTTCACCGCCAGAAAATCGGAAGATTTGAGTGTCGGAAGATGGAAAGATGAGTGAGCGCCGACTTAAACCTCAAACTTTCAACATTGAACCTTTTCAAAACGAACCCCGCACCATCACGCCAACTATTATCCATTATCTCTTATCTATTATCTCTTCCTTACCTTTGCGCCATGACAATCGAAAAATTACAGGATATGCGGTCCCGCATTGCCGGGATAAGGAGGTTTCTTTGACGTCGAGAACCGACGATATAAGATAGAAGAAGAAAAGCAACTGGCGCTGAGTCCCGGCTTCTGGGATGATAACAAGCGGGCCACCGAAATTCTCAAAAACACCAAGTCAAACGAGTACTGGGTAAAGATCTATGAGCAGGCGGAAACGGCTGTGGAAGATTTTGCCGTGCTGTTTGAGTTCTGGAAAGCGGGTGATGCCACGGAAGAAGAAACCAAAGAGGCGTATGACAAAGCACTCGCCACCATTGATGATGCAGAATTCAAGGCCACACTGAATGAGCCCGAGGATGAACTGCCTGCGGTATTACAGATCAACTCTGGCGCCGGTGGTACCGAAAGCCAGGACTGGGCCGAAATGCTGGCCCGTATGTACCGCATGTATGGCGAGAAGCAGGGCTGGAAAGTAACCGAGATGGACTGGCAGTGGGGTGATGGAGCGGGTATCAAAACAGCCACGCTGCAGTTTGAAGGTCCCTTTGCCTATGGTTTTCTGAAAGCCGAAAGCGGTGTGCACCGCCTGGTGCGCATTTCTCCTTTTGACAGTAATGCCCGCCGCCATACTTCATTTGTGAGTGTATATGTATATCCTATGGTGGATGATACGATCAACATTGAAGTGAACCCGGCCGATGTAAAGATGGAAACTTCCCGCAGTGGTGGTGCCGGTGGACAGAACGTAAACAAGGTGGAAACGAAAGTACAACTGACGCACATTCCCACCGGTATCGTGGTGGTATGTCAGCAGGACAGGAGCCAGCTTGGCAACCGTGAACTGGCGATGCAAATGCTGCGCAGCCGGTTGTATGAACTGGAACTGCAGAAGCGCAATGCCATCCGTGATGCCAATAATGCCAAGAAGAAAAAGATAGAGTGGGGCAGCCAGATACGCAGTTATGTTTTCCACCCGTATAAAATGATCAAAGACCACCGCACCGACTTTGAAACCGGCAACATACAGCCGGTGATGGATGGGGAGCTGGATGGGTTTATAAAGGCGTATTTGATGAGTGAGAAAGAGGCGGAGAGTTGATTTGAAGATGAGCTAATTTGAAGATTTGAAGATGAGATGATTTGAAGACGGGTTGATTTGAGCATGAAATGTTTGGGAGATGATGTTCCTGAAAGGGGATGATTGAATGCTTAAATCAATGTAATGAGAAACGATAAAGAGAACCTGGTTGTTAAGCTGACTTTTTTGTTTGCACTTAAGATCATCAGGTACACGCAATTGCTGGAAGAGAAAAGGAAATATATTATAGCCAGACAACTATTGAAGGCAGGAACGAGTATCGGGGCCAATGTAAGAGAAGCGCAGAATGCAGAGAGTAAGGCGGATTTTATTCATAAAATGAAAATTGCTGCCAAGGAAGCAGATGAAACGGAGTACTGGCTCCTGCTTTGTGATAATATAAATGAGTTTCCAGATTGTAAAGAACTGTTGGCTGACAGCGGAGCGATTATAAGGGTGATTTCTAAAATAGTGGGATCCGCAAGACGCAATCAGGAGTTATGATCTATAGGAGTTAATTTTCAAATTTCCAAATCTTCAAATTAATTCATCTTCAAATTAAAAATATGTTAGGAACATTCTCTTATCCCATGCCGGTGAACGAACCTGTTCTTTCTTATGGCCCTGGCAGCCCCGAAAAAAATCGATTAAAAGAAGTACTCGCCGAACTGAAAAAGCAGGAGGCAGATATACCGATGTATATCGGCAGTAAAGAAGTAAGAACGGGAAAGAAGGTGGCAATTCATCCGCCGCATGAAACCAAACATACCCTCGGTTATTTCCATGCCGGTGAAGAAAAGCATGTACACCAGGCGATAGAGGCAGCACTGGCGGCTAAAGAAGCCTGGGCCAATACCAGTTGGGAAAACAGGGCCAATATCTTTCTCAAAGCGGCCGACCTGATGGCAACTAAGTACCGCCCGTATATGAATGGCACCACCATGCTGGGCCAGAGCAAGAATGCTTTCCAGGCGGAGATAGATGCCGCATGTGAACTGATAGATTTTTTACGCTTCAATGTGCATTTTTTGTCGGAGATATATAAACAACAACCCATCAGCGGTGCGGGTATGCACAACAGGATGGAATACCGTCCGCTGGAAGGATTTGTACTGGCGGTAACGCCGTTCAACTTTACAGCCATCGGTGGCAACCTGCCCACTTCTGCAGCCATGTGCGGCAATGTGGTGGTATGGAAACCGGCCAACACGCAGGTGTACTCCGCACAAATGACGATGCGTATTCTGAAAGAAGCTGGCTTGCCCGATGGGGTGATCAACCTGATCTATGTGGACGGGCCCACGATCGGCCGGGTATGTTTCAACCACCGTGATTTTGCCGGTGTGCATTTTACGGGGTCTACGGGTGTGTTCAACAATATGTGGGAAACGATCGGCAAGAATATGGCGAATTATAAATCATATCCGAGGATAGTGGGGGAGACCGGCGGAAAGGATTTTGTGCTGGCGCATAAAAGTGCTGATCCTGATGTGGTGGCTACGGCCTTGCTGCGGGGAGCTTTTGAATTCCAGGGACAGAAATGTTCGGCGGCTTCACGTGCTTATATTCCTTCAAATATGGCGGAAGAGGTAAAGAAGAAACTCATTGCCGGAGTAAAGAGTTTCAAAATGGGAACGGTGGAAGATTTTACCAACTTCGTGAATGCGGTGATTGATGAAAAAAGTTTTAATAATATCAAACGATATATAGACAACGCAAAGAAGGATCCGAAGGCAGAGTTTTGGGTGGGTGGAAAATGTGATAGTAAAGAAGGTTGGTTTGTGCAACCGACCATCATCCAGGCCAAAGACCCGAAGTATGTAACGATGTGTGAGGAGATATTTGGCCCGGTGCTTACGGTGTATGTATATCCGGCCAATGGGTTTGAAAAAGTGCTCGACCTGGTGGACAGCACTTCACCTTATGCACTCACGGGTTCCATTATTTCGCAGGATAGGGCTGCGGTGGAACTGGCCACGAATAAATTGCGCAATGCAGCCGGTAACTTTTATATCAATGATAAACCCACCGGTGCTGTGGTGGGGCAGCAGCCCTTTGGCGGCGCCCGTGGTTCAGGCACCAATGATAAAGCGGGCTCTATCCTTAATCTTTATCGCTGGCTCAGTGCCCGCACGATAAAGGAAACATTCAATCCGCCGACAGATTATCGTTATCCGTTTATGGGGGAGAAATGAGGAAGATAAAAATGCTTTTGATCATGGTGTGCAGCTTTCAATGTATGCAGGCACAGCAAGGATTTTCAATTCTATACGAACAATATTCGCTTGGTATAAACAACACCGATACCCGGCCCCGAAGTAACAGACTGATAGTTACTGATAGTTTGTCTTTCTGGTATAACATCCCTGAAAATGGGAAAGACCCAATGAAAAAGGATACCTTGTTTGGGGTTAAAGATTTGCATCACGCAGTGTTATTCAACAATAAAAGCCGGGTATATTATAGTGAAGTGACTTTTCCCGAAGATCAGCCAAAGTATCTTATTACAGATACGCTGGAGAGCAGCGGCTGGGTTTACTTTGATCAGTATAAGGAGATACTTGGAACGAGGTGCCGGGCAGCATTGAGGGTGAATAAGCAGAATGATTCAACATTAGCCTGGTTTGCTGAATCAATCCCCAACTCATTCGGACCATTCTATTACATGGGACTTCCAGGCCTTGTGCTGGAAGTGTATGATCAGGCCAGGTTCCGGCACCTAAAGGCAATTGAAATTAAAAAGGGTGGTTTCCAGGTAATAATGCCCCGGGGATTTATTCTGGTTTCACCTGATGAATTTGCAAATCGCAGACAATAAAGATTACCGAAATAAACACTTCAGTTTTCCCCATTCATATACATCTCTTCTATGCCTGACGTCTTGATTATTGGCATTCCTGAGAATATTTTCCGATTTACGTTGGGCTAATGAAGGTCCATGAAACGGCCAATTTGACGGTTTGTTGCTGCCATAATCAGTGAAGAACCTGCCAAATATGTTAAAGGAAGCACAAAGCAATAGTTTTTGAAAAAAAGTTTAGAGAAGCCACTTTCTGAGAATTCGTATCATATTTCATGGTAAGCGGGAAATATGGTGAGAATTCGGGAAAATCATCATTTCCTGTCTCAAGGCCGTGATTTCTGGCACGGCCCCGCTGGCACCGTTATTGAGTCAAGGGCAGCAAATTCATTTTTCAAATTAAATCACACTTTATGAAAAAGATCTTAGCATTGACCGTACTCTTATTTTCTTTTGTGATTGTAAAAGCACAATCATCAAAAATGAACGCTGTTAAAATCAACCCGCTTTCTGCGCTTGTTGCCACCGGCAACATAGCCTACGAAAGGGCGGTTGGTGCCCAGACCTCTGTCCAGCTGGGTGTTTTTTATTCCGGGTTCAAAAGCTCATCGCTTAAATATGAAGGCTTTGGCATCACCCCGGAATTCCGCTACTATATTTCAAAGGAAAACGGGCCAATGAATGGCGTATATGTTGGTCCGTTTGCCCGCTACCAGCAGTTTTCCATCAAAGACAAATCTGACGGTTCTTCCGTTAAATTCAGTTCAGTTGGTGGCGGAGCGCTGATCGGTTGGGAAAAGGCCTGGAAGAGCGGTTTTGTACTGGATATTTTTGCAGGCCCTTCTTATAATGCAGGGAAGTTCAAAGATGGACAGGAGGAAGACCTTGCATTCGGGTTCGACGGATTCTCGGTACGCACCGGTATCACCATCGGTTTTGCATTCTGATTTTCTCATTTCTTGTTTGTGATAAGGCCGGAGCGATCCGGCCTTTTTTTATAAAGCATTCTTCAACTGCCTTTTCAGCCTTCTTTCTTATTTTTATTAAAATATTTATACTTGAAAACAATCATGGATGCCGGCCAGTTAAAGACAGCCGTTGATAAACTGGCTAAGGAGATCAAAGCGCAAATGAGTGATCCGGAAAATACGTTGTTTGTCGGTATACAGCAGGGTGGGGTGGTGGTGGCCGATGGTATCATACAAGCCTTACAACAGTTGGATCCTGCGATGAAGATTCAGTATGGTCAGCTCGATATCACTTTCTATCGTGATGATATCCGCAATGCTATCCTGGCACCTGATAAAATGAATCTCCCGTTTTCCATAGAAAATAAGACCGTGATACTGATAGATGATGTGCTCTTCACCGGCCGCACTATAAAAGCCGCTTTGGATGCACTCCTCGATTACGGAAGGCCGGCAAAAGTGCAGCTTTGCGTATTGGTTGACAGAAAAGAGCACCGCCAGTTTCCCATCCAGGCTGATTTTACCGGAATAACACTCGAAACCACCAAAACCGATAAAATAAAGCTGCTGAATGGTGAGGCCGTCCTTCTTCAGTAAATACAGGCAGCCTGTATTTATTATTGGGGATATTTTCTTAAACCCATAACTTCGCCCTTTAATGCAACTATCCACTCGACATCTGCTGGGCATTAAAGACCTCACCAAAGACGATATTTCACTTATTCTATCTACTGCAGAGCAGTTTAAAGAAGTTTTACAACGGCCGGTCAAGAAAGTTCCTTCCCTCCGGGATGTAACGATCGTAAACCTGTTTTACGAAAACTCCACCCGCACCCGTTTTTCCTTTGAACTGGCGGAAAAACGACTGAGTGCAGATACGATCAACTTCGCCGCATCTTCTTCCTCCGCGGCAAAAGGCGAAACCCTGCTGGATACGGTAAACAATATCTTATCCATGAAAGTGGATATGGTGGTAATGCGCCACAGCGCCAGCGGAGCACCACATTTTTTATCACAACATGTGCCGGCAGCCATTATCAATGCCGGCGATGGTATCAATGAGCATCCCACACAGGGATTGCTGGATGCCTATTCAATAAAGGAAAAAACCGGTTCACTGGAAGGAAGGAAGATCGCCATCATCGGTGATATCATGCACAGCAGGGTGGCGCAAAGTAATATTTACCTGTTGAAAAAAATGGGGGCGGAGGTTACGGTTTGCGGCCCGCCCACCCTTATTCCAAAATATATTCAATCGGCACTCGGGGTAAATGTAAGTTACCACCTGAAAGAAACCCTGGAATGGTGTGATGTGGCCAATGTGTTGCGTATCCAGCTGGAGCGGCAAAACCAGGTTCTTTTTTCATCATTGCGTGAGTATAACCTGGCCTATGGAATCAGCAGGAAAATGCTGGATGGCCTGCAGAAAGAAATCGTTATCATGCACCCCGGGCCGATCAACCGCGGGGTGGAACTTGACAGCGATGTGGCAGACAGTAAACAGTCCATCATATTGCAGCAGGTGGAAAATGGTGTGGCGGTAAGAATGGCCGTGTTGTACCTGCTTTCAGGAAGAAACGCTTCATAATCCCGATATTGGGTTATTTATTTGGGTAGTATGCAGAACCAAAACTTTTAACCCCCAATCAAAAAAATGGCATTATGCGAATTTGTCTGTTTCCCGGCACGTTTGACCCTGTTACCTTAGGGCATGTTGATATCATTAACCGGGCCCTGCCTCTTTTTGACAAGATTATTGTGGGTATCGGTATCAATACTGCCAAAGCGCCCATGTTTACTCCCGATCAGCGCCGGAACTGGATAGCTGAAATTTATAAGGATGAAGAAAGGGTGGAAGGCGCCGTATACGAAGGATTGACCATTGATTTTTGCAAAAAGATAGGCGCCCGTTTTATCCTGCGGGGCATCAGGTATGTAAGTGATTTTGAGTATGAAAAAACAATAGCCGATGCCAACCGGACACTTGATAAATCAATAGAAACCATCTTCCTCACCGGCGAACCTAAATACACTTCGGTGGCATCCACCATTGTAAGGGATATTATTAAGAATGGCGGCGATGCCACTCCGTTTTTACCTGAAGCAGTAGCTAAAAGCCTTCTTAAATAAACATGGCAATCATCTGGTATAACAAAGAGCTTAAACTGGAAGACCTGAAACCTCTTGGTAAGGATACCATGGGAGAATTTATCGGTATTGAATGGACCGAACTGGGTGACGACAGTATCCAGGCCACCATGCCCGTTGATCAGCGTACCCGCCAGCCTTACGGACTGCTTCACGGAGGTGCCTCTTGTGTGCTGGCCGAAACGATCGGGAGTGTGGCTTCGGCTTTAGTGGTGGACCATATCCGGTATTATTGTGTGGGATTGGAAATTAACGCCAACCATATCCGAAGTGCCAAAGCAGGATTTGTTACAGGTATTTGCAAGCCGCTGCACCTTGGCTCCAGCACCCATGTATGGGATATCAGGATATATGATGAGCTGCAGAAACTGGTATGCGTAAGCCGCCTGACCGTAGCCATTATACCCCGTAAAGAATCATTCGTGAAGCCGGGATTGTAATACATCTTTTACCGAAGGAAACGCTTCGGCCAGATAAGGCAGCAGGCCGGCCGGTTTTACCCAAACTATTTCATGTATATCTTCTTCCGCCTGCGGCACAAGTACCTGCCTGCCTGATACCGACATCGTGTACCAGTGCGATTCTTTTAATATGAACCGTGTTCCTTCATGGTAGGTATGATAGGTGATCATCAGGGGAGCAGTTAATTTTACTTTTTGGAGACCGGTTTCTTCCTCCACTTCTCTTACAGCGCAATCCTCCAGTTTTTCCCCTTTATCCAGTTTCCCTTTGGGCAGGTCCCATTTACCCCGGCGGTGAATCAGCAGGATTTCATCTTTTTCATTTGTAACAAGCCCTCCGGCCGCCTGGATGAGGGTGAATTTTTTAAAGAAAGCTTTTTTCAGTGCTTCCAGGTCAGGATGATAGAACACACCTGCATGTACTTTTTCCAATTGCATCTCATGTATCATGGTCTTTATGGTGTGACTGTCCAGTTCATCAATAAAAACAGCATCATCATGATGAACGAAAGGTTCAACCACCTTGTCAATGGCATCACAAAGGAAAAGGGGCTTATCGCCAAAATATATCTTTATATGCATAGGCGGAGCTTGAAGTTTAATGAAAGATACGAAGGATACGGTTCAGGGCCGGTAACATGCAGGGAACGGTACATTTAACTTTTATGGCATAAACAGCTTCAGTTATCTTCGCAGCATGACAGATGCCACTACCATTGCAGAAAAATTGTTGCAGGTTAATGCGGTGCGGCTGAGCCCGGAAAATCCCTTCACCTGGGCCAGCGGTTGGAAAAGCCCGATCTATTGTGATAACCGCAAAGTACTTTCCTTCCCGTTTGTACGTGATTATATTAAATCAGAAATGTGCAATGTGGTATTTGAGCAGTTCCCGGAGGCAGAAATGCTGGCCGGGGTGGCTACAGCCGGTATTGCCTGGGGAGCGATGGCGGCAGACCAGTTGAAATTGCCATACATATATGTGCGTCCCAAACCCAAGGAACACGGTCTTGGAAACCAGGTGGAAGGGTATTTTGAAAAAGCCACGAAAGTGGTGGTGATCGAAGACCTGGTATCCACCGGAAAAAGCAGCCTGCAGGTGGTGGATGTACTGAAAAAGGAGGGACTGGATGTGATTGGGATGGTGTCGATATTCACCTATGGTTTTCCCGTTGCAACCGAAGCATTTACAAAAGCATCATTGCCCTATCATTCCCTTACAGATTACCCGGCATTGATCGAATTGGCAGTAAAAAAGGGAATGGTATCGCCGGCCCAGCAGGAAGTTTTGCTAAAATGGAGGGACGATCCTGCCGGATGGAGCCCTTCCTGACAAAACCAATGGTAAACTAAACAACCTGAATTCACGTTATTAAGCTATAGTATGAAAAAACTACTCCTCGCCACAATTGCCTTACTGGGTGTCATGTTTACCACATCGGCCCAAACAAAACCAGTACTTACGGCCACCATCAAAACGCCGACAGCCCTTTGTGAAGCCTGTAAAACCCGGATCGAAGCATATTTAAAAAGATATGACGGTGTGCTGGAAATAAATGTGAATTTCAGAAAAGGGGAGACCAGGGTAAAATACGTAACAGACCGTACAGATATTGAGCAGATCAAAACGGCGATAGCCAATTGCGGTTATGATGCGGATGATATACCGGCCACAGAAGATGCGTACAAACGCCTTCCCAAAACCTGCAAGAAACCCGAAGATGGGGGCGCACATCCCAAGCCCAAAACTCCGCCGCCACCGCCACCCACTAACGGGTAAGCAACAGTTCCGTCAATTTTTTTCTTTGTAATGTCTTTCCATCCGGTTCAAGCAGTTCGGAGAGATTATGCTTCCCTTCATAACGAATAGGGTAATGGATGAACACGCCGCTTTTTCCCACCAATGCCTTTCCCTCAACCTTCAATACGGCCTGCTGACCGAGCAATGCCAGCAGTGAATTCTTCACCAGCCTGCCGGTTTCGGCCCGGAAGGTAACCGGCAACCGGAAATTGCTGTTTCCCCGGATGACCACCTGGCTGTCGAGTGAAAAATGACCAAGAAATTGGCCGTCGATCCATGCATCACCTTCGGCTGCTTTTAATTTCAACCCGGAACGGTTAGGATTAAAATAGAGAAGGTCGAGGTTTAACGTGGATTGCTGCAGCCCCAGTTTCCCGGTATGAAGATTTTCCACCCCCTTAAACTCGGGTTCTTTCACCTTTCCGCAGGAGCTGACCAGGAAGGCTGACAGTACCATGGCGGGTAAGTATTTCCATATAGACTTCATTACTGCAAAATACACCAAAGCCCGCTGGTATTTGCCACGGGCGGGGATACCAACTGTTAATAATCCAAAAGGAGTATTCTTCAGGTGAGACAGTTTGATTAACTTAGGGGGACACCCTTATTCTAAAACATAAATAAGCTATCATGTTATATGAGAATTCTTTGTCGCATGAACATCTGAACAACGGCGATTCCTGCCCATCCTGCAGCGGCCGTGGCACATTTACCTGCCAATCCTGCGGCGGCTCCGGCACACACTATTGCAGTTCCTGTGCGGGTACCGGATATATGGGAGGTGACAGTTCGAACTATTCCTGCTCTTTTTGTGGCGGCAGTGGCCGCCGAAATTGCTCCTCCTGCAGCGGCAGGGGAACCACTTCCTGTGGCCGTTGCAACGGCAGTGGCTGGGTGTAAACCTGTACTGTCATATTTAATATTTTCTACCGGTGTAGAACGCAGCCGGCTGTGCATTTTTTTTGCAGAAAAATTCCAAACAATTGTTTGAATTTTTAGAAAATCGCTTTACCTTACTATTGACCATAAAATACTGCCGCGAATCCAACACCCCAGGGAAGCCTGCCAGTAAAATCAAAGGGCAGGGATTCAGTTCTTTATTTTTTCACCCTTAAATGTTAATCCCATGGTTCAGGTAGAAATCTCACAGCTCACACAGGAGTGCAACGGATGGAGGGAACAGCTTCGCACTTACCGCGAAGAATTCACCCAGGACGAAAACAAACTCCGCCAGGTAGCAGGCAAAGCACTCTCTAAAGAACAGCTACAGGAAGTAGAACATCTCCACAACCAGTTTCACATCCAGCTTATCAACATTCACGACCTCAAACAGACAATCAAAGTGCATGACCGCAAAATGAACTTTGAACAGGCCGTCTTTAACGGTTCGGCGAATGAAGATACCCTTGCAAGACATGAATCGCTGCATGAAGAGTTTCAAAACCTTGAACAAACACTGCTCAGTTTGCGTTCAGAGTTCAGCGACTTTCTGTCACGTACCAGCTGATCACAGCAGTTTACCGTGATTACTGATACAGTTCATCTTATAGCCTGACAAGGTTCATAAGGTTGATAGCGTGCCTGTTTAAATATTTGCAGGTGCTAATCAATCATTTTCTCACCTCTAAAACAGATTGTCATGCCTGAATTTGATACCTCACACGTAAAAAATATTGTCTTGCTCGGCCATGCGGGATCGGGTAAGACCACCTTAGCGGAATGTATGCTCTTTGAAGCGGGCATCATCAGCCGACGCGGCAGCATCGCCGAAAAGAATACCACCGGCGACTACCACGAACTTGAACAGGAACGTGGTAATTCTATCTTCAGCAAATTACTTCACACCAAATGGCGGGGATATAAGATCAACGTCATTGACACTCCCGGTTATGATGACTTTAACGGGGAAGTGATATCTGCCCTCCGCGTGGCTGATACCGGTGTTATGCTGCTCAATTCCGTGATGGGAGTGGAAGTGGGAACAGATATAATCTGGGAATACACAGAAAAATTCAAGACCCCGATGATCTTCGCCGTTAATAAACTTGACGACGATAATGCTGATTTTGATAAAACCGTAAGGGAAGCCAAATCCCATTTTGGCAATAATGTGGTGGTGGTGCAATATCCCCGCCAGAGCGGCGCCGGCTTTCATGAGATCATTGATGTGCTTCGGATGACGATGTATAAATTTCACGACAATGGCGGCAAACCTGAAAAACTCGCCATCCCCGATGAAGAAAAATCAAGGGCGGATGAGTTGCACAAAGAACTGATCGAAGCCATTGCCAGCAACGACGAAAGCCTGATGGAAAAGTATTTCGACAAGGGCGAACTGGATGAAGATGAAATGAAAGCAGGGTTGAAGAAAGCCATGATCAATCATGATCTCTTCCCGCTGTTTTGCCTTTCTGCTGAAAGAAATATGGGCAGCGGCCGCCTGATGGGCTTTATAGACAATGTTTGCCCGAGTGCCAATGAAATGCCCCCACAGCAAACTAAAACAGGTGAGCAGCTTACCTGTGATTCAAACGGCCCCGCCTGCATTTTTATTTATAAAACCATTTCTGAACCGCATGTAGGCGAACTTTCATTCTTCAAAGTGTATTCCGGTACTATAAAGACTGGAATGGAACTGGAAAATGAAGGCACGGGTGTAACCGAAAAGATCAACCAGCTTTTCCTGGTGGAAGGAAACAAGCGTACTGCTATCAATGAACTGGTGGCAGGTGATATCGGCGCCACGCTGAAACTCAAGAACACGCATGTAAACAATACCCTGCATGTGAAAGGAAAGAACTATGAACTTCCTTCCATTGAATTCCCTTCGCCGAATATGACCGTGGCCATCGAAACGCTCAAGAAAGGGGAGGAGGAAAAACTATCCCAGGCACTGCACCAGTTGAAAGAAGAAGATCCTACGCTGGTGGTGGAGGTTTCACCAGAACTGAAACAAACATTGATCCATTGCCAGGGCGATATGCATCTTGCTGTGGCCAAATGGAAGATAGAACACCAGCACAAACTGGAAATAAAATTTGTAAAACCCCGCATTGCTTACCGGGAAACCATCCGCAAAATGGCTGATGCAAATTACCGCCATAAGAAACAAAGCGGTGGTGCCGGCCAGTTTGGCGAAGTGTTTATGCGCATCGAGCCCTGGTATGCAGGCATGCCCGATCCGGCAGACTTTACGGTACGCGGCAGGGATGAGCATGACCTTGAATGGGGCGGTAAACTGGTATTCTTCAATTGCATCGTTGGCGGCGCTATTGATGCCCGTTTCCTTCCCTCTATATTAAAAGGAGTAATGGAAAAAATGCACAACGGACCACTGACCGGCTCGTATGCAAGAGACATCCGCGTTTGTGTGTATGATGGTAAAATGCACCCGGTAGACAGCAACGATATTTCATTCAAGATCGCCGGTCTTCAGGCATTCCGCCAGGCCTTTCAACAGGCCGATCCGCAGATACTGGAACCTATATACCAGGTGGAAGTGCTTTGTCCTGACGACCTCACCGGTGCGGTAATGGGTGATCTGCAAAGCCGCCGTGCCATCGTGGAAGGAATAGACAGTGAAGGCCATTTTCAGAAAGTGATGGCAAAAGTGCCGCTGGCTGAAATGGACGGATATTCTTCTTCACTCCGTTCGATCACGCAGGGCAGGGCCAAATTCAAAATGCACTTCCATGCATATGAGGCCATGCCGTTTGAATTGCAGCGTAAACTGATAGACGAGTATAGTAAAACGGCGAAAGAAGAATACGCTTAATCAGATAACAGATAAAAGGTAATAGATAATAGTTCTTTAAAGGCAGGTGGTTGTCAAGAAACCATTTATACTTTAAAGAACTATTATCGATTCCCCATTCCCCATTCACTATTCACTATTCCCTGTACACTTTAATAGAAGAGGCCTTATCATTCCAGTTTGAAAACAGGAATCCGGTTTTTGAATTGGTAACGGTATAGCTTTTGCCGCCGAAGTTTTCAAATTCATACAGCACCACCCGGTAGCCGGCGGGCACTTGTATTGAACTCAGTGCATTATCCGGAAAACCGCTTGCCTGCGACATTGTACTGTAAACGCCCGGCAAAAGACTGGCCGATTGTCCACGGTAATTCTCATCCGAATAGATGATTACCGCTTCGTTGCCACCACCCGGATAGCCGCCACCGCCGCCATAACCGCTTCTTTCTTCCACCACTACTGACCCGATCCGGTTTCTGAGGTTATAATCAAGACAATTGCTGGATTCAGTTATCTGGGTGGATTGACCATAAAGATTGTCATTACTGAAGGCTTTTATCACCAGGTTTGACGGTATCTGCACAGACGAAATGTTGTTTCTGAACAAACCCAGTTTTTCACCCGAATAATAACCCGGCATCAGGCGAAGGGCATTGCCGTTGGAATTACATTCTGTGTAAAAAGTAGCATAACTCTGGTTGCCATAACCTCCTCCGCCGTTATTGTTACCTCCATTGTAATACTCGATGGTAACAGAACCGATCTTGTCGTTCTCACTGCTGGGCAAATAGCTCTGGCTGGTAGTGTAAGTGGCCGAATAGCCCGAGTTATTTTCATTATTGATATACAAACGCACCCGCAGGCTGCCGCTTACCTGGAAAGAGGAAATATTGTACTTCAATTGTCCCAGTTGGGCGCCAGAATACACCCCGGGCCGCAGACTTTGTGAGTAGCCCCTGTGATAGGTATCGTTGTAAAAAGTGACATAATCATTCTGGTTTCCCTGGTTATAACCCGTGCCTTCCACCACGATAGAAGAGGCCATATCATTCCATTGGGCATCGAGGCAGGTAACGCTGCTGGTAAATGTTTGAGAACGGCCGCCGAAATTGTTGTTTTCATACAGCGTGATCTTAAAACCATAAGGCACCTGGAAGGAAGACAGTTTATCATTTCCGATCTTCATCTGGTAATCACGGTAGGAGCCAGGCTCCAGGTAAAAGGTTTTGCCGCCGTAACTGCAATCTTCATGCAGTGTTACATAATTCTGGGCTGTAAGGACAAGCAGGCTGCTCAAAACAAGCACTGCTGTCAGGATTGTTCTTTTCATATTATATAGTTTAGTGGTTGGTCTGGAGAATGCGGCTATCAGGGCTTACCGTTGCCGGCACTTTTGTCAAAGCTCACACATTCTTTCAGTTCTTTTTCACTGTACGCCATTTTATATTGAGCCAGTACATCGGTCGGTACACCATTCCATTGAGTCGGTTTGTTTCCGATATAGCCCACATCTTTCAGACCAATTTCTGAAGTATAGAAACCGGTGGCTGTCAGGTCTCTCATCAGGCTGAAGAATTTCACTCCTTGGCTCATTTCTGGCTTCGCCTTTTTTGGATAGGCAATTTCATCCACGATAGCAAGCTGTTCCTGGGAAGTGCAATCCCGGAAATCTTTGTTGTATCTCTTCAAACATTGCAGATCAAGCCAGCGCAGGCCACCTTTCAGCGGGACCTGGTGGCCAGGCATATCATGCACAATAAACTCAATGAACTCGGGTACTTTGGCTTCACTGGCACTGCCGCTCACCTCATCTTTGGGGATGATGATGTCGCACAATACGGAAATGGTTGCAAACTCATGCGGTGTAAAGAATTTTTCCTCCGCCAGCAGCTTCTTTTCATACTTCAGTTCATCCGGGTTGCGGTCAAGCGTAAACTGCGGGTCAGTCACCGTTGTTCCATCCGCTTTCTTATCACCGGGTTTGCAGGCAGCAATGGCAATAGGCGTGGCAATAGCGCCTGTGGCGATAAGTTTAAGTGATTTTCTGCGATCCATACGTCTTCCTTTTAGGTTTTTGATTTTAGATTTTAGGATAGCGTGTTACAATCCAAAATCTAAAATCCAAATTCAAAAATTACAAATTTTGCTTCTTCCTCTCTTCAATAATATACTCACTCGCCCGCATACTCAGTGCCAGTATCGTCCACGTAATGTTCTTATCGGCCTGGCTTACAAACTGGCCACCGTCCACACAAAACAGGTTTTTACAATCATGCGCCTGGCTCCATTTATTCAGGGCTGATCGTTTCGGATCATTACCCATCCGTACCGTACCGGCTTCGTGAATGATCTCACCGGGCTTGGCAAGTCCCCACTGGTTCTTTTCATCATCATCGGCACCCCAGGTGATCACGGCTCCCATATTGTGCATCACTTCTTTGAAGGTTTCCTTCATGTGTTTGGCCTGTTTGATCTCATGTTCACTCCATTTTACATTGAACTTCAGTACGGGAATGCCAAACTTGTCAACCACATTCGGATCAATGGCACAGTAATTACTTTCCAGCGGAATGGCTTCGCCACGGCCTGCCATACCCACCCCGCAACCATAGAAGTAGCGATAGTCTTCTTTCAGCGAAGCGCCATAACCACCACCTTCTTTTTGCTTCCCTTTCACCACATATTTCCCATTCAGGTTTTCAATACCCCAGCTAAAACCGTAGGAGGGCTGACTCATACCGCCCCAATATTCAATGTGATAACCACGGGGAAAATCAAGCTTCTTATTATCCAGCCACCAGGGAGAATAGATATGCATGCCGCCCACACCATCTTCATTGTAGCGTTTTCTGTCAAACAGTTCCGGCAGAATACCACCCAGCGCAGCACCTGTGGAATCATGCAGGTATTTGCCTACCACATTACTGCTGTTAGCAAGACCATTCGGGTGGCGGGCAGATTTGGAGTTAAGCAACAGCCTGGCACTTTCGCAGGCGCTGGCCGCCACGATCACTACCTTTCCATCCACCTGGTATTCCATCATATCATCTTTACTGATATAAGAAACACCGGTGGCAAGTCCTTCTTTATTCGTCAGCACTTCTCTTGCCATAGCATTGGCGATCACATCCACATTGCCGGTTTTCATGGCAGGGTAGATAAGTACATTGGGAGAGGAGAAGTCGGCCTTGGCCATGCTGCAATTCCGGTTACATTGACCACAGAAGAAACAGGCACCGCGGTCTGCATCATTCTGGATTGGCTCGGTTAAGATGGATAATCTTGATGGAATAACAGTTACACCAGCTTGTACCGCCGCTTTCTTAATAAACAGTTCATGCAGCCTGGGCTTTGGGGGCTTCAGGAAAAAACCATCGGGATCGTTTTCCAATCCTTCATTGGTGCCAAATACACCGATCAGTTTGTCCACCCGGTCATAATAGGGTTTCACATCTTCATAGCCGATAGGCCAGTCGTCACCGAGGCCATCAATGCTCTTTCTTTTAAAATCTTTAGGACCAAACCGCAGCGAAATACGTCCCCAGTGGTTGGTGCGGCCACCCAGCATACGGGCCCGCCACCACATCCAGTCCGTACCGTTTTCTTTGGTAAAGGGTTCACCTTCCACCGACCAGCCGCCATAGCAGGCATCAAAATCGCCAAAGGGCCGGATCTTGGTGCTGGCACCGCGACGGGGAGATTCCCACGGGTTTTTTAACTGGGTAATGTTCTTCTGCGGGTCGTACATATAGCCTGCTTCGATGATGCAGACTTTCATACCGGCCTTTGCCAGTATATAAGCGGCCATACCGCCGCCGGCACCAGAGCCCACAATCACCGCATCATATTGCTTCGCATTCTTTTTTATCTGTATATCTCCCATAAGTAGTTGAATAGGGTGTTAATATACAGGAAACATTCCGACTATGAAACCCACGGCTGCCAAAAAATCTGCACATCTTAATCGCTTTACGACAAATATTAATAACACCGGCACAGATTAGGCCAGTTAGCCAAAATGCTGTAACATTACCCGCTAAAAATTAACCATGAAAAGATACTTTTTCTTCGTACTCCTGATTGTCACTTTCAACACCGCAATGGCACAGCCCGACTGGTCCGGTAAAGTATATGTGATCGGAAAAATCTACCCCGGTTTTTATGTTACTAATGCCAACGATACCGTGTACGGCTATTTCGAACATGGCAGCCAGGTGAGCGGGCAGAAAAGATGTAAATATTATACCAACGAGATGGATAAAAAGCCGACCAAAGAATTTGGCCCTGAGGATATCAAAGGCTACAAGGTGGCTGACAAACTTTACCGTTCCATCAACTTCAGCGGTGGACTTACTTCCAAACCGCTTCGGTTCAACCTCGTGTCAAAAGACGGGGCTATCACCGAATTCACCTTCTATTCAGAAGATGGCAACGCCACCGCCGAGCCGGTATACCAGAAACCACACGATCCCAATTTTACCAAACCTGTTCAGATATCTTACTTCGCACTGGGCTTTGCCAAAAAAGTAAGTGAATACGTGGCCGATTATCCTGCATTGGCCGCCAAAGTATCCGGTAAAGAAAAAGGATACGGAATGCTGAACCTCCTCGCCATCTTTGATGAATACAATGCCTGGTATGCAGCGAAGAAAGGGAATAAGTGATAAGTAGTAAGTAGTAAGTTATAAGTCGATAGTCATAAGTATATAAGTTTATAAGTAAACCAAGTAAAGAGGTAATACTATGTGGAATAAACTGGTCGCATCCTGCTTCGCCGTAGCTTCAACAGTTTCGCTTTCTGCTCAAACAGTTGAATTTATTGAACCCCGGAACGTACAGAATGTACAGGGCGCTGAATTTTCCACCTATTCAGCCGGTGGACAATATTATGTGTTGCACAAAAAATACCGCATGATGGCTCCCATCATGTACGATATGCAGTTGGATGTGTATGATGCCAACAGAAAACCGGTGGGTTCCAATCCCATTGATAAAGTGCTGGAACAAGGTGATGCCAATATTCCCGAAGGATTCTTTGCGCTGAAAGATAAACTCATCATGTGCAAATCAGAATTCAGCAAATCTTCCGGCAGCAAGATGAGCTATATCTATGCCTATCCCTTCGATGCAACCGGAAGAAGACAAAAAAAGACCCTGCTTTCTTCTTTTGCGGCAGAGTCAGCATTTAATGCCGGTAACTTCGGTGTCAACACCAGCCCGGATGGTACCAAATTGGTTGTGTTCAATGAACTGCCCTATGAGAAAGATGGCATGGAACGCTGCACCGTTACCCTGTTCGACGACCAGTTTAAACAAATATGGAAAAAAGATTTCACCTTCCCCTACGAATCAGCCAAAGCTCCGAAAAACGAAGTCTATGTCAATAATGCCGGCACCGTGTTTATACTGAAAAGAATTGCTGTTAAAAAAGAGCACGACAAATTCTCCGTATTCACCTTCACCGATGGCGGTAAAAATGTGGTGGAGAAAAAAATTGAACTCGAAAATGGCTTTACCATCTCCACCTGGAAGCACCTGTTCACACCGGCAGGTGATCTTCACATCGCCGGTTTCTATTACATGAATAAGAAAGTGGGCATCAACGTGGAAACACCCGATGGCACTTTCCTGCTAAAAATAACAGGCAATGGCGAATTGTCTGCAAGCAAATCAGTAAAGATCCGCTCTGCCAATACCAAGATCACCCAATTGCTTTCAACAGAAGATGGCGGCTATATTATAGTGGGGGAAACAGTGAATGAACGCTCCACTCCCAAACCCGGTGCCCAGTTTGAATATAACTATGAATACAGCACCGGCATCAGCCATATAATTAAAATGGGCAGTGAAGGCGCCATGCAATGGAATTATGAACTGAACCGCAACCTCCGTTCTTCCAACGATGCCGCCCGCTTCTTTGGCATCTTTGCGTGGACAAAAGGCAGCGATGTGAATATCTTCTTTACCGATGAACTTACCAACCATGATAATAAAAGACAGTTTGTAGAATTCGGCACCCGCTGGATCAACCTGTTTCAAACCATCGGACCCGACGGAAAAATGAAAAGCGAGACCCTCATCACCGATCCCCGCATCGGCGGAAAGAAAGGGGAGTATATTTTCCTTCCGGTAACAGGCAGTGTGTATAAAGACAATAAACTCTTTATGCTGGCCTCAAGAGGATTGGAACTGGTGGGAGCGACGGTGAGTTATTGATAAGCAGCAGAATGAGTGGTAAGTGATAAGTCGTAAGTCGGGAGTCGTAAGTTGTAAGTCATAAGTTATGAGTCATGAGTTATGAGTAGGGCAGTAGAAGTAACTACGTTCGTCGGTCAACCGTCAACTTCTCCCTCGCGGCCTGGCGCCCTTGCGGTTAAGCCCTGCGCCACTGCGGCTCTGCGAGCAATAATTCCTTAATTTCCATAAATGAAAAACATCCTCATGGCTGCTGCCTTACTCTTACAACTATCTTTAGCAACAGCCCAGTGGCCCGATTTCAATAAGTACCCGGTATATAATAAACCTAACCTGGGATTGGTGTATTCTCCAAAGGCCTCCGCCTTCACCGTCTATGCACCCGATGCACAAGAAGTGCAGTTACTGTTATATAAAGAAGGTGCCGGTGAAAATAATATCGCAACCCATAACCTGGTAAAAACAGAAGGAGGGGCCTTTACCTTAAAAGTAAATGGTGACCTGAAAGGACATTTTTATACGTTTCGCACCCGCATTAATGATAAATGGATGGAGGAAGTGCCCGATCCCTATGCAAAGTCAGTTGGCATCAATGGCAAAAGAGCAATGGTGGTGGATATGAAAGATACCCACCCGCCCGGTTGGGAAAATGACAAAGCACCTGCCTTCAAAAACAAAACAAATGCAGTGATATACGAACTGCATGTGAGGGATGCCAGCATCGCCGCTTCTTCCGGTATCAGTAAAAAAGGAAAATACGCCGGACTTACAGAAAGCAATACTAAAAATGCCGCAGGACTATCCACCGGTCTGGACCATCTCAAAGAACTCGGCGTTACACATATTCATCTCTTACCCGTTTTTGATTTCAACTCCATTGATGAAACAAAACCAAATAGCCGCTACAACTGGGGCTACGATCCATTGAATTATAATGTACCCGAAGGTTCTTACGCCACCAATGCGGCAGACGGTATCACCCGCATCCGGGAGTTTAAACAACTCGTACAAACACTGCATGCAAACGGCCTCCGTGTGGTGATGGATGTGGTGTACAATCACACATCGGTTACAGAAGCTTCCAATTTCAACCAGCTGGCTCCCGGTTATTATTATCGGCAGAACAAGAATGGCGGCTTCTCCAATGCATCCGCCTGTGGCAACGAAACCGCCAGCGAAAGGCCCATGATGCGGAAGTTTATCCTCGAATCAATGATGTACTGGGTGAAAGAATACCATATTGATGGCTTCCGGGTAGACCTTATGGGTATTCATGATATTGAAACCATGAATCTCATTTCAAAAGAACTGCATAAAATAAAGCCAGACATACTTATATATGGCGAAGGATGGACCGCCGGCGCTTCTCCCTTGCCTGATTCACTCCGTGCATTGAAGGCTAATGCATACAAACTCGATCGTATCGCTGTATTCAGCGACGATCTCCGCGATGGTATCAAGGGAAGTGTATTTGAGCATGCCGATAAAGGATTTGCCAGCGGCAAGCCCGGCATGGAAGAGTCCGTTAAGTTTGGCATCACCGCTGCCTGCCCGCATCCGCAGGTGGATTACAGTAAAGTCAATTATTCCAAAGCACCCTATGCCCGCCAGCCGCATCACTTCATCAGCTATTGTGAATGTCACGATAATCATGTGCTTTGGGATAAACTGGCCCTCTCTGCGCCGGCAGCCACCGGAGCGGAACGGATCAGCATGCATAAACTTTCATTATCCATTGTGCTTACTTCACAAGGCATCAGTTTCCTGCATGCGGGCACCGAATTTCTGCGCAGCAAGAAAGGAGTGGAGAACTCCTTCGAATCTCCCGACAGTATCAATGCAATTGACTGGAACCTGAAAACAAAAAACAAAGATGTATTTGATTATGTAAAAGCACTGATTGCCATGCGTAAAGCTCATCCTGCTTTCCGCATGACAAAAGCTGCCGACATTGCCAAACACCTCATCTTCGTTCAGCAGCTTCCTCCCGGTGTGATCGGCTACACCCTCAATGGAAAAGCCGTGAAAGATAAATGGCAAACCATCAGTGTGTATTTTAACGGCACCGGTAAAGAACAGCAGGTATCACTTGATTCAAAGTATTATATGACCGCCATCGTCAACAACATATTCGTTACTCCCGTTAATGTAATCAGTTCTCTCACATTGGCGCCATATAGTTGTACGGTTTTGTATAAAGAATAATGGCTAAGAGGTTAAAGGAGGGAAAAGAGATAAGGAGAATAGTTTCCTCTTTTTCTCTTTTCCCTCCTTTAACCTCTTAGCCTCCTCTTTTTTTAACCCCCAAAAATTTTACGGTACACGGGAAAAATAAAATACCTGCCCATCGATATAAGAGTTATAATCGAGTGTGAGTGTATCGTTATTTCTTATTCTGTAACCACACCCGTTGGGCCGGCCGTTTAAAATATAAGATAATCTGTGAACACCTGACCCTGTCGTGTCCAGCCTGACAGAAAACGTACCATTGCCCATTAATCTTGAATCAAGTGTGCCGGTTGCTACAAAGGTAGAATCGCTATTAAATGTCAGATGATAAGTTTTTCCGGTATTCAAAGGAGTGTCATAAGCAAAAAAACCTGTTCTCAAATACCATTCCCATTCTCCAATAATAGAGGGAGGCAATGGGGGGATTGGTCCAACTGGTTGTTTATTACATCCGTTTGCCAGGCATACAACTAGTAATACTAAAATGATTTTAGTCATCTTAATCTTTGTTAG
>JAEUVM010000094.1 GCA_016787125.1 Chitinophagaceae bacterium | reverse complement strand
GGGCTTGGCCGAAAGGATTCTGCGCAATTTTGGTTTGGATAAAAAAGATTCAGCGCTGATCATCTCTTCGAGCGGATGCAATATCGTGCCGGTGGAAATGGCAGAACTGTTTCAGCAGCGGGGCATAAAAGTAGTTGCCATCATTACAGAAGCACATTCTGCAGCCAGCAGCAGCAAAAGAAAGGATGGAAAAAAATTGGGCGATTTTGCCGACCTCATCATTGATACCGGTGCGCCTGCCGGTGATTCGATGATACAGGTGGAAGGATTGGATACACCGGTTTCTCCCGGTTCAACGGTTGGTGGTGTGATGATAGTGAACGGTATCAAGGCAGAACTGGCCGGGCTGCTTACAAAAGCCGGTCACCCGCCCCAAGTGCTTACGGCAGCCTGTGTGGCAGGTGCCGAAAAAGCAACGGCATTATTTGAGGCAGCATACGATGAACATGCACACCGCTTGGCCGAATTATACCGCAATGCGGGCAAATAACTACGGTTTTAACCATGGGCACAAATTCAACCGTGGGTAGAGTGAAAAAAAAATTATTCAACAACGCTATATGAAAAACACACCGATCAGAACCACCGTAGTAGGCAGCTATCCTTTCCCTGGCTGGCTGGAATTTGCTTCGCAAAACCTTGACAAGTTCGGCGCCGCCGATGTAGAAGAAATGATTGAAGATGCCGTGATCGCTGCCATACACGACCAGGCAACTGCCGGCCTGGATGTGATTACCGATGGTGAACAAACAAGACTTGATTTCAACCTGTCGTTTTACGGATATATCAATGGCATTGAAAACAATGAAACGGAAACGAGAAAGTTTGGCCCCCCGGCACACGACCAGCGGGGAAAGAATAATATCGTAAGTCAACTGAAAGCGCCAAACGGCTTAGGTGCGGTAAAGGAATTTGAACGACTGAAACGACTGGCGCCTGCCGGTCCGGTATTAAAAGCCAGTGTGCCCGGCCCCTACACGCTCAGCGGA
This sequence comes from Chitinophagaceae bacterium, assembly GCA_016787125.1. Classification (GTDB taxonomy): domain Bacteria; phylum Bacteroidota; class Bacteroidia; order Chitinophagales; family Chitinophagaceae; genus JJ008. The sequence goes on along the minus strand of JAEUVM010000094.1, from coordinate 2,507 downwards.
CGGTTGCTGCCGAATGAAAAATACAAAACAAGGTTTGACATTACTGAAGCATTGCTGCCCATCGTTCGTAATGAGTTGGAAGCACTGGTGGCTGCCGGATGTACCGAGATAACTGTGGATGAACCCTCCATGAGCTGCTATGCTTATAAAGAAGACACCAAGCGCTTTGTTGACATCTTCAACCGTACAGTGCAAACCATTACCGGTAAATGCCGGTTGAGTACGCATTTGTGTTTTGGCAACTTTAAAGGCCGCCCGGTTGGATACCGCAGTATAAAACCGATGCTGCCCGATTTTCTTGATATGACGGTGGATGAGATACATATCGAAATGGCCAACCGTGAATTTGCCGAAATAGAATTGCTGGCGCCCTTTGCTGAAAAGATGGATGTGGCTGTGGGCGTCATAGATGTAAAGAACTATTATATCGAATCGCCGGATGATGTGGCCGAAAGAATAAAACGCTGCCTGCAATATGTACCGGCAGAAAAACTATCTGTGGCACCGGATTGCGGCCTCAGTCAAACAGCCCGGTGGGCAGCCAGGAAAAAACTCACCAACATGGTATTGGGTGCAAAGAAAGTAAGGGCAACATTGTAATAAACGATTTGCATGGCAGCTATATGGAATTAATAAAGGCCAGGATAAAGGACGAAGCCCTTGTGGCGGAAATGGATAGCCTGCTCACGGATGATAAACAATATCACCTGTGGTGGCTGGGACAAAGCGGCTATTTATTGCAATGGAAAGGAAAAAGAGTATTGCTCGATCCTTACCTGTCAGACTCACTCACTCAAAAATATGCTGCCACCGATAAGCCGCACACCCGGATGAGCGAACAGGTGATAAGGCCGGAATTACTGCGGGGCATTTCGGTGGTTACTTCCAGTCATAACCATACCGACCACCTCGATGCAGAAACACTGATACCGGTATTGCAAAATAATCCCGGTATAAAGTTTATCATTCCCGAAGCCAACCGGGAGTTTGTATGTGAACGGGTGAAATGTGCGATCGATCTTCCCGTTGGCCTCAATGATGGCGACAAGATAACAGTGGATGGCTTTACCTTTCATGGCGTGCCTGCCAAACACAACGAAATAGACCGTGATGCATTCGGCAACTGCCGTTATATGGGCTATGTGATCACCTTTGATGGTCATGCCATCTATCACAGCGGCGATACGCTCTGGTTTGATGAAATGGAATCTATTTTGAAACCTTTTAATATAGAAACAGCCCTGTTGCCCATCAACGGGAATAAGCCGGAGCGGAAGGTGGCCGGCAACCTGGATGCGGAAGAAGCGGTCCGTTTGGGCCGGCTTTTAGGGGTAAAGACCGTGATTCCTTGTCACTATAACATGTTTGCTTTCAATACGGCAGATCCGGCTGAATTTGAAAAGTTGGCAACGGCAAATGGGGTGCCCCACAGGGTATTGCAAGGGGGCGAACGATTTTCTTATTAAACAAAAACCACATGAAACGATTCTTTTCAGCACAACCATTGCCCGCCGGTGAAACCGGGTTGGCGCTGGTGCGCATCATCACCGGGGTCTTATTGGTTTACCATGGTATGGAATGTTTCGATGGAGAAAAAATGAAGACGTACACCGGTTGGTTTGCAGATAGAAAGTATTCCAGTCCGGCGGCATGGGCCTATGCCGGTAAGATAGCAGAGTTGCTGGCAGGAATTGGATTTGTGCTGGGCCTGTTTACCCGGCTGGCCTGTGTGGCTTCGATAGCGGCATTTACCGGGATCATTTTTTTATTGGGAGATAAAGGGAAAATAACCCAGGGAGACCAGCATCCGTTTTTATTCATTTTGCTGAGCATGGTGTTTCTGTTCAGGGGCGGCGGGCCATTCAGCCTTGATAAATTATTTCTTGACCGTGGGGCTTGATTGTATTGAACCCCGCAGGGGTGCCATTTTTGATGAGCAGAATTTCGGGACGATGAAGTGTTCCGGCGATAAATGCCGGAATGCTGACCGATGCGTCAGCAAGCGTGGCAACAGGCGATGATCAGGGCGCTGCAGTTCGCCAACAAAAAAATAAATGCCGGATAGTTTAAACATACACATCAATTCAAAAGGAAAGGAAGCCAACACCTTTGGCGCTATCGTGATCGGCAGCGGCATCAGTGGTGGCTGGGCGGCTAAAGAGCTTTGTGAAAAGGGAATCAAAACACTGGTGCTGGAGCGTGGCCGCGATGTACAACATATAAAAGATTATCCCACGGCGAACCTCTCCCGCTGGGAACTGCCCCACCGCGGATGGATAACAAATGAAACGGCGAAGAACAATCCGCTGATCAGCAAAGCAGCCGGCTATGATGAAACCACACAGCATTTCTTTGTAAAAGATGCTGACCATCCGTATGTACAGGAAAAACCTTTTCAATGGGTGCGGGGCTACCAGGTGGGAGGCAAGTCGCTGACGTGGGGCCGGGCCTGTGCCCGCTGGAGTGAATATGATTTTACCGCACCGAAGCGGTATGGCTATGGCGAA
>JAEUVM010000074.1 GCA_016787125.1 Chitinophagaceae bacterium | reverse complement strand
GTAATCCGAAAGGAAGAAAGCCGGGCAGGTTGCCCCAGATATTATATTCCGCAGAAGCATCCTTGCGTTCCAGTCCTCTTTTATATATTGATAGTGCGGAATGGAACGATGTTAACCTCTCGGCCATCCATACCGATGCGGACATTGAAGCCACCCTCACGGCCTTCTCCGAAACCAAGAAGCTGGATGCAGGTGCGTATCGGGTGGAAGCGATTCCGGATATGGCGGAGAGTAAGTAATATACTTTTGATACATTATAAAGAATGGCAGCTGAGGAGGCTGCCGTTTTTTTTAATGTTAGTGCCGTGAAGGTGAAGCCTTACTTCTTTTGTAGCCTTCCCTTCTAACAAAATTTGAACATTACCCGACAAGTGTGACATTTCAACTTTTACAAGGATCATAAAGCAAATACTTATTTATGTAACCGGAAATTGGAAATTTTGAAATGATTTCCAGCCCAATTACTTAAAGATCTTCAATGAGTAATTTATGCCATTCACTAATCTGCGGATTACTTCTGGCTGCACCAATAAAACGGGCAAGCATCCTTTCGCTTATCTTCCCATTCTCATCTAGGAAATCAATATTCCTTACATGCTCAAGCATTGCTATAGCTGTCTCTCTGGGAACTCCAATTTCAATTAGTGACCGCAGTTTGGGCTCAAATGCTCCCACTTCTATGAAGGAAAGAATATGGCTGCATCTCTCTTCATTTATCAAATCGTTGATGTGGAAAACAGGTTTCAGTAGTTTAGGTATTCCATAAACTACTTTGGTTTGCAAGTCAGCAATCCTGTTATCAATGTCGTCACTCTCTTTAATTGGAAACTTCTCTGTTTCTATAACATCTTTTAATGGCTTTCCCATACCAAAATTCATGGCAAAAATGCAAAGCGAAAGCAATTTTGGGCCACCATATTCAGTTGTCGGATCAATACCTACATAACGGTTATAGTAATAAGGAGCGAGGTGAAACAATCTTATCGCTATTTGCTGCAATGCATTTGCGGCCCCCACAATTGTTGACGGGAACTTTGGCCATTGATCATTTTGAAAGGTTGTAAAAATTGAATTCAATAAGTAGGGGTCCCAATAGAAATTGTTCAGGCAAATTGATTTCGGAATTGGCAATGACTGGACATTGGTCAAAGTTGCTTGGAATAATTCCTGGCTTATTGGAATACCTACTTCATGGAGCCGATGAAGTCCATTTACTCCATACTTCAAACACATATTTCGGATATAAGTCACGATGTCATGGTTGTCTTCGTCCCGGGGTTGTCTATTGTTTGTGAGAATATCGAGTATCTGAATTTTTTCGCTCTCAAATCGACTATTATATCCCATCGTTATACTCCTTTGATCTGTCACTTCAAGACGTATTTCAGCATCAGTGCATTTCTGCTCATCGATAATTAATGCCCGACCTACAAAATCTTTCATGAGTCTACCCGCCCGCCCTTTTAAATTGCTGAATTCATATCCTGTTAATGCATCATCACCAACCTTGGGGTTTCTTATGATAATATTTTTAGCAGGTAGGTTTATGCCCTGCATAAGAGTTGTAGTCGATACAATTGTATTCAAGTGCCTCTGGCCAAACAACTTTTCAACCAATGTTCTGATATGAGCAGGCATTTTGCTATGATGATATGCAACTCCCTTATCCAAGGCTTGCACTAATGAGTATTTTGGATGAACAGAGTTTTCAACAAAAGACTTTATACTATCCATTCCTTCAAAACGATTTTCTGTCGATAATTTACTTGCAATGGAAAGTGCAATCGAGTTTGCATTACTTGTTGAGTCGGAAAACACAATATTGCCATCGCTCTTATTGCGATCAATTACAGATGCAATGAATTGATTGGCGAAATCATTATCATACTTTACATACGAAAACACCTTCTTTTTCAATTGATATTTATCATCGATAACTATCGAGTGCTTTACCCCAGGAATAATTAATTGTTGAAACTCTAACTTGCCACGACTTGGTTTGAAAGTGAAAGTCACATTCAAAACTGCCGGGAGAATATCACTTACACTCCGAGCATCATCACCAAACCATTTTTTAACGAGTTCACTTATATTTTCCACTCGAGGGCCAGCTATGATAATTTTCTCTGGATTTAAATCGTTTTTAAATGTTTGAATAACATCAAGAAGAATTTTTGCCCTTTCCTCATTTTCATTGGCTACTTTCTCGATATTCTGTATTTCATCGATTATAAGCAATTTAATATTTGAAAAGTCAGCATCAGGATGATTTAAGGCGCTGGAAGCACGTTCCTGGGTAAGAACATAAATGATTTTGTCTGATTTGAACAGTGAAACATCATTTACCGTTTGCGAAACATCGATGTCCGTTAGCTTGTATTCTTTAATCCTTTTTCTTAGATCATTAGAAACTTGTGTAATCAAACTGATCGTTGGAACGATGAAAATAACTTTGCCATTACTACTTGCTAAAGTTTCAATAGCCTTATTGAGTAGTACATAAGATTTTCCGGCTGAAGTAGGAGCGGAAACCCCAACTCGTGTATATTGAGCAATAGCATCCCACATTCTTTTTTGAAAATCAGACAAGATAATTTTACAATCCCGTATTGTTATCTCATGTTCTATGAGTTTTGTTGTTGAAGTAAGATCATCAATAACGCTACCAAGTGATTCAAACAAATTGTATTCAGAATTCCAATTGACCATCTTGGCTGAGGTTCCCAACCCAAGGCGAATGAGAATTCTCCCAATAAATGGCTTAATTGCATGCCAATCGTCTTGGCGATTCTCCCAAACCAAAGCACAGAGAACAAGACTCATTAATCGATCTTCATCCGAAGGACTGAAAGAAAGATCTTCAGCCGAGTTTAAGACCTTCACCGCATCCGCAATAGGTAAACTAGGTATATCATCATCGATCAAACCGAATTTCTTCGCCACCTGTTGGAGATTGAGTCTGAAAAGTTCCTCTGCAGATGGAGATAATGTCATGGTAGGCCAATTGACGTTTTAAATTCCTCCAATAATTTCTCGAGGTCGTTAACAGGGAAAAGAATGTAGTTAATCTCTTTGAGCAAAGCATGATTAACTGGCTTATTGTCTGAATCCTTATAATGACTATCCTTGATCTTCAAGCATTCATTCAGCACGTGTTCAATATAGTGTTGCTGATATTCTTCACTGCTTGCTTTGTCAGGGGTAGCTCCAGTACAATAGCTTATTATGACAACTAGCTTAACTGGTAACTCAATCTTAATATTGAGGTAGTCCTTCATTAGGCTCCTAACTTCAGGTTCTAGGAACTCTTCATACTTATATAGTTGTAGTTCGCTTCGATGTTCTCGGTAAGCTGAAACGATACTCTTAATTGCATTCTCAAAGGCGCCCTTGAATCCTGATGTGTAGGTCTTTGCTTCACCGAGATAAACTTGAAAACCACCAGGTACAGATTTACCCAGATGAATAGCATCAGCTCCATGTCTTTCTACTTCTGGGTTCGTCGTTATAACCATTTTCCGAACTACCGGCAGTGCTTCAAAATAATACTGCAAGAAATTGAAAAGCAGTAATTCTGAAAACTGCCCTCTCACATCCGATGAACGAAAGAACTGCCGTGCTTGCTGAAAAATTTCGGCATGAATGTCACCATCGTCTAACTTTTCTAACTGCGTAAGTTCTTTGGTAAGCGCCTCTAGTTTTGACTTCGAAAAGACATACTTGACAATTGAGTTAACAAGACGTCGAACAAATTGCGTCCGCATCTGATTCAACCCCTGATATTTTATGGATGTAATGATATGCTCGCTTTTGGGAGTAAGGCCAACCTCCGCCTTTACAAAAAAGGTGGTTGCAATCAATGAGTCGATCTTGTTGAGCAGTGGTTTAATATCGATATCAGTTGCCATCGATTAAATAATTATCAAATTCACTAAAATGAGGCCATGCCAGATTTGAAGACAATTATTAGACAATTTGGCAGTATTAGCAAATAGATGAACTCAAATAAAATATAAGAATACGAAGAATCAGGGCAAACAATACATTATAAGTTGTTGATAAACAAAGAATAAAAGTGGAGCTATCGCACTATCAAGACTCCAATACTATTTTGTTTGTCCTGATTCTTCTATAATAAGCGCCAAGCTTCATAAACCCCTTCAGGAGAGTTTTCCCTTCAAATAACGCTGCCACGCTCAGTCCCCTGCTTTCTGCTAAATCGTCCGCCATGCTTTAATCTTCCAAGGCTAATATCATTTAGCATCCACCCATTCCTTTCTCCCATTTTTCTAACTCATTGAAAATATGATGATTAAATGTCGCGGGTGAAAAACTATGGGTCGCGGGTACGCCGCTCTTGGTTGCGGGTACGCCATCTCATGTTCCGGGTACGGGATCTTGTCCCGCGGGTGCGGGATTTAATGTTGCGGGTACGCTGCTCACGGTCGCGGGTGAGCTGCTCTTAGCGGCGGGTACGTCCACTTGTCCCGCCCGTGCGGGGATATTTATTGCGGGTATGACAAAATGGCTTAAAAAATCGTCGCTCTTTTTGCCCGGCAAGAGAGCTGCGGCTTCCGGGTGCGATTCTCATTGTTGCGGGTGAGCTGCTCTCAGTTGCGGGTACAAAACTCATGGTTGCGGGTGCGTTGCTCTTGGTCGCGGGTACGGGATTTAAGGTTCCGGGTACGCCATCGTTGGTCCCGGGTACGCCATCTCTTGTTGCGGGTACGCCAACTTTTCCAGCCGATGCGAGGTCTTTTCTCGTCAATACGGGAACATTTCCCGTCGGCAGGCCATCTGTTGCGCCGGGTACGCCAACTAGTCCCGTCCATACAGGATCTGTTCTCGTCCGCATGGCAACTCGTCCCGCCGTTGCGGGAACTTGTCCCGTCCATACGGGAACTTGTCCCGCCCATGCCGGAACTGTTGTCTTCTTCTCTCCTACAAATCCCGCCACCTCATTAACCTTTTCAACACAGAGATGATGAGTAACAGGGTTACACAGAGAAAATTCCCTCAGATCCAACTCCTCTGTGCTCCTCCATCCCTCTGTATCCCTGTGTTGAATAATTATGCATCGCGGCGACCCCCCAAAAGCAAAAAGCCTCTGAAGTTATCAGAGACTTTTATTTCGTCGGGAAGACAGGATTCGAACCTGCGACCCCCTGGTCCCAAACCAGGTGCGCTACCGGCCTGCGCTACTTCCCGCCCTTTAGCGGGACGCAAATATACTGGCTTCAGCCCGATTTTCCTGTTTCATTTTCAATTATTAATAACCGGCACCCTTCCTGCCTCCTCCTTCATACTTCCTGCTTCTTACCTCCTCCCTCCTCAGTTCCCCGTGGGCATCATCAGTGCAGACGACATGGAAGAGGCCGCCACCCTGTCGAACTTATTATTCGTGGTATCATACATGTACACGATAAACATCACCTTCACCTTCTGCCCGTTCAGCGCCGGCATTTCCCTGAAAGGAAAGAACAGTTCCAGGTTCTTCTTCGTGCTTTTATTATAACTGATCTTTGAACTCGGCAGCATATTGGCCGGTACATACGTGGCTGCTATATTGTTCCAGCTATACCGGGTATTGGTGCTGGCAATCGGTTTCTTTCCATCTTCGGTGGTAAGCAAGGCCACGAAATGCACCCGGCCCAGCACGGCGGTTGTCTTCAGGTCAAACGATGGTGTGATCACCAATCCTTTCCGCACATTATCTGTCTTCACATCCAGTTTGGTAAAGTTCATCACCTGTATCTTGGCCACAGCGAGTGATGATACTTTCTTATTCTTTGGATAAAGCGCCCCGATGATCTTCTTATCACCTTCAGATATTTCCATGCTGCTGATGAGTGAATAGCCATCCAGCGTTTGCCAGGCCTTTACATCATAATGCATCACCGACCTGGGATCGTACTGTGTGCCATTGGTAAAAAACTGGTCACTCGCTTCCAGTACATTATTATCCACTTCTTCTTTGGTCCATTCAAACCTGTCGGCATAGAATTTATACACAGTATCCTTATTCCACTTGATGCCACCGGGATAGCTCTGCTCGTGCAGCAACCCGATGGAATGACCGAATTCATGTCTCGCCTTGCGGCCAACTATCTTCAGGTTCCATTTCTTATCCGCTTCGGGAAACTGAAGGATATCACCCAGGAAATCAATATTGGTGTAGTTGTTCGGATCCTTCACCCGGCCGTTGATAAAACGGGCAAACTCGCCGCCCTTCTTGTATTCCGCTTCGTAAGCGCTGATATCGATAAAGTCGGAGGTATCCAGGTTGAGGGTTTGTTTGGTTTGCGGCACATCATTGCAGGTAATGCCGATCTTGGAATTATGCCCGATCTTATCATAAAAGCTGCCAAGCCTCACCCGTATATTGGTAACGGGGGTATTGTCGGGCACAAATTTGAATACCAGGTTGGCATATTGCTCCCATTCCTTTGCATACTGCATGATCTTGTTGCGGATGCTCTTGCTGCCCACATTGTTCATAAACTTTACGAGGATGGTATCGCCATTTTCCCAGGTAAGGTAATTGTTGGCCACTCCCCTTCCTGCGGTGGTATCAACGGCCTCCATACCTGGTGCAGCATAAGCCGTACAGGGAAAATCAAGTGCGGCTGTTTTTTTGATAGTTACCTGTGCATCGGCTGCATGGATAAAGCAGCTTGCCAGTAAAACGAGGATATACGATCTCATATTGGTGTGTTTATTCTTTTCAAAAATAATAACTGGCTTCAATTGGCCTGATACCCTTCAGCGGGTATTTACCTCCATTCGCCATACAGCACAAATGCACCCCAGTAGTTCGGATGCCGGAAGCGGCTGTCCTGGCTCAGCTTGATCTGTGCCTGCCGCAGGGCTTCTGCCTTGTCCATCTTATTTTGCAAATTTTCATAAAAGTATTCCATCAGCAGACCTGTGGGTTCATCGGCCACTTTCCACAGACTGGCCACCACGGACCTTACTTTACTTACCAGGAAGGAATTGGCGGGAGAAATGCTCCATCCTTTGGTCAGTTCTTTCGATACCGCTGTCTGGCAGGCTGACAGGATGACCATTTCACAATCATTAATGCCGAGTTTCTGCACTTCCCGCATGGTAAGTTGTCCGTTGTTTCCGCCAGTGGTGTCTTTATCCGGCAGCAGTTTCAGGTACGACTGCGAATAATCAGATGAATAATTCAATATGCCATGTGTGGCAAAATGGATATACTGTTTATTGCGCAGGCTTCTCTTGGCCATACTCTCCGTGGCCCTGTTGTCGGTGTACACGGTGGAATCGGCGCCGAGTATTCTGCCGATAGAAATCGCCTCCTCAATATTGAAATGCAGCGAGGCATCGGGCACACCAAACACGGCAAAGGAAGTAAGCGGCGGCCGGCCGGAGTCTTCACTTCTTGCCATATTAAAGACAGACATCTTATTAGTATAAAACAACTGGTGATCTTCAATAAGAAAACGGAACTGGTTGTTGCCCGTTTTCTTACCCAGGCACTGAAAAGGCATATTGCTGAAAACACCTGTCGGAATAATGCAGAGCTTTTTCTTCTGTCCTATCTTCTCCTCCACCGTGGCGATAAGCACCCGGTAGAGTTCATCGGCAATGTCTTTAAAATCGGCATTGGCACTGCCTGTTTCTTCATCCTGTGGTTCGGAGCGAAGGGAAAGCGGCCCTGTACCTGTTTCTTTTTTCGTATTACGGATGGTTTCTGTAAAAACATTTATTCGCGGTGCCAGGTCAATCGTCATGGTATCCACTGCCAGTTTTTCATTGGTAAGGGTGAATATCATCAGCGTTTTATCGTTCACGAGGTAAAGCGCCACGGCAAGATCATCCGGCAGTTTGCCTTTATAGTTATTGAACTCGTCTGCATTCGACCGGCTGAAGTAGGTGCTCAGTTCCGGGTATTTTTCCACCACATCCTGCAAAAAGTTGTTGTAGTCGGCTTCAAGTATCTCTATTTTCTTCAGTGTTTCCTGCCTGGCAGCGCCTTCCTGTTTTCCCAATGTATTCTCCAGCGCTTTCTTTGATTGCTGCATGGCGAGCAATTTGCGCAGCGACTCATTCTTTTCTTCATTGCTGGTATTCACTGACAATGACCCTGACAATTCTTTGATACCGGCGATGCTGCTGCGGTTGGCGTAGGTCCACGCATCGTTGATGTTGCCGGTATTGTAATAAGCGAATACAAGTTTATTGTAGAGGTCTGCCTTCCGGGGATCATTGTCAAATATTTTCTTCGCCTCTTCACCACCGTACAGGTTTTCAGCGCTGCGGTCCAGCAGTTCCACTGCCTGTTTGAAATAAACAATGGCGCTGTCGGCCTGCTGGTTGTTATAAAACAGCAATCCCAGTTCATAATATGATTCCCATGCGGCGCTGAGCTTATATTGTCTAGCCAGCTTAATGCTTTGCCGGAGACTATTCTCTGCATCAGGCCTGTTGTTTTCCCGGCTGCTGATGCGGCCGAGGTTTACGAGTGCCTCCACCATTTTCTCCTGTTCGCCACTGGCATCGGCATAGTCGCGGGCATACTGGTAATATTGTTTTGCTTCGTTGAGTTTACCATC
>JAEUVM010000071.1 GCA_016787125.1 Chitinophagaceae bacterium | reverse complement strand
GGTATTGAGCCGTAAGATCGCTGACCTGGGTATCTATCCCGCCGTGGATCCGCTGGATTCCACTTCCCGTATCCTTTCACCGCTGGTGGTGGGTGAGGCACATTATAATTGTGCCAACAGGGTAAAACTGATGCTCCAGCGTTATAAAGAACTCCAGGATATCATCGCCATCCTTGGTATGGATGAACTCAGCGAAGAAGATAAACAAACTGTATCCCGTGCCCGTAAAGTACAGCGATTCCTTTCACAGCCCTTCCATGTGGCAGAGGCCTTTACCGGTCTGAAAGGAGTACTGGTGCCGATCGAAGAAACCATCCGCGGCTTTAATATGATCATGGATGGTGAAGTGGACGAATATCCTGAAGCAGCCTTCAACCTCGTAGGTACCATTGATGATGCTATCGAGAAGGGCAAGAAGATGATGGCAGCAGCACAAGGATAATTGAATATGGAAATGTGTTGAATGTGGAAATGTGAAAATGGCCACATTCAACACGCAGTTAATTCCCATATTTCCACATTTTCACATTCTCACATTTGCATTTATGAACTTAGAAATATTAACTCCGGAAAAAAAACTCTACAGCGGCGAAGTGTATGGCGTGCAGATGCCCGGCATCAGCGGCTCGTTTGAAGTACTGGAAAAACATGCCCCGCTCGTAAGCGCTTTAAAAGCAGGCAGGGTAAAAGTGCTGAAAGACAAGGCAGCCCTCAGCGGCGGCGCACATACCACCAGCTTCGACATTCAGGGTGGCTTTGTGGAAGTGCTGAATAATAAAGTAACCGTGCTGGTGGAAGGAGCGGTGGAGATATAAATAATTATATACGGAAAAACCCATCCGGATTTTGAAAACAGTGTGCCCCGACGGAAGCGTCGGGGTTTTTTATTTACTTTAAAATACCTTTATCGAAATCAAGGTGCGGATGAAGATCAGGCTGAAAAACATACTTCTCTTTATTGCCTTACTGCTTGCGATGGTAACAGTAAATGCCCAGCCACAGCCTGCAGAATGCCAGTATAAAAAAGGTGTGAGGGATTATCTCGACCGCATCGGATGCCCGGGGGATTATAATTACCTGAAAGGAAAATCACTGACCGAGAAGTTTGGACAG
>JAEUVM010000070.1 GCA_016787125.1 Chitinophagaceae bacterium | reverse complement strand
TTTCAATGCTCCATTGGGTGGCCATTTGTCTTTAGGCATATTGGCAAAATAAGGATCGGGCCCCATGGTTTTTATTGCTTTTCCCGAATCGTCTGTCACCACCCGCATAAATTTATCCAGGCTGTCCACCTGTTGCGGTTTGGTTTCCAGTGTTTGTAATGTATATACAGCATCAGCAGGTTTTTCCATAAATGCCGGAATGGAGCGGTCGGTATGTGATTCTGCCCAAATTGTAAGACCAGTAGAGTTTTGATTGTAGATTGTCCAGAAGATAACCGATACAGCAAATACAAACAGCAAGGCGCCGATTCCTTTTTTATCCTCTCCCTTCTCTTTTTTCCAGAGACTAACATAGAAAGCAATAACAGGAATACAGGCGAAAATAAATGCATCTGCAGAGTCGCTTCCGAACACGTTTTTGGGAATTATCCATCCGAGTATTGCAAACACGATCATGGGAACGAATACAGTGCCGAGAATTTTTGAAGTCGGCATATCTCCCGGCTGCATAGGCCTTTTTACGTCATATTGTTTTACATGTTTGAGGTTGATGGCAAGCGCAATCAGCCCGATAATAAGGCCGATACCTGCAGCAGAAAATGCGGCTTGCCACCCTGCGATACCTTCCCATTTGTTGCGCAGGATAGCGGCGACAAAATTGCAAAAGAAGGCCCCGATGTTGATACCCATATAAAAGATATTATAAGCATTATCTTTTAATGGACGACGTTCCTCGGTATTATACATATTCCCAAGCAGGGTGGATATGTTAGGCTTAAAGAAACCGTTGCCGATAATGATCAGTCCCATGGCAATATATGCGGTGTACTCTCCAGGTAAGGCAATAGTGAGGTAACCTGCTGCCATTAATGAACCGCCGATAAAGATGGATTTGATATACCCTAGATACCTGTCGGCAAGCAAACCTCCGATGAAGGGAGTAAGATATACAAGGGCAACAAAAGTACCCACCACATCAGCACTCATGGCCTTGGGCAACCCTTTGCCCGTACTGTTGGTGAGAAAAAGGAAAAGAATTCCCACCATCAGGTAATAACCAAACCGTTCCCACATTTCTGTAAAGAACAATACATATAGCCCTTTTGGATGTTTGCCGGTTTTTGCGGGTTGATTCATACAGTTTTTTTTAATGTTAATCAGAAACCTTGCTGTTGCCGCAACAAAATACAGAAATTTACTTTTCAAACATTTTTTTAAGTTTATCTTTAAGGGCTGTATA
>JAEUVM010000045.1 GCA_016787125.1 Chitinophagaceae bacterium | reverse complement strand
CACTGCTTTCTCCGACTGCGATTTTTCCAGCAATGTGTTCGGCTTCAGCGCAGCAAACACTTTAGGTTTTACTTCCATGATCTCCGCCATCTCGCTCGGGCTGATATTGGCCGCCAGCATCAGGTGATCCAGCGCTCCTTTACTGATACCCTTGCGGATAAGATGGATATACTCCTGTTCAGTTTCCACCGGCCGGCCAATGCTCAGTTTCTTCTTACCGCCAAGGTAGCCAACTGCAGAAACCCCTCTGAAACCGCTCGGATTCACTTTTACCCATTGACGCCCTTGAACTTCATCCCCATGAGTCCCTATTGGTTCTGAGGAAGATTTCGCAGACACATAATACTGACGAATCGCCTTCCTAATAGATGCCTTCAAACTGCCCCCTTTCAACAATTCAACATTTAAGCCCATCTCACTTCCAGACTCCTTCTCAACGATGGTGGTCACCCCTGCCTTCTTTTTTCCTTTATTGGATATTACTGCCATAAGTTGTTACTATGAATAACTGAAAAATTACACCATATTATTTATATACTGAAAGATCGTACCGGTTATTCCTTCCGTAAAGGTAATATTTAGCAAACTGTACAGGTCGAGACGGTCTCCGTCAGACCGTGAACCCAGCCCACGGTTTCAACCTACCCCCCCGTCTGACGGTCTCCGTCAGACCGATACCCAAAAAAACCTCTGGCAAGCACCACACTCGCCAAAGGTTTATTTATTGCAATACCACTTTACTACTTATTCTTGTTCTCACATCCGTTAATACACACCGAACCATTGAATATGATGGTATAGGTAATAGCCTCCTTCTTAAAAAGGTTTATATCCCAGTTTTGTGTTGGATTAGAGGTATTGGTAAGCCGTGGATTCATAAACTGAAAGTTCCTTACATGAATACCAACGGAAACCTTGCCGGGGTAAATGATATACAATACTTCAGCCACCCGCTGTGAACGCCAGCCTCCAATCTTCATCGTGGCGTAACCGGCAGGCAGGTGAACCAGCAAGCTGTCAACAGGCTTATTCTGGTAATAAGCAAGATTCAAAGAGGTCAGCTGTGCGATTAATAGTGAGTCTGCAGGACATGCACCCTGATCAGAAAGAACAGCAGGGCGGCTTTCCTCAGCCATGACTTTTGAATGAAAGAAAAACAATACAAGCCCTGTAAGTATGGTAAGAATATAATTTTTCATTACGATAGAATTAAAGTTAGTTTAATTTAATCCAGCTTTTGCGCATAGGGTCGGTGGTTTTGTAAAGGCCAATACCACTTTTTGTAGACTGTCCGAGGACGTTCTTCAGCGCCACCTGCGTTGCATTTTGCCAGTTCGAAAACCACCCCGGTATCGTTAACGCACTGTCACGAATCCGTGCATCAAGATCATGTCGGGACAATGAATCCAGGAATTTCTTGGCTCTTGCAGAGTCCTCAACAACCATTGCATATGCCGCATTACCGCATTCGGTCATTTGGGTAAAGTTCTTGCTCAGGTATAGCAACAGGGCCTTTACGTCCGAGCCCGAAGGTGCCGATCTGTCATTTACATTCGATGATGCCGATGAATGACAATGAATATAACCAAGCAAAATCTCACCCGCACCCAAACTGAAATTAACTTCTGTACTTAGTGAATCCTGGCTTGTCTTTTCATTCTTCAGGTAAATTGAATCACCCTTCTTTACCAGTATCATGGAATGCTCCCAGTTCAGCAGCAGCGATTTGGTCAGCAGCGAATCCACCCTTGTTTTGATCCTGGAATAGTATCGCCCCAGCATAGAGTCAATAGGTTCAGCAGGCGGAAATACTGGCCCCCCCGGCGGCACCCACCCCGGCCCGCAGTTCGGGTCCACCTCTGTCAGGGGAGCCACACCACCACATTCAGGAGGCGGATAACCACCACCGCCACCAGTACTGCCGCCGCCCGTACCACCGCTACCCGTACCGCCACCACCCGTCGTCCAGCCATCATCCACCCAGCCGGTGGTACACTCTATCGTTGTGTATATATATTGAGAGCAGCCCGTCGTACACTCCTGGCAGGGCACAGTACCTTCCGGAGCCCAGCAATGATCCACCAGGTCGCAGACCGTGGTATAGACAAGAATATTGTTTCTGCCCTGGCTTGCAGTTGGCCGAAGCTTTATCAGCGTTTGCTCATTCTCCTGCCGGCCGAAAATCCGGCCATCAGTTATCAGGAAGTTGGTACGGCCAAACACAGCCCTGTCAAAATTGGCAAACAGGTGAAATACATCTTTTGCATTCCAGCCAGTACCCGTACTGTCAAATCCAAACTCAGCATACTGCCAGTCAGACAGGTACTGATAGCTTGTATCTTCCGGCGACAGTTTGAACAGCAGCAAACTGTTAACATAGTTCTGCGAATCCCTCACAAACGGGATGTACACAATCGAAGAATCATCGGTACTTACTCTTCCGGTTTTGTTCACCTTCTGCATCACTATCGCCTTATCCCAATGTGGATAGCCCACTTTGGCGATAATGTTTTCAATAAAGGGGTGCTGATTGTTTTCACGCTGCATTTTCAGCAGTATGGACTTTACCAGCGGATCATCGGCAGCATGACGGTTAAAGAATTTTTCTGCTTTACCGCCATCCGGTACAGGGGGTGCAGCCATCCTGTCCGTTTTCCGGCAGGCTGCATACAGCAGTAAGCCCGCTGCAAGCAGCAGCAAAAGCGCGGATCGTGATTTTCTCATCTAGATTCAGGTTTAAAATAACCGGATGATGATATTCGCTGCGGCACAGCACAGATCATCCGTTACCATACGGCGCCGCAGGAAGTGGTTATGATGAGAAAGACTGTAATTGTATTAACAACAGTCAGGAGTGAAATGGTCGGGTCAATCTGAAAATAAACACCTGAATCTGTAAAAACAGAAACGGTGCGTCCAAAGCTATAATCAGTATTCGAAGCTCGTGGAAGCCGATAAATCTGATACAGCAAAAGGAACACACCGTTTCCGGTGCGTTCGCAGTGCCATACAACGTTGTACTGAAATTTCCTAGGTTTCAACAAACGAAGCATCTGCTTACGCCAATAATTTTTTCCGGAAGTGTAAATGATTGCCCGAATTGAAAGTAGCTAAGGGCAGTACGAATGTAAAAATATTTCAGAAAGGAGAAATTTTCTTTCAGCCGCTCTGCCCCGCAACAGTCAACGACCGCCGCCGCTCTGGCCGGCAACACTCAACACCGCAGCACTCTCAGCCACCCGGCCTGACCGATACCAACACGCAACCACCACCACGTTCCAGCGGAACGTCTCGTAGGTAACAAAACTGCCACTGCCGCAGACGCCGTGCCGTAGGTACGGTTGGTGCTCCCCCGGTCTGGCCGGCAACACTGAACACCGCAGCACTCTCAGCCACCCGGCCTGACCGATACCAACACGCAACCAACACCACATTCCAGCGGAACGTCTCGTAGGTAACAAAACTGCCACTGCCGGAGATGCCGTGCCGTAGGTGCGGTTGGTGTCGTCCCTACCATTTTTGAAGTCAGTAGAACAAACCAGGCAGCCGCCATCTTTTTCAAAAAAGACCAGAAGGAGTGAGTGATGAGAAAAACATACAGTGCCCTACTCAATCCAGATATCGCTAGAATATAAACTAATCTATCTCGTAGGTTCGTAAAGTCAAATAACAAATGTACTTGGAACAATAATACTGATCTCATACCATTCCAGTATGACTTACTAGTCAATAAATAATTCCACTTGCTTCGTATATGGTACTTTGTATTTAAAAATATAGCGTAATATTTCTACCGACCAGCTCTCAAATCTCTTTTCCACCTTGCTTAACTCATCAAGCGTTAGCACATAGCCACTTTTATTACGTTTTGAACTGCGTACAAACTCTTCGGAAGTAAGCCTAAAACGTTTATTCTCAAGATCAGTTTCTACCACGAAACAGACAGCTAGATGACGTTTGCTCTTTGGAGTATCGGGTGCGTAGATTAAGAAAGGAGTAGAGTTTTCAAAATAAATTGATTCACCAATCTCTTCTTGTATCTCTCTGTGCAAAGTGTTTTTTAATACGTCTAACAAAGTCATGTTCTCGTCCTTCTCATCTTCCACCCTAATATGCCCGCCTATATAACACAAATACCTTAGTGATTCTGGAGAAGACTTCTCTGTTCTCCTATAATTTTTCTTTACAGCTAAGATTTTATTTCTTTCCTTATTTGTTATTACAGCTATCGGAACTGGTTGAATATAATGGCTTTCTTCGACCTTTTCTCGATAATCATAGCTTAATTCAAAATTACTAATTAACGAAAAATCATTAGATCCGTGCTGCAATTTTAATGGGTCGATATTCTTAAAAAAACCAATTTGCTCCATTAATACCTCCTCCAACAAGTGTAATACCTTTTTCGTTAAATCTAATCCAACTATAGCCGGCTGGTCAATATATTTTTCCTCCGAAGTGTCAATAATTTCAACCCTTCTAAAATAATTCTCATACTTCTTATAACAGTTATCAATTGCTTGATTGAAGCTATTCAAGACACTTTCATTCATTATCGAACCTGTCTTCTCAGTCAATAGATTTGCATACTCACGATGCATCGCAGTTTCTGGATTTGCTTTAAATATTATTGTTAAATCAAATAAAGAAGACCACATGGTAGTTTCCAAAAATAAATCACGAAACCCCTTATATGTTTTATCATCTAAATATGGGGTATCTTTTGATGTGTTAATATTTAGCCATTCAAACCAACACATTGCATCAAAAATTGAGCGATCCACGATTATAATATCAACCTTGTCATTAGTAAGTGAAATAAGTTTAAGTGTTTCAGCAAGTGAGGAAAAAAGAGTCCACGAATTAAAATAAGGATGCGTCTTATTATCTACAGGGCATATTCCTGCCATCTCCTGTACTATCTCTGTCTTAAATTCGTTTCGCTTTAGAAAAATGTTTAGGGAGGAAATACTCGTTGATTTACCAGATTTAGGCGTTCCGCAAAATTCAATTAGAATTGGTCTTCGCTGACCAAGCCTATGTCGCAAATTCAAAATTTCCTCTGCTTTCCTTTGGAGTTCCAATATTTGTCTTTTCTTATCAATCGCATCCATATACTACGTTTTATTCCGTTCAAAAAAGTTTAGTATACTTTTTCTACTTACTTTTTCAAAGAAGTCAACTAAATCACCGGAGGCATATCCTCCAAAAAAAGAAAAAATCATAGCTGCGTAAGTAAACCCGTCTTGTAATTCGGCCTTTGCCACCATTGTTAAAACCCCCTCCCTCAAGGAAAACACTATTATCAAGGAAAAAATAATTGAAAACAACGGCCGTAAAGCAAAATATATAAAAACCCCAGTTTGTCTGATCTTATCCTCCTCAGAAATAGGTGTTATAAAGTCTAGATTTATACACGCCTTATATAACTTTCTAAAATAAAATGTTGAGCTACCCAAAAGAGCCATGCTTATTCCGCCATAAATAGCTTGCTCAAATATTGGCAAGTCCAGAAAATTATTTCTTGCAATATTAATAAACAACAAGAGTACAATTGCGATACCTAACAGAAGTAATAGAAAAAAAATCCAAACTAAAGCATTGATCCTATGCCTACTAAGTTTAAACCAAACATTTTTTTCTGACATATGAGAAATAATTTGTTTTATTGGACTGATCGCCTACATACATGGAACAGGCCTACTTCTTATACTTCTGTACATGCTCAATTACAACAAATACAGCCTTTCCTGTATCCCATAATATATCAATCGCATAAATCAAAACACTCACAAGTAAAATATCACAGGTAACATCCTTATTTGCAAAATTGATTCTTGTACTATCTAAAATTGTTAGTGTTACAATTGAAACTCCCACCAATATAATTTGCTCCAATAAGGAAAGTTTCATCTCTTTTAGCGTCTTTTCAAAGTTCAGTATTGGATGATTTAAAAGAATATCCTGAATTTTTGAGGCAATAAGGCCCAATGTCGCGGTATTAATAGCTAATAAAGTAAGTAATAATCCAATGATATTATTAACTAAATACTTGAATAGAAATTTCGAATCAAAGTGAATGGAAAGCAATGTTATCGCAGATGCCAGTACAACATAGAAACATATATTCTTGACTAATTTCACTCAACAATTGATTTAAATATTTTCACTACTTGTTCAGGTGCGCCTTCAATTGAAATTTCATCCGCTTGCACTATTATTGGATTTTCTTTGGTACTCAATATTTTTCTTAGTTTTTTAACTTTCAACTTTATGTTCCCAGCACCCTTTGAAGCATATTCAACCAGACCTTTAATATTCTTATTTGATTTATCAATACCTTCTAAGGTTCCATTTTCAGGCGCTTTGATCTTAATATTACTTTCATGACTATTTACATCCTCTGTAAACTTCTTAAAAACTTCCGGTAGAGAAGAGGAAATATTAGCCAAGTTTGGCTTAATGAACTGAAAATTTAAATATGTAATTAAATGCTTGTACTGGTTAGCATATTTCCAAAAACTTGCCTCATCGAACAATTGCTCTATTTCAATATTTAGGCCATACTTATCCAAATCTTTTTGAAACGTTTTCTTCAAAATATTCTTTATAACATCAGGATGACTGAAAGCTTCAATATTATCACTTATAGCTATTTTTTGGATTGAGGGGTCGTTATTGATTATTACATATGAATAAGGCTCATTATCAATTTTGCTAGTTTTGAAATTCCTCGTAATTTTTGTTACCTTTTTTTGAGCTATCTTAAAAAGATAAATTTCGTTCGCCTTATCATGTAACTTAAGTGGATGTTTCGTGACTCTTGAATTTCCTAGTTTGTCCAGCTCAGTTTTAAAGAAACTGTTCTTTTTCTCTCTTATTTCTCTTGCAGTAATTTTTCGCCTTGGGAACAATTCAAGTTGCTGCGAATTACTTGTTAAAGGCAATAGATGAAATCTGTAAATGTTGAATGTTACTATTTTTTTCTCCATATTAAAAGTGAGTGTTTTACTTGCTATCATTAATTAAATTCATAGAATAAAGGGTAACATTTTAATAAGTCAAATTATAGTATTTCATATCGCTAAAACTCTCTTGTCAAAACAATATGCATCTGACAAAAAAACAGAATAAAATACTATATCGTTGACTGAAACCCAATACCATAAACAAGGTAAACTGGGCAAAAGTCACTAGGCTTCTCAACTATTTAACAGATCAACAAAATGAACGGTTCTAAACTTGATTGTCTTTAGAGCAGCTACTCCAAAGAGCCATAGTATTTTAAGGTACCCGTATTTGCGCTCATTTTATCAAAGTACTCTTGTAATCAAATATCGATTATTCAGCACCCTCCTTTAAAATCGCACCGATAAGTAATAACCCTAGCGCCCATGCTGCAACTTTAGGATTTTTAGTCTCTGCAGCAACAATTGCCGCACCTGCGCTTAGCGTAAGCGCAACATTTCCTGCTGTGTCTACTTGAGTGCTCCGATTTTTTCCATTGTGCACCCATTCTTTAAAGTGCTCACAATTATTAGAAACATAATTGTATGCCTTTTCTCCCACTCGTGAATTTGCCCTTATGACTGCATTTTGCCTTTCATGTTCTTGACCCGGAAACGGGTCAATCGAAACGGGTTCCATTTCTTGCAAAAGCTGGCGGATTTCTGTTTCGGATACCTCATTGACCCCGTCACGGTAATTTGCCACAAAAACAGGACGATTTCCCCTGTAACCCAAAAAGACTGCATAATGATCTACCATTCCAAGTAGTTTTTTTCTCAAAACTATTGCGTCTGCCTGCTTAAGGTTGTAAGCCCGAATAAATTGTGTAATTGTCATTTGATTTAATTTTTATTCCGCTAATTTAATGCGCTTACTTACCTTTTTGAAGTGGATAACGGTCGTTGTCCCTCGGTTGTCTTATCGGTTTGTTAACTATCCCATTCACAACACCCTCCATTTTTTCACGTAATTTCTGATATTTGGCCTTGTTCCTTTTTAATTTCTCATGCTCTTTATTTGCGGATTTTTCAATTAAAAAATTTCCCTCGTTATCCGTTGAGTATTGAACAAAAGGCGTAAAATGCCCGCTATTACCTTTCCCTTTTGGCGTAATTAGCTTTCTCTCTTTTAGAATTTGAAACAGAACCAATAGCTTATCAGTATATTCTTGATTACATTTTAGCGAAAGATGACCAGACACAGGACTAAAAAGACGTTTGAATTCTTTTACGGAGAGAATTAATTTCATGTCGTAAATATGGCGGGCCAATTCATCCAATTCGTGAACCTCCCCATTCCAATCATAATAAATATCCCTTCTGTTTTTCCTTGGCAAAAGAACTTGCTGTTTTTCTATGTTTAAGTAGGCGGAAAGTTTGTCATAATCGTATCCGCTATAATCACATGCAGTTCTAATACCTTCTTGTATTTCCGATAAAATGGTTTGAGAATTTTCTTCCTCCGAAATTTTTTTCAAATACTCCTGAAAAATATCACTAAGCAAATACTCAATTTGTTTCTTTTTCCCAGGATCATTTATTTTAGAAATCAGCGAGTTAATATCATTTAAAATTATTCCCGATAATCTCGGCAAGTCTTGGGTTTTCTTATTTCTTATTTTTGATTCTATTTGTTGAATGGCCTTATTAATGACATTCTCCAAATCATACTCTCTAACCAATTCAATTAGCTTACCGGCATTCTCGTATTTTTCAAGTATTTTTTTCTCGATTGTTGTCATTTGAATTCAGCTATGCACAATTGCGTATAAAACAGATTAAACGTTACTTACCTCTAACTAATCAATAATAAACTTCTTACTATTCCCGGATACAAAGGCTGCAACAATGCCTGGGGGCAGGTTCAGAAGCCGGATGTATTTGCCCCGGCGTAACAGGTGTGTCCCCTAAGATAGAAAGCGTTACTATAATTTCCAAATGATGCCACTGGTAAACACTTCCTACCCATGTAACCTCTCATGACAACTCTTACAAACCGATTCCAGCCATTCAATAGGTTCTTTACCGATATTCCTTTTGGCATATCGTTTATGATGAACTTGCGTGGCTCGGGCCCCGCAATGCACACAGCGCCAGTTGTCACGTCTCATCACCACATAGCGCTTTCTCTTCCAGGCGTCCGATTTCAGGTATATTTCCCGGTAATAGCTCTTCCGGCTTTTCAACTTCCGCAGTATGGCATCAGTAACAGGATCAGGGTCCGATGTTCTTCTTTTATAATCGCCCTCTTCCGCATCGGGCCTTCTCCAGTCACCCAGTGCTGCAATTAATACCAGTACTGCTATTACTATAACTATTATTGCTACCCCTGCTTGCATTTGGCTGAATAAGGTCAGCTTTCACAGGCCACCACCCATAAACTTTCACCAGATAAGGTATAAGGAGGTGCTCAAAATACTACAGGGCCATTTGGCAGCCAATACCATAAACAGGGTAAAATCGGGTGTCAGTTGTCAGGTGCCTGGTGTCAGGCTGGCACGTTCCTAACCAAGACAGCATTCCTGCCACCCACCGAAACAGGCCGCTCCCCGCTCAACTATCCGTCACCACTCCCTCCCACATTGCCGGCGGGATGGTAAAACACTAATTGGGCCTGTATCGGGTGATGGGCACAGGGGTGTAAAAGGGAGATTTCAACCGCTTCGGAGGGAGAACAGAGGTATGTTTGGGATACCCCTCAACCGCTGTAAACATACCTTTCAACCGCCTCAAACATACCCTTCAACCGCCTCAAACATACCCTTCAACCGCTTCAAACATACCCTTCAACCGCTGTAAACATACCCTTCAACCGCTCCAAACATACCCTTCAACCGCTCCAAACATAGAATGCAACCGCTTCGGAAGCGGTTGTAAACGGCTAAAAATGAAGGGATAAGCTAAAAATGGGGTAAAAAGGGGAATGTTGGGTAGCCGGGCGGCTAAAGATGGGGTGCCGAATGGTAATGCTGCAGGGCTGGGCGGCCTCCCAGCGATGCAAAACCGGGCCAGGGCGGGCATGAAAAAGGCCGGTGGAAATGTATCCACCGGCCTTGGGGGCAACAGCTTACTGCGTGTTGCCGGGCGGCTGATCGCTTCCACCTTTACCACCACGTGGACCGGGAAAGCGTTTGGCCAGATCGTCGTAAATGGGCTTTGCAGCCGCATTTCCGTGCTTGGCCGCATACTTTACCGAGTGGTAATAATAGCGGGCTGCATCATAAGCCTCAGATCCGGCGAGCATGGTCGTATCCTCCAGGTCACTGTTCATTTGCGATACGATATCAAACACCGGCTTCAGCTCATTCACCAGGTGAAGATCTTTTACGAACTCGTTTACATCCATGAAATTGGGCGTAAACTCAGGATTCAGTTCGCAATAGCGCTCCACCTTCAGGCAAAAGGGATGGGTTTTGTCATTCATCTTGGCCAGCACCTGCCTTTCTTCTATAGAAAGACCGATAAGCTTTGGCTTCAGAATGGCCGACAAAGCACCCAGCAACTCTTTCACCTTCTCTTCTCGTCCGCGGTTAAGGCGGCAGAGATCAGGTTCTTTTGCATCTTGCTTTAGTTTTACGAGAGTTAAAAAATAATTCTGTTGACAGCACAAAAATTCACCCTCCGGACGAGAAAGTTTGTAGAGAAATCTCTACAAGCTTGTAGAGATTTTACTACATGGTTGTAGAGATTTTACTACATGGTTGTAGAGAAATCTCTACAAGGCACAAAATAAGTTTTGTGTTTTTTTTTTGTAATGTGCTGATAAAGAAGGGGGGTCAAAAAACATAGTACGGCTTTTTTTAATACTGCGTTTTTGTGCGGTTTTTTTTCGGGGTTTTTGGCATGGTTGGTGTGGCGCGGGCGATTTTTTGCAAAGAGGCAAAAAAAGAGAATAGGGGAAAGAATATGCTGAGTGTTATATGTTGAGTGTTATATGTTGAGTGTTGAATGTCATATGTTGAATGGTTGCGTTACAGTTCGGAGAAATGCCACATAGCAGATAGGTAATATAGACGATCACATAGCTATGTGTATTGCTATGCTTCTGTTTTTCTATGTGGCAAAATGTATTTCTCGCAGAGACGCAGCGGCGCAGCAAAAAAATCAGTGTTCATCCGTCCTATCCTTAAAATCCGTGTGCAAAGTGTATTTCACGCAGATGTTGTTACCTTCCGCTGATGAAGCAATACATCATCTGCGTTTTTTCATTCCTTATATATAATACCATGACCGCACAAACCAATACCGGCACCCGGCTGAACCATATTGCCGTGCAGGTGACCGACCTGGCTGCCAGCACCCGGTTCTATCAGCAGGTGGTGGGACTGGATACGATACCCGAACCCTTTCACGATGGTAAACATACCTGGTTTGCCATTGGCCCCGGGGCTGCCCTGCACCTGATACAGGCCAACAGTAAACCTATCGTGCCTGGCAAGAACACCCATTTCTGTTTTTCCGTGGCCTCCGTGGAAGAGTTTGTGAAGACACTCAATAAATACAAAGTGCCTTTTGAAAACTGGCCGGGCGAAGCACAAGCCATCACCACCCGTACAGACGGAGTGAAGCAGATCTACTTT
>JAEUVM010000748.1 GCA_016787125.1 Chitinophagaceae bacterium | reverse complement strand
TTTCCGTGGCGGTGAATACCTGCTGGCTGCCCGCACCACCATACAGGCAGGTGGCAGGATACCGGTTGGCTCCTACCATGCCGTGCATTTTGCTGCCAATCACAGCATGCAGGCAAAAGCCCATAATACAGTTGTGGGCGGTGCCTTCAGTTATAATGTAAACAACAGCGAAGAAAACCCCACCAACTTTTTCCTTGGCGCATGGTACCGGCTGAATGATGCCGCTATTCCTTATGTAGGGCTTGAGTTTGCGGGTATCCACATCGGGGTATCGTATGATGCCAATACTTCCAGCCTGAAACCGGCTTCCAATGCAAGGGGCGGTATGGAACTTTCACTGATCTATATCAAGAAACCCGGCGACCCTGATGCCAAAAAGCTGAATTGCCCGAGGTTTTAATAGTTGCTTTTAAACTTGTTGTTTATCTCTCTCAAACGAAGACCTATTTTCTTCACTTAAGTTAGTGGAGAATTGGCCATAAAACATAGTTTGTGGCACCTGTGCGAATCAGTTATTTCAGGTCTTCCTCAAACATTTTCGGCAAAATTCAAAATCATCTGTACCATTTACAAAAAACCTGGATAAGTAGGCAGGAAATTTTGTAGCATTGGCGGGCATGTTGCAAAAGCTGCTCTATATCAGATTATCATTCCTTCTTTGGTCTTTCCTGATGGGCATCCCTGCCCAAAGTCAAAAAGTATGGGAATCGCTGGTGTACTGGAATCATACAAACATTAATCTCTTTAATTATGATGTGCTATACGACAAGGATATACTACCCGGCGGAACTGCTACCTGGGTTGCCGGTGATTCGATAGTAGCCTTCATTTACCCTGGTTATAGCGGAAATGAGGGGTTAAAAGTATCGAACGTAAAATTTCCCACAGCTGACTTTCAGGACAGTGCTTTTTCCTCGCCTTTAATCTCTAATCACCGTATATCAATAGAAATCGACAACGAGGTCATCCTGGATAAAGTCGCAATGGATCAGCTCCTTTCAGGGGAAATCATCATTAATAAATACCTGCAAACAGTAAAGTTCATGAACCGGCTGTTCCTGGCATTGCGATGCAGCCTGAAAAGTCATGACTCTATAACCATTACCACCACTAATTTAACTAATGGAGCGCTGCTTTGTGAATACAAAATTTATAAGGCTGACCCTTATCCCCGTATTATAGCCGCCTATGATCTGAGTGAAAAAGAACAGTTTACCCAATTGATGCAGAAACGTGATAGCCTGCAGATAAACTCAGAAGATAGCCTGGCCGTTGGAAATTTTATTACCGTTTCACCTTTTCATAACGACTTGCTTTTGCTTTTGAAGCGCTTTGAAGAGACAGATACATTACGTGTTCAATACAGGCTGTTATCGCCCCGTACCGAACACGACACCTCCTGGAAAACTATAGAAAATGAGATCCCTGTTATTCAGTTTAACAACATGACGAAAGGGCAAAAATATACTTTGCAGTTACGGTACAACCTTACTCCGCATGTAATAAAGGAATATAGAATAAAAGTTGACATTTATTGGTGGCAGATAACCTATGTACAGATATTGATCGCATTTATTGCAGGGGTGGTTCTTACAGGGACAGGCTGGAGTATTTATAAGCGAAGAAAAGAAAAGCAATTGTTATCAAAAGAAGAAAAAAGAAAACAGCTGGAACTGCAGATGACTTCTGTCAGGGCTCAGTTGAATCCCCATTTCATCTTTAATGCAATGGGAACTTTACAGTTTCTGATCAATCACCTGGAGATTGAAAAAGCCAACAGTTATCTGGGAAGAGTAAGTATATTGATGCGGTCAGCTCTTGAAAGCAGTACAAAGATCATGTGGAGCCTTGATGAAGAACTGGAATATATACGCAATTACCTGGAGATTGAATCGCTTAGGTTTGAATTTCGTTATACTATTGAAGTGGAAATGAATTTATCTGCACACGAGGTGGAAATGCCTGCCATTTTCATGCAGCCAATAGTTGAAAACGCTATCAAACACGGGTTAGCAGTTGTAAACAAAGGCATCCTCGAAATTTCTGTAAAAAAGGCAAATAATACGATGGTCATTTGCATAAAAGATAACGGTCCCGGCTTTAAAACGCCTGAGAACCGGGGCCGCTTTGGTTTACAGCTTACCTTTGAACGTATTAAGCTGCTGAACCAGATTCTGCAAGACCGACGTATCCTGTTTGATATTGAATCGCTTCCGGGAAACACCCAATGTATACTGCAATTTGAAAACTGGTTATGATAAAAGCCCTGATCATAGACGATGAAAAAAAGAATACAGATAACCTGGCCATATTGTTACGTAAGTATTGTGAGAATATCGGGCCGGTTAGTATAGCTCATACTGCTTCTGAGGCCAGGGAATATATTACCAGCCATCCACCCGACCTGATTTTTCTCGATATACAAATGCCGGGAGAAGATGGGTTCGAATTCCTGAGATCTCTTTCCGATATCCTGTTTGAGGTAATATTTGTGACTGCACATGATACATACGGCATCCAGGCAGCAAAATTTTCCGCTATTGATTATTTGCTTAAACCAATCATTATAGATGAACTCACTGAAGCAGTACGAAAAGCCGCTAAACGGATAGCACAAAAAAAAGAAAATACCAGTTTAAAGAACCTGTTACACTATTTAAAGAACAATAACTCCGCTGAAGTAAAGCTTGCATTACCGCTGCTGCATGAAACCAGATTAATACCGGTAAAAAATATCATCAGGGCTGAAAGCAAAAATGTTTATACTTATTTTTTTGTTGAGAAAGGAGAAAAAATAGTGGTATCAAAACCCCTGAGATTTTATGAAGAGCTGCTCTCGGAATATGGTTTTATAAGAACACACCAGTCACATCTTATAAACAGATCACATGTAATAAGCCTCCTTTCGAAGGATGGTATTTGCATTGTAATGTCAGATAATTCCCAAATTCCTGTTTCCAGGCAACGAAAAGATGAGGTAAGAAAGATACTTTTACATACCCCATGATGCAGTATACAAACTGACAGCCGTCAAATTCAAAATGGTTGTCAAAGCAGGATACAAAAGCATATAGTCTTGCTGAAAAAACATATGCAAAAGTTTATTATTTCCGTTACACTACTGATGACCCTTTACCATTCTGCCATATCACAAACAGTGGGAAAACCGGCGCCTGAAATTTTGTTTTCGGCTCCCCTAAACAACAAATTGATCACCCCGGCAAACCTGAAAAACAAATATGTTATACTGGATTTTTGGGCTACCTGGTGTCACCCCTGTGTTGCTTCATTCCCCCATTTCAGTGAGTTAGCAGATAAATTTGCCTCGGACTCTGTATTGTTTGCCATCATGTCTTCCGAAGAGAAAGATAAGGTCAGCAGGTTCTTATTAAAAAGACCGGTAAAAGCTCTTTACCTGCTTGATTCAATCACTGAAGCATCCAAAGAAAATGCCACAGTAAACGATTTATATGGGTTGACAGCCCGGGGATTTGGAATAGAAGACATACCACGTACTGTAATCATAGATAAGGAGGGAATACTTCGCTGGACAGGCACCACAGCAGAACTTACACCCGCCATACTGAATGACATACTCAGCATGAAGTTCTTAAAAGTACAGGAAGAACTGACCAGGCAAACAGCTGAAAAGACAAAAGAATATAAACAAAGACAGCAATGGTTTTCCCAGCTTAAGAAAGACACAATCAATGGAAAAGATTTCAGGCTTATAATGGCAGAAGTACCTTACAAGGGAGACGGAATATATAGAGGCAATGACGGGAAAAGCATGCGATACATACAATTCAACGGGAAAACCATCAATTTTATGTGTCAATTCATGAAAGAAACTTCCTTCCGGAGAATAAAAAATTTGCTGCCCGGGAAAGACGCTAATTACTTTATGCGGTTTGAAATGCATCACTCAGTTACAGATAAAAAGTTCATAGAAACAGCCCTTGCTGCTTTTGCACAGGCCCGGAAAATTTCTATTCAAAATAAGATAGTGTCAACTGAAGTATGGACAATGAGGGTTGTTGATCCACAAAAATTTATAAAAAACTCTACTCCCCTTTCGCCAGATGACGGCCCACTCTCTACTGAGGATAATGGTGAAATAGTATATACTAATTATACTTTGGAAGGTCTCTTACATGATCTGGAGGACAAGCTTACTGTCTTTATAGAAATTGAAAAAAATAAACTTACCAGCAAGATTTCAGATCTCACAATACCCAAAGGGAACATTGTTTTTATCAGCAAGAAATTGCTTGAGTTGTACGGAATCAAACTGACAAAGAGTACAAAAAAAACAGAAATAATTGAGATCAGGAAAGCCTATATAATATCGCCGCACTTACGTAATAGTTTGGATTAACAATAGTCAGAAAATAGCCGGAAACCCTTTACAATGTGAGCGTCATAAAAGCAGCGGAGGTGAAAAATAGTTTTACCCAAATCACCGGCAGTGGTTTAACGGAAAAAACGAAGAGTTTCAATCGGGATCTCTTTCGCAAATTACAGGTGTTAATTGAGCAAAGTTTTAATAGCTTTGCCCTGACACTAAAAAATGATTATGAAAAAGAAGTTGTTTACCGGCATAAGTATGCTGATTGTATCTGTATGTTTTCTCACTTTTACATCAGCTGCGCAAAAAGACTCCACGCTGAACCAGCGCATCACCAAAACCTTTTGTGATGAATTCAGCAAGAAAGACCTGGCTAAAATAAAGCCCGATCAGCTTGATATGGAAATGGGACTTATCATTCTGGATGTGATCGCCAAGTACGAAAAAGACATCAAGAAGGAATGGGGCCTCAGCATTGAGAACGATGAAGACATGGAAAAGATCGGCGAAAACATTGGCCGTGATGCCGCACTGAATTGCCCCGCCTTCCGTGAATATGTGGTAAAAAATCTCGATTCCTTTGATACCGAAGAGGATGATTCACAAAAGACCATCAGTGGCAAA
>JAEUVM010000144.1 GCA_016787125.1 Chitinophagaceae bacterium | reverse complement strand
CTCGTCAGTACCACACTGTCCACATCCTTTCCATTCAGTTTCCCGGGTTTCCAGGTTTTAAGTGAGGCAAAGACGGCGAGTACCTGTTTATCCAATTCGGGGCTTTTTGTTTTATTATCCGTTTCGCAGCGGAGTACTTCTCCCTTGCAATTGATGATGATGCTCACCATACCTTTATCACTGGTTTTGGGATTGTCCTTCAGGTAGGCTACCTCAGTATTCAGCCTGTTTTCGATCTCCTCATCTGTAACGGAGCATTTTGCTTCTTCCTGCCCGCCAAACATGGGGAATAAAGTATAAACAGCTTTTCTGTTACAAAGCCCGGTGATGGTGTCATTATCCTTTATCTCCATCGTGGCAACAAACTGCGCCCGGGCAACATGGAACAGGACAAATGCGGCAGTTAGAAGAATAACTTTTTTCATGGCAGATTGATTTAGTACAGCGGTAAGTTAAGCAATATCGCCATGTAATATACTCATTCAGTAAAGGGAGTCTTTCAGCTTTGCAGGTGCCGTACAAAATAATGCGGGGGAAACTGCAGGCTGGCATTAGCCCCTTTTTCAAAGATGGCGAATACGGTGCTGCCGCTGCCGCTCATTGAGGCATAGATGGCGCCTGCCTCGTACAAGGCTTCCTTTACCTGCCGGATAGCCGGATGTTTTTCAAAAACAGAAGCTTCAAAGTCATTCACCAGTACATGTTTCCACTCATTTACAGGCAGCCGGATCAATTGGGCAAGACTGGCTTCCGGCCACCGGGGTTTTACTTCACGAAAGGCATCACCGGTATTGATATAAATGCCGGGGTTTACCACAGCAAAGTTGTAGCCGGAAAGGTCTACTGCCGCTTCTTCCAGCATTTCGCCCCGGCCGGTGGCATAGCTTGGTTTATTTTTTATGAAAAAAGCGCAGTCGCTGCCCAATGTAGCTGCATAACGCATCAGCTGTTCATCACTCAGGCCGAGCTGAAAAAGCCGGTTGTACATGTCCAGTGCAAAAGCGCCATTGGAACTTCCACCGCCCAGGCCTGCACCTATCGGGATGATCTTATGTATGTGTACACGAACCCATGGCATCTTAGGAAAATCCTTTTTCAGCAGTTTATAGGCCTTCACACAAAGATTAGTGGAAACGTTGCCCTGTATTTGAAGTCCGCTGGTGGTTAGCGGAAAGCTGGGACTGTCTTCCGGAGTTTTATTCTCAATAATTTCAAGGATATCGCAAAGAGGAATGGGGTAGAAGATGGTCTCCAGGTTATGATAACCATCTGCCCTTTTTTCCAGGACATGCAGGCCAAGATTGATCTTACAATTGGGATAAGTTATCACGGATCAATGGATTTTAAAAGTTATCAGGGTACGGATGATTTGTGAACGGCCGTAAAAATACTATTATTTATGAGTAAAAGAAAAAGGTGAACCGGAAAGTCTGAAGCCGGGGGGATGAGTAAGCGGGGAACACCGGCAAATTATCCAATCAGCAAATCCCTGTTATCGGTTTTTACTGCGGCTGTTTATTTCATCGCGGATGGCTATAGCCCTTATATAGTCTTCATTATCCAGCACTTCATTCAAAAGATTATTGAGTTCTTCCAGTGTCATGGTTTTCAGGTCTTCATTTCCGGTGGGGGCGTCGCTTTCCACCATTACTTCCTGCTTTTCCTTTTTCTTACGGCCGGTATCAGAGCCTGCGTCTTCCATGAGAATTCCGGCGTTTTCCAGGATATGTTCATAGGTGTAGATAGAACAACCAAAGCGAACGGCAAGTGCGATGGCGTCGGAAGTGCGGGAATCTATTTCAACAGTATCTTTTTCGGTAGAGCATACCAGTTTTGAGTAAAAAATACCTTCCTGGAGATCGCAGATGATGATCTCATGCAGGTCGATCACAAATGCATTCATGAAATTCTTCATCAGATCGTGCGTCAGGGGGCGGCTGGGCTGCATCTTTTCAAGCGCCACTGCTATAGCCTGTGCCTCGAAACCGCCGATAACGATGGGAAGGCGGCGGAGGCCATTTACCTCACCCAGCACCACGGCATACGAATGTGTCTGGGTGATGCTGTGAGAAAGGGCCACTATTTCCAATTCGATTTTCCGCATAGTGCCACGAATTTACAGCATAACTTTTAACCAAGCCATATTATGACTGATAAATTGAACAGGCTGGTACATAGCCCCTTATTTGCGTGTATAGCCGGTAAGGTCGAACCACGATGATGGGTTGCCGGGCTCTATTTTATAGGCTACTATATAAGTGTTTTCATTATTGGATGTTTTGGTTCGCCATCCGAGTACTATTTTGTAGTCGAGCACCACGGGCTGTATATTCAGAAAGTTATAATCTTCTATGCGGATAAAGGAATGCTGGTTACTTACCAGCGCTGCCGCTTCAAACACTTCGCCGTCCGGGGTTTTCATTTCACCGCTGAATTCTTTGCATAATATTTTAAGAACAGGGCCCCCCTTTTTATAATAGCCCAATGATATTTCGGTGCCTGCATTTCGCCTGTCCCATTTTTCCACCCGGTAGGTTTTGGTTTGTTTGTCTACGATGGTAACGGTGCTGTCGTCACTGTTGGCGATCATTGTGTTTTCATAGATCACATCCGGTTTGCTGGTAGGCAGAAACATGGTGATCCGGATCTGGTTGTCGCTGAAAATAATGAACATGGAGTCGCGGTCGGCCGGGTCATCGGTGGTTATATGATATTTAATCACCCCATTGAATTTGGTGGAGGTATCAGCCACTGCCTCGGGTTGCTGGTAATCAATAGCAGCCGGATTGGGTTTGCCTTTGCTCTTTCCTTTTTTTGACGTTGGCGGAGGGAGGGGAACATCGGAAGTGTCACCAACACGGTAATCCGTTGGAGGAGGTACATTCTTCCCTTTCTTCTTCTGGGCCATGGCGGCTGACGAAAAGGAAAGGATGAACAGGAAGAATATTAGTTTTTTCATAGAAGATTATTTGTAGCCTGCAAGTTTGTAATAAAATACGATAAACACAAATGCCTGCAGGAGGCTATCAGTCATCCTTTCGGGCTGGCGAACTTGTTTTTGTGTTTGTTTTGACAGGTGTTTTGGCTGGTTTTTTTGGTGGTGGGGGAGGAGGAGGGGGTTCTGCAATCATTGCAGCGGTATCAACCGCTTCAATCACCATTGTATCAATGGCCTCATTTCCAAATCCATTGCGGTAATGGGTATTTTCCTTTGAAAACTCTTTTGGTAATTCAAAAAGATCTGACGGCATAATACCGGGTTTCACTTCAAAAGCTTTCAGTTCCAGTTCCATTTTAAAGTTCCTGGTGGAATGCCCATCAATGTCTTGCTCCGGTTCATCATCGAAGTCGTAACCACCAACATGCAGAAGCACTTTCAATGCGATCCGGTCGTTCTGAAAAAACATCATGAACTCATTAATATAAACCCCGGGAGGCAGGCGGTAAATTAAATCGTCGGCTGTCCATAGCTGCGATTGAATAAGGCCCGTGCCAAAGCCTGCGCTTCCCTGTGTTTGCAACAGGGTGGTTTTATAACCAGCAATGGTTTCATTCGGATTGGAAGATACCTGGGGTACCTTGTAAATGCGCTTGATACTGTAAGTCTTATTTTCTTTATCAAGCATGAATATCTTCAGCGAATCGAGCATGATCAATACATTCTCCTCATCTTCCTTATCTGTAATAAAGAGGATCCTGTTGGGTGCCAGGTGCATGGTGACGATCATTGTACTGTCTTCTCCCTCATCCACACCTGTCAGCCTGGTGACTTTGTACCGAATAGTACCCTGGAAATCCTGTTGTGCAACGGCTGCAAGGGAGAAGAGGGTTAGCAGCAAAAAGAGCTTTGTTTTTTTCATGGTAAAAAAATAAGACCGGCAATATTGCCGGTCTTAAAGATATTGAAAATATGAAAGGGGGTTACTACACACCTTTCAGTTTCCTGATAGCCTCGTTGAGTTTTGGCACCACTTCAAACGCATCGCCCACAATACCGTAATCGGCGGCTTTGAAGAAAGGGGCCTCGGGGTCTTTATTGATCACCACGATCACTTTACTTCTGTTTACCCCGGCCAGGTGCTGAATGGCGCCGGAAATGCCGATGGCAATATACAGGTTGGGAGCAATGGCAATACCGGTTTGTCCTACGTGTTCGTTGTGCGGACGCCAGTGTGCATCGGCCACAGGGCGGCTACAGGCAGTGGCAGCATGGAGTGTTTTGGCAAGTTCTTCCACCATACCCCAGTTTTCCGGGCCTTTTAATCCACGGCCGGCACTTACCACCACTTCAGCTTCGGTAAGGGGTACCTCGCCGCTGGCTTTATTTACACTGGTCACCTTCACCTTAGCGGTATCTGCCGGAGCATTAAAGGTCACCACTTCGGCAGTGCCTTCACCAGATAGGGTCTGGTAAGCATTCGGGCTGAGCGCCACGATCTTTACCTGGGTATTCACCGCAATATTGGCAAACGCCTTACCGGAGAATACATTTTTCTTTACCACAAATCCGTTGCTGGTATCAGGAAGTGCCACAGCACCGGATACCAGGCCGGCTTTCATCCGTACAGATAAGCGTGGAGCGATGGCTTTGCCGGTAGTGTTGTTTGAAAAAATGATTACCGTAGCGCCGGTAGTTTCGGCTGCCTGTGCAATGGCTTTTGCATACAACTGTGCATCCATGTGTGCAAGGCTATCAGCAGCTGCATGGTGTATTTTCTTAACGCCGTATTTACCCAAGGAAGGCAAATCGTCCGACACGGGGCCAAGCACTAATGCTTCGGCGTTGGTGCCGAGTTGTTCGGCCAGTTTGGCGCCATAGGTAATTGCTTCCAGCGAAGCTTTCTTTACGTGGCCTTCGGCGGTATCTATAAAAATGAGTACTGACATATTGTAAGGTTGATGTGAGTTGATTTTTTAGTAAAACGCTTTTGCGAAACGTTGTTGTTGTTTTATCAGATTGCCTTGGCTTCTTCATGCAGCAACCTCACCAGTTCTTCCACGTTGTCTGCCGCTACCAGTTTCACCCCTGCTTTTGCCGGGGGCAATCCAAAGCCAGCCACTGTGGTAAGAGAATCGGCTGCAACGGGCTCCACCACTTTCAATGGTTTTGTTCTTGCCGCCATAATGCCCCGCATATTGGGAATGCGGGCTTCGGCCATTCCTTTTTGCGCACTGATTACGAGAGGCAGTGAGGCTTCATTTATTTCTTCTCCTCCTTCAATTTCACGGGTTATTGAAGCGGTGTTGCCTGCCAGTTCTAATTTGGTGGCCAGCGAAATGTAAGGCAGATCGAGCAGTTCTGCCACCATGCCACCAATGGAAGAACCGTTATAATCAATGGTCTCTTTGCCGGTAAGGACCAGGCCATACCCGCCTTCTTTGGCTACGGCTGCTATTTGCGAAGCAATGTAATAGCTATCGTGGCTGTCGCTGTTTACACGGATGGCTTCATCACCGCCAAGTGCCAATGCCTTACGGATGATGGGTTCTGCATCGGCCCCGCCAACTGTAACAAGATGAATTACTGAAGAAGCGTCAGCCTCTTTCAGCTCGATGGCACGAACGAGGGCATACCACTCGTCGTAGGGGTTAATGATCCACTGTACGCCATTCACGTCGAATTTCGTGTTGTTATCGGTGAAGGCTATTTTTGCCGTGGTATCCGGCGTTTTCGAGATACAAACTAAGATCTTCATATGACTGCGATTATTGTGATGATAAGTCAGACAAATAGTTGTTTATGCAACTAAGCAAAGATAGGGAAGGCATGTAATAAATACGAACTTATAACTAATAATTTTTTCACCGCCGGTAAAAGCATTTATGGACAGGATCGCTAAACTGAAAGAATACCTGGCAGCCACGCCTGGCGACAATTTCCTGGAGCATGCGCTGGCATTGGAGTATATCAAATTGGGAGATGATGAACAGGCGAGGAGTTTATTCGAGAATTTGTTAAACAGGAATCCGGGCTATGTGGGCAGTTATTACCACCTGGCGAAACTCCTGGAGCGGATTGACAAAACAGAAGAGGCTGTAAAGGTGTACGAACGGGGCATGGATGAGGCACTGAAGGCTGGTGATAAGCATGCTTTTGGTGAATTGAAAAGTGCCTGGGAGGAGTTGACGTTTTGAGTCGTGAGTCGTGAGTCGTGAGTTTTTCGGTATAAGGATTAAGGTATAGAATTTTCTGGCAAGGTGTACTTTTTTATTTCTAAATCATACAATGGACCTTCAGCAGCGTTTTGCGGAATATATCCGGGCTAATCATTTATTTACGGTAAATGATAAACTGCTGCTGGCCGTAAGCGGCGGGGCCGATTCGGTGGTGCTGGCCTGGCTTTGTAAGTCAGCTGGGTTTGATTTTATCATACTGCATTGCAATTTTCAGTTGCGTGGGGCTGAAAGCGACAGGGATGAACAATTCGTTCGCCGGCTTGCAGACCAACTTGGAGTAACTGTTTTGGTCAAAACGTTCAATACCATTCAATATAAAGAAAAGGAAGGCATCTCCACCCAGGAAGCGGCAAGATCACTCCGCTATGAATGGTTTGACGAAATACTGGATCAACACAACACTGCCAATAAACCGGCCTGGTTGTTAACGGCACATCATGCGGATGATAATATCGAAACAGTGGCTATGAATTTCTTTCGCGGCACGGGTATCAGGGGTTTGAAGGGTATGCAGCCCCGGAATGGAAAGATAATCCGCCCCCTGTTGTTTGCCCGCAGAAGCGATATTGAAGAGTATACCTTGCTGCATGGGCTGGAGTATGTTACTGATTCTTCAAACCTCGACGACAACTATACCCGTAATTTCTTCCGCCTGCGGGTACTGCCGATGCTGAAATCCGTGTATCCGGCAACCGAAGAGAACCTGCTGCATAATATAGATAGATTGGCAGAAGCAGCAGAATTGTATGAACAGTCTGTTGACTTGTACAGGCACGACCTGGCCGAAAAAAAAGGAGGCGAATATCACATACCTGTTCTGAAATTGTTAAAGAGCCGGCCGTTGCGCACTATAGTGTATGAACTCATCAGCCCATTTCATTTTACGGCAAAACAGACCGAAGAAGTGATTGCCTTGCTGGATAGCGAAACCGGAAAGTATGTGGCCTCTTCCACACACCGCATCTTCCGAAACAGGAAATGGCTGATCATCAGTCCGCTGGCGACTGGCGAAGCATCCAATTTGCTGATCAACGATACGGACAGTGCAATCAGCTATACAGCAGGAACAATGAAACTGGAGTATTCAGCGGACCTGGCAACAACACCTGATGTGATGACCGCTGTACTGGATGTAAAAGAAGTGACCTTTCCTTTATTGCTGCGCAGATGGAAGGCGGGTGATTATTTCTATCCGCTGGGGATGAAAAAGAAGAAAAAGGTGAGCCGGTTCCTGATCGACAAGAAGCTGTCCTTATCTGAAAAGGAGAATGTGTGGGTGCTGGAAAGCGCTAAAAGGATCGTATGGGTTGTTGGTCACCGGATAGATGACCGGTTTAAAGTAACAGGGAATACGAAAGCAGTCTGGCGTATCGTTAATTCGTGTATCCCTTAGCCTGCAGGTATAGTTTGACACCTGCGACAAATTCTGAGATGGCATTGTAATCGGCTACAAATTTGCCCACCACGATAATAAAGCCCAGGCCAAATAAAGCACCCCAGATATGTGCAGAATGGTTGATATTACCATGGCCTTGCCTATCCATGTATGCTGATATGATCAGGTAAAGCGGGGCATAAATAAATCCGGGGATGATTGGTGGTATAAAAAAGAAACCCACTTCAACATAAGGGGCTATCAGCAGGCCTGCGAATACCACAGCACTTACAGCACCCGAAGCACCCAAACTTCTGTAATGGTAGTCGTCTTTATGTTTTGCAAAAGTGGGAAGCAGGCATACAAACAAGGCGGCCACGTACATCAGCAGGTAAAATATCTTCCCCTTATCGCCGAAGATGTAAACAAACTTTTCCTCCACAAACTCGCCAAAGAAGTAGAGGGAGAGCATATTGAATATCAGGTGGCCATAATCTGCATGTATAAGTCCGCAGGTGAAGAAGCGGTAATACTGTTTCCGGTTGGTAATGGCCGGCGGATAGAAGATCAGGTCCTCCATCATGCGGCTGTTATTGAATGCACCGAAGGATATGATACAGGTCAGGATAATAATAATAAGGGTAATGGTCATACGCGGCGGTTTACTTCGTCTTTTGGTAAATCTAAAATCTAAAACCTGAAATCAAAAATCTCACTTATGATGATATTTCTCATTTTTCAAAATAGTACAGGCCCGGTATATCTGTTCGGCCAGTATCAGACGCACCAGTTGATGCGGAAATACCAGTTGTGAAAGGCTCCAGGTGTGATTGGCTCTTATTCTTATGCCTTCATCCACACCAAAGGCTCCGCCGACCAGGAATACCAGGTGGCGGGTACTTTCATTTGCCCTGTCCTGAAGGAAAGAAGCCAGCCCTTCTGAACTGAATTGTTTACCTCTTTCATCCAGCAGCACCAGGTAATCGTCTTTTTCCAGCAAGCCGAGTATGGTTTCACCTTCTTTTTTTTTCAGGTCCATTTCGCTCAGCATACCGGCATTTTTCGGTGCCGGGATAAAGTGCCATTCAATCTTAAAATACCGTGAGATGCGCCGGGTGAAATCTTCCACACCGGCTTTAATATATGCTTCATGTGATTTGCCAACCGACCAAAGCGAGATTTTCATTCAGTGCTTTATTGCTTCCGTTCAAAAGTAGGCTGATACCTACAAATAAAAAAGCCCCCGGACGGGGGCCTTAAAGGAACGGGTTAAAACTATTTTATTTCGTAATCTTTCTTAAATGACATCAGTGTTGACCGGTACAGGGCATTGTTTGGGTCAAGTGTGGCAGCCTTGGTGTAATAATCTAATGCTTCAGAAAGGTAATGTGCGTCTTCCAGCATAAAGGCAATGCGGTAAGCCTGCTCGGCAGGTGCTTCAAACTGGGCGCCTTGTTTTTTAATACTGGCCAGTACGGCATCGTAGGTTTCTTTGGTGACGTAGTTCAGCACCTTTCTTTCTTCGTTATCTTCTCCTTTTATGGCCGAAATCCAGTAATAGGTTTGCCCGGGTTTCATTTTAGCCGTAAAGGAAGGAATGGATATTTTCAGTTTGGATACAGTGGTATTGTAAAAAGGTTCTACAATATTATCTGCACTGTAGAGGTGAAAGTCGAAATCCTTTGCCTCGGTATATGATTTCCAGGAAAGGGGAAACTCTCCACCGGAATAGTTCACGGTATCCAGCCGGGGATCCACCCAGATGTTGTTGATGCTCCGGCTTACCGCACCAACGGTACTCATGTAGGCTTTGCGGTTGCTGCCGGGAGAACCGGATGATTTGGTCATTTGCGCCCAGATGTATTTTACATAATTGGCGCTTACAGAATTACCGCTGACCTTGCAGGAATCGCCGAATTTACTCATAGGGTAGCTGCCTGGTTTTGAAATGGTAAACATGGCCACTTCATTACAAATAAGGGTGGCGGTACCTCCCTGGCTGATTTTCAGGGTGGCATTGCTGTTCATGGTCTTGCCCACTTTGGCCTTGGCCTCCACGTTGTTTTCCACTACGGCAACGTTTCCTTTGAAACTGTAGAGCAGAAAACTGCTTTGTGCACCGGCCGCCAGCGTTAAAAATGATAAGAAGAACAGGAATTGTAGCTTTTTCATCAGTGTGTATTTAAGGTTTAAACGCTTTATCCATGATGGTGTGGTTTGAACACCGTATGGTAATGAAACTTTTTATGCATCCACACAGCCCAAGCCTCATAAAAATAGATAACATCCACTGCCATAATAATTACCAAAAGGCTCATCTTCATATCTACCTTGATACGGTAGTTGTCAAACAGGTAAATACCCAGGTAAGCAAACAAAAAGGCAGAAGCTACCTGGATGATCTTTGCTACTAAGTGGAACCAGATGTGATTTTCAAGGTAGTAACGGATAAAGAAGGACATGAACAACCAGCAGACGACCACAGAAATCAGTAAGTTGGCCCACGAAGG
Source organism: Chitinophagaceae bacterium (assembly GCA_016787125.1). Lineage (GTDB taxonomy): Bacteria > Bacteroidota > Bacteroidia > Chitinophagales > Chitinophagaceae > JJ008. The sequence continues at coordinate 11,456 of JAEUVM010000144.1, read as the reverse complement.
TACTTTTTTTACGTAATTCTCCTCCAAAATCATGGAAATGATATTGGCATGCACCACAATCCCATTCATATCAGGGGTTGATTTGCCCGCATACCGCTTATTCATCGGGGTAAACTTCTTGTCCAGGATATCATTCGGGTCGCGGTTTACATAGCCGAGCAGAACGATCCTTCCTTTGATAGCGGACGGGTCTACATTATCTTCCATCAGCATATCTGGCTCAATGGTCTGGTACTGGTCGTGTTCTTTTACCTTAACCTTGCTGTCTGCGTCAACGGCATCATCTCCCATGCGGCTCAGTCTTCGGGTATAATTGATTAATTCAAACTCTTTATGCCTTTTTTCAAGTTTTTTGACGGCTTCGGCATTAAATTTCTCTGTAATAGCCACCGCAAAGCTCTTGTACTTTTTATTCCCCACCTTTTCAAAAGGAAGAAACTGCCGGATGCTCTGGTTGTCTTTGGTAACCATGTTTACAAACCCTTGCTCTTTGCTGGCCTTGTCAAAAAAGCCATTGTTTACAACCTTGTCCTTTTTTGTGGGGTATTCCACCTGGTTGGCCATCACCAGGTTTGGGGTATTGCTTATAACCCCGCTCAGCAGTGCGTCAGCAACAGAATCACGTGGACCTTCAAACACCACATCCACGCCAATCACTTTGGGTTCCATTGCCGACACTTTCTCGATTAGTCCTGCAATACCTGCCCGATCAGCATTGCCGATATTTACTATGGTAATAGTCGAATCAATCGGTACCAAAGCACCTCTGCCCAATTTGGAATACACCATATCGGTAAAATCAAAATCTTTCAGCGACTGCTTGATGGGGTTCAGTACATACAGGTTAAGCGGGATCAGGCTAAGACCGAAAATGAATATATAAACCCACAGGGAGGCCAGAATAGTGTCCCTTTCATACAGGTATTTGGTAAAATGGCCATGGAATTTTTTGGCATGGTGGCCAATATGCTTGTGTAGCGGTTTCTTACTCATTAACAGGGTTAGGTTAGCGATTCGGTGAAATAATTTCCTGAAAAAATGTCCTTGCTGCAACACTGACCGGCTCTCACACTACCTGTATACGGATTTACCCCGCACCACACTTTCCCGGATACTGCCCTCGTTTTGTTGACATTCACCTGTAAATCCGTAAATTAGTAGGTCGAATTTATGCCAAAAAACACATCCATCGTTATCGCCCTGCTATTATTTATAGCAGCCGGAAAGGGGGTATATGCACAAGCACCACCTAAACCGAGGGACAGCACCATACAAGGGCCGCAGACCTTTGCCATGATAATGGGTATTTCGAAGTATAAGTATGTACGGCCGCTTACCTATGCAGATAAGGATGCTGAAATGTTTCGCGACTATCTCAGGTCGCCGGGAGGCGGCAAACTCGGCGAGGATAACATTTACATGCTTCTGAATGAACAGGCCACCCTCGCCAATTTTTACACCAAAGGTTTTCAATGGCTTAAAGTAAAGAAACTGCAGAAGGGCGACCGGCTTTTTATTTACCTGGCCGGCCACGGTGATGCGATTGACGAAGACCAGTTCTTTTACCTGGCCTACGATTGCAATCCTGCCGGTGATAAAAACAATTACCTCGTAGGAGGCGCCATTCAGCTCTACAACCTGAAGAAGAAGATCGCCAGCGAAACAAACAAAGGCGTGGAAGTGTATTTTATCATGGATGCCTGCCGCAGCAACGAACTGCCCGGTGGTGCTGAAGGACTTAACTTCCTGAACTCTGCCATATCTGAGAAAAGGGTGGGAGAGATCATCATGCTGGCCACCGGTGCCGGCCAGGAGTCGCTGGAGGATGCATCTATTGGTTCCGGTCATGGTTTGTTTACCTACTATTTGGTTGATGGCCTCTCTGGCCTTGCTGATGGCGGCCCGGCTCCCGACGAAAAGATCACCCTGTCGGAAATACAGAGTTATGTAAACAAGAATGTACCGGCCATTGCACAACAACAATTTAAGCGAAAACAGGATCCTTTCTTTTGCTGCAATGAAGTGGGCGAGAATGTGGTGGGCTTAGTAGACAAAGTATACCTGCAGAAATGGATTGATGCAAAGAAATTGCAGGCGGGTGGTGCTATGGTGGCCCCAAAGGGAAGGGGATTATTGGGCCCTGCCGATACCATCCTGATAGAAGCTTATAACCTGTTCAATACGGCAGTGAGGGAAAGCCGACTGATAGGGAAGGAGTCGGCCGAGTATTATTATGAGCTGATGGCAAAGCGGTTTCCCGGCAATTCATACACCATTGATGCGCAATCAACCCTTGCGGTGGAATTTATCAATTTTGCGCAAAGCAAGATCAACCTTTACCTGGATTGTAAAGACGCCTCTTCCATACAAAAAATACGGGCCCAATTGGGAGATGATGATGCCAACGATGAGATCACCAGCAGCCTGAACAGGATGGAAAAAGTGGCGCAACAGGAATTTTATGAGATAGGGTATATGCTTGAAAAGGCGATCGCCATCATCAACGAAGACGACCCTGATTTTGCCAAATCCCTGCTCGGCAGGATGTATTTCTTTAAAGCAAGGGGTTATTTCGGCCAAAACAGGAGGATGGTGAATATCACCCAGGCCTTCAATTATGCTTATGCTGCATTCCAGCTTGACCCCAAAGCTGCTTACGTGCTGAACACACTTTCATCACTCCATCTTGACAATAACCGGATTGACAGCGCTATTTTTTTTGCCTACCGTGCCATCGATGCTGCACCCCGCTGGCGCTACCCGTATGTTACACTGGCCTTTTCTTATAAAACATTAAACAAGCCGGATTCGGCGATCCGTTACTATAAAAAATCTATTGAAGTAAGTCCCGATAACGCCGACGCCTATATTGACCTGGGGCACTACTATTATTCGCTTTCCAAAGGCGACTCGGCCATTGCCTATTATCAAAAAGCATTACAACTGGATCCCGGTAATCCCTATGCAAACAATAATATCGGCTGGGTGAATTATAACAGGAAAAATTTCAATGAAGCGGTAACTTATTTTAAAAAGAGTATTGCTGCAGAACCCCGCTTTCTCAGCGCTTACAATGGTATCAGTAAAACTTTTTTTGAAACAAAACAATTCGACTCCGCCCGGATATATTATTCCAGGGCCTTTGCTAATTATAAGGATAAATCCATTGTCAATATTTACATCGGTAATTTTTACCGCGACCTGAAACAGTTTGATTCAGCCAAAGTATATTACCAGCAGGCAGCACAGCTTGACCCCAACTATGAGGAAGCTTTCAACGACCTTGGCCGGGCAAATTTTGCATTGAAGCTGTACGATTCGGCAAAATATTACTACAGACGGGCCCTTACAGCAAATCCCTATTCTGCCTTTGCGCTGATCAATATGGGGCAGGTATTTAAAGAAGAAAAAATGCCTGACTCCACCTATCATTATTTTCAGCAGGCCATACGGGTGGAACCCGGCAACCCTTCCATCCTGAATAACCTCGGTGTGATTTATGCCGAAGACAAAGGCTATGATTCTGCTAAACAATATTTCCGTAAAGCACTGGATATACGGCCGGATTATAAACCTGCCTCCAATAATATAATCCGGATATTTAAGGCGCTTAACCAACTGGATTCTGTCACAAGCTTTATGAAGGGCTTTTCACAAAATGATCCGCTAAGCCCGTATTTTATGAACGAAATGGCAATGGCCTTTCTTGGCCAGAAACGGTTTGATTCGGCACGCATCTACCTGCGACGGGCGCTGAGCATAGATCCGAAAAATCCCCAGTTTCAAAATAATATGGGCCTGGTGATGCAGGGCATGAAGCAATACGATTCGGCAAAAGTATATATCATGCGGGCGATGAATCTTGATCCGGAGAATCCCCTGATGTGGGGCAATCTCTCTACTGTATTCAGGCAAATGAAGCTGTCAGATTCCGCAGCATTTTATTTTCAAAAACAATTATTCACCAGGGCAGAAATCAATGCCCAGGCATGGTATGCGGTAGGGAACTTCTATGAGGATATGAAAGTGTATGACTCCGCCATTGTTTATTTCCGCAAGGCTATCAGTGTTAACCCTTCTTATGTACAGGCTTATAATGATGCGGGCAGTGCCTTTATGAAATTGGAACTGTACGATTCGGCACTTGTTTACCTTCGGAAAGCTGTGGTGCTCGACAGCAACTCCACCACGGCATTACATAACCTGGGGCTGGCCTATCATGCCCTGGGTAACTATGAATCTGCAATTATTTACCTGCAAAAAACCATTCGCACCGATCCCTTGAAAGGCAAAATATATTTTGAACTTGGCTGCAGCTATGCCCTGGCAAATAAACCAGAGCTTGCCGTGAAAAGTCTGCGTGAAGCTTATGAAAAAGGGTATAAGAACAAGGAGAACCTGCTGAACGACCCCGACCTGCTGATATTAAAGAACAATAAAGACTACGAGGCCCTGCTCGACAAGGTGCTTCCTGGCTGGCGCAATCAGTAAAGGAATTCTGCCATTGTTAAATGTGTATGGCCTTTGGTAAATATGGACCGGGCAGTAAAGCGGGAATACAGCTTTCTGTTACCTTTGCACCCGTTCATGCGCAGACATATACATAGTGCCCGGGATTTTATCCTTCCCATCATTGATTTTTTTTACCCGCCATTCCGGCGGCTGATGAATCTGCAGACTTTCAGGTATGCGGCATCCGGCGGGGGCAATGTGCTGCTCGGTTTCCTGGTGTATGTGATAAGCTATAAATTCATTTTTGCTGAAAAGCAGTTCGACTTTGGTTTCTATGCCTTCAAGGGTCACGTAGCTGCCATGCTGGTATCTTTCCTTGTCACCTTCCCGGTTGGTTTCTTTATGTCGAAGTATGTGGTATTCTCCGATTCAAACATGAAAGGGAAAGTGCAGCTGGTACGTTATTTCGTGGTGTGTATGTTCAACCTGCTGCTGAACTACCTGCTGCTGAAAGTGTTTGTGGAAACGCTGAAAATGAATGCCATCCTGGCGCAAATACTCACCATTGCAATAGTTGTTGTGTTCAGCTACCTGGCTCAACGTAATTTTTCCTTCAAGGCAACTCCGCCCGGCTCGGAAGAGGACGTTACAGACTGAAATTAACGGAATCCACTTTTACTGACAGATCGCCGCTGCAATTGCTTCGTATCACAAGTTGCTGCTGCATGGGATAAATACCGATCAGGCGGATGTCTTTTATATTGCCCGCACTCCGAATACCTTTCATCAGCTCCTGGTTCAGTTGCTGGTTGATGTTTGTTTTGGCAGAGTCTATGTAAGCTCCCAGTTCAAACTGGGCGTACTGGGATATTTCTTTGGTGATCTTCTTGTCAAAAAGCCAATCGGCCGAGCCCAGCAGCACATTTTTCGATTTAATATCAAAGTCAATATCCTTTACTTCTATTTTACGTTTATCCTTGTCGTATACCGGGCGACCAGTCAGGTACACCACGCCATTGTTGGTTCCGGAGAAATTCACTTTAATCACCAGTTTGTCAAAGCCGCCACCATACACCCGGCAGGAATCAACGATGAATTTCTTTTTGATAAATCCTTTTTTGAAGTCAAATTCCTTACCGCTCACACTCATATTCATGATATGACTGAGTGAATCGTAGTTCAGCACCGCATCCAGGAAAATGGAAAAACCCTGCTGCCGGCTGAATGCCCCCATGTTTGGAATGAGTGCTTTCTTTTCTGCCGGTTTTTCAAAACTGATCACCGGTTTGGCCGTAAGGCCTAAAAAGATATTCAGCGAATCTTTTTGAATGAAAAGGTTGTTGATCTTCAGTTTCTGCGGGTTGATCTGCAACCAGCCCAGACCATAAAGATTATATACTTTGGTAAGTTGGTCCCATACCTGCTGAAAGCGGGGTTTCAGGTTATAAGCCCCGTACGTTTTTTCCATATCCTTTTTGGAAGCATCCAGTTCTGTGGTAAGGCCTTTTATCACCTGGCTGGTAATGTCCTGTCCCCAAAAACACACTTCGCATTTATCTAATGGTTTGGGTTCATTTCTTTTAACAGCAAGGTTGATCTTGAAGTCGGGGGTTACGGCAATTGAGTTGGTAAATGAAACGGTTACCCTTCTTTCGGGTTCGCTAAAGCCGCATTTGCAGGCGGGTGTCCAGGGAGAAAGTACAGTGCCGCTGGCGCAAAGACGGGTGGAGCCTACGATCTTATAATAACCGGTAAAGCCGATGGTCATGGAATTGCCGGCACCGGTAAACTGTAGCGGACTGCGACGGAAAACATACTTGTAGCGGGTAGCACAACCGTCCTGCACCCAGTTGTCGGGATAGCCGGGAGAGGTAAATACGGTATCCACACTTTTATCAGCCAACGTGTACAAAGGCTTCAGGGCTACCTGAACAGGAATATTGATCTCCGAAACCGGTAAAGAATCAAGCCGGAAATTTTCGGGTGCCATATCCGGTTTGGCGGGATCAATTTTTTGGGAGAAAGAAAGCGCAGGAAGCAGAAACCCTGCTGCAATGAGAATTCCTTTTCTGTTCATTCGGTTAGTTAATGAATCAAAAATAGCTAAACGGGGGAAAAGGAATTGTGAATATTTGGCTAAGAGGATAAAGAAGGAAAAGGAGATAAAGAGAATACTCTCCCCTCTTTTTCTCTGGGTGAATATGATGAACTGGTTTTGCCTCGCCCGGAGATGAAGGAGGAACTACAGAACTGTACGAATCCCCTCTTTATCTCCTTTCCCTCTTTTTATCTCTTAGCTAGGGGTTTTTCGGTTGTGTCATGCTGAACCAGTTGCCACAGCCATCTTTTACCACGCATTCAATGCCGTAAAACTGTTCCTTTGGTTCAGTAAGGTCAACCCCCTTCGATTTCAGTTCAGTATAGGCAGCCCGGCAATCGGGTGTGTACAGCACGCCTGCACCCATGATTCCTTTTTCCAGCAATACTTTAAAAGCGGCCATTGTCTCCTCATCAAAGCCGTGCGGATTCTTTTCACTCTTCACCATGCTTTTATGCAGTACCGGCATCAGCACCACTTCCAGGTCGGGCTGCTCGGGCGGGTTCAGGGTAAGCCAGCGGTAACCGTTTTCCATCAGGGCATCGGTATTTACCTTAAACCCAAGAATGTTTACATAGAAATTGAAGGCCTTATCCTGGTCATTGACGAATAAAGTGGTGTGAGAGAATCTTGTAACCATGGTTTTTGTTTTTTAGAAAATAAAAGTAATACACCCTGACATAACCGGCTTCTTGAATCTTGCTTTCTTGGGGAATGGTGAATGGTGAATGTACTGCGCAGTAAGCGGTGAGTGAATTTTTCCGAACTACCCGATTCCCGATTCACCATTCACCAATCTTAAACTGTTCCATAAAGCAATGAGGAATGAATCGTTTGGGCTGCGCCTTCGCCTCCTGCTTCTTCAGCCAGGCCATATTGCGGTAATGTGTGGGCGGAAAGCCGTTTACCTTGCTGAACAAAGTGGTGAATGAACCCACACTTTCAAATCCAACCCGGGCACAGACTTCAACAACCGGTTTGTTTTCAGCCAACAATTGTCTTGCTTTATCCAGCCGTTTCCTGGTGATATAACCATGCGGGGTTACCTGGTATACCTGCCGGAACAGGCGGTGAAAGTGAAACCTGCTCAGCATTGCCTGCCTTGCCACGACAGTAAGGTCAATCGTTTGATGATAGTTCTCATCAATATACAGTTTGGCCATCACAAGGCGCTGGTATATGTCAGGCGTAAGGGTCATTGTCAGTCGCAATCATAAATATAAGTATCCTTCCGCCTGTCTGTTGAACCAGCCACAGTGAACTCCTTTTCTGCCAGCCTTCCGTCCTTGTCTTTTTTATAGGTATATGTAATTGAAGCGGAACCAGGTGCATTGCCCACGCCGGCTACAAGGTTTACCGGCGATTTGCCAAGGAAAGGGCCAATAACGGAAGGGAAATAATGCATATCCGGAATGCGGCTGTCAGAAGGTTCGTTGTTGTATTGATAATACTGGTCAAGCACATTCGAGCCATAAGTTCTTACCACATTACCCCCGGCAATTTCAAAATAATAATACTGGGTGTCCTTTACGATAGTCCCCAGGTACAGTTGTGAGAAGATCACCCGCTGCGATACCAGGTATCCATTGGCATCATAAGTGTATGTCTGATCATCACGGATGCTGTTGGGGTTATAATCCATCGAGGTATAGGAATGGGTGGCCAGTCCGCTGCTGTTGAGATAGTAAACTGAATAGATATTGCCGTAATCAATCACAACACTGTCCGCAGTGTACCGGTAAGCAGCCGTATCCTTACCAGTGGCCTGGTGAATGATCCGCATGGTCACCCTGCCTTTATCATCGAAGAAATAATTAGTGGCGGTTTGCCTGATACCATTTAAGAAACTGTCTGTTTGAATAAACCGGCAATCGGTGTTTTTATCTTTTTTGCAGGAAAATAAAAACAGGAGAACTGTCAGCCAGGTGATATTTTTCATGTGCTATTAACAGGGGTTTGATAACTTGTATAAATCTACAAATTTTACCTGTTTGCCGGGTTCTTCCATTTTTTGCCCAGCATCTCCATCATCTTGGCCAGCCTTGCCAATCTTGTTTCTGCTTTTTTGGCCGTTACGATCCATTCCAGGTATTCTTTTTTATGAGTAAAAGCCAGCGACTGAAAGTACTCATTCACAGCCTTTTGCTTTTTTAGTGACGCTTCCACATCTGCCGGCAATTTTACTTCTTTTGTTTCAGGATTTACCCAATTAAAAACCTCCCGTTCTGGCTTTGGTTTGGCATCTTTCTTTTTATCCGCTTCCGTTTTAGCCCGGAAACCAAACACCGACCAGGTATCATCAAAAGATACCAGGCTTATCCAGGCAAGTTTATCGCTTTCTGCCAGCAGGCAATCCCAGCCCTTATCACGGGTAAGGTCTGTCTGAATTTTTGAAGTCACTTTCGGGTAATACACCCATACGGTAATGCCGGGCTTCAGCAGCTTCATCACCTTACCCATTTCTTTTTCCATTTGTTGCCGGTTCAGCACAAACCAGTGCACCTGGTCAAACGTTTTGGCACCCGGTTTTACGGTAGCGCCGGCGGGCAGTTTGCCCAGTCCTTTTACAAATCCGGCCGGCGTATTCAGTGGCAACAGGATATGGCCGGGTTTTATCTTCAGTTTATCGGCAACAGGTGTTGGCATAAAGGAAGGTGTTTTCATCTAAAAGTAGTAAGTAAAGGGAGAAATGTGTTTCTTAAAATTGCTTTGTTTTGTTAGCCATCGTCCCGCTCTTTGGGCATCACCTGTTGCTACGCTCAGTTCAGGGTTCTGTTTTCCAATCATCACCCCCCCCGCCAAACAACTCGCACAGAGGGAAAGGAGAAAAGAGCCAGGAACTATTCTCTTTATCTCCTTTCCCTCCTTTAACCTCTTAGCCCCCCAAACCTGACAATTTTTCCTGTTTTTACCGGGCGGCACAATGATTGTCATGCTCCTGCTGAATCAATTAAAAATCAAAGACATGGCAAAGATTATAGGAATAGATCTTGGTACCACCAACAGCTGCGTTTCCGTAATGGAAGGAAGCGAGCCCGTGGTGATCCAAAACGATGAAGGTCGCCGTACCACACCTTCCGTAGTGGCTTTTTTGAAAAACGGGGAGCGAAAAGTAGGCGATCCGGCCAAAAGACAGGCCATTACCAACCCTCACAATACCATCGCTTCGGTAAAACGCTTCATGGGCCGCCGCTTCGACGAGGTGACAGAAGAGATCAGCCACTGGAGCTACAAAGTGGTGAAAGGTGACAATAATACCGTCCGCATTGACATAGATGGCAGGTTGTACACCCCCCAGGAAATATCTGCGATGGTGCTGCAGAAGATGAAAAAGACCGCAGAAGACTATCTCGGTCATGAAGTAACTGAAGCCGTCATCACCGTGCCGGCTTACTTCAACGATGCCCAGCGCCAAGCCACTAAAGAGGCAGGAGAAATTGCCGGGCTCACCGTTCGCCGCATTGTAAACGAACCTACCGCAGCCGCCCTGGCCTATGGGTTAGATAAAGCAAAACACGACCAGAAGATCGCCGTATTCGACCTTGGCGGTGGTACTTTCGATATCTCTGTATTGGAACTCGGCGATGGTGTATTTGAAGTAAAATCCACCAACGGTGATACACACCTCGGTGGTGACGACTTCGATAAAGTAATAATGGACTGGCTGGCTGGTGAATTCAAGAACGACGAGGCGATCGACCTCCGCAAAGACCCCATGGCCCTCCAGCGGCTGAAAGAAGCTGCCGAAAAAGCCAAGATTGAGCTCTCTTCTTCTTCTGAAACAGAAATTAACCTGCCATATATCACCGCCGTGGATGGCGTGCCCAAACACCTGGTGAAGAAACTGAGCCGGGCCAAATTTGAGCAACTGGCCGACAGTCTCTTTGCCCGTTGCCTGAAGCCATGTGAAGCCGCTTTGAAAGATGCAGGTCTCAGCGCCTCACAAATTGATGAAGTGATACTGGTGGGCGGCTCCACCCGCATACCCAAAGTGCAGGAGATAGTGGAGAAGTTCTTTGGCAAAAAACCCAACAAGGGCGTAAACCCGGATGAAGTGGTGGCCATCGGCGCCGGCATACAAGGTGCAGTACTCACCGGTGAGGTGAAGGATGTGCTGTTGCTGGACGTAACTCCACTTACCCTCGGTATCGAAACGATGGGTGGTGTGCTTACCCCGTTGATTCCTTCCAACACCACTATCCCGACCAAGAAAAGCGAAGTGTTCAGCACTGCCAGCGACAATCAGCCCGGTGTACAGATACATGTATTACAGGGTGAACGCAGCATGGCCAAAGACAATAAAAGCCTCGGCATCTTCAATCTCGATGGCATTCCCCCGGCCCCCCGTGGTGTGCCGCAGATAGAAGTGATATTCGACATTGATGCCAATGGTATCCTGCACGTAACCGCCAAAGACAAAGGCACCGGCAAGGAACAGAAAATACATATTGAAGCCGGTTCCGGCCTCAGCAAGAATGAAGTGGAAAAGATGAAGGCCGAAGCGAAAGCCAATGAAGCCAACGACAAAGCCGAAAAGGAAAAAGTGGAGAAACTGAACCAGGCCGACAGCCTCGTATTCCAGACAGAAAAGCAACTGAAAGAATACGGGGATAAGATACCCGCCGAGAAGAAAGGCGCTATCGAGCAGGCTGCCGAAAAATTGAAAGAAGCTCACAAGGCGCAAGACCTGGCCGGTATAGACACTCACATGGCCGCACTGAACGCCGCCTGGACTGCCGCCAGCGAGGATATGTATAAGGCCACGCAGGAGCAGGGCGGTGCACAACCCGGCGCTGAACAACCACACACGGCTGATGCCGCTGCCGGTGGTGATAATGTAACGGATGTGCCGTACGAAGAAGTGAAGTAAGTGAACAGATAATTGATAAAGGATAATAGTTGGAAC
>JAEUVM010000699.1 GCA_016787125.1 Chitinophagaceae bacterium | reverse complement strand
GCCGATCATATAAAAGGAGGATTCTTTACCTATCGCTACCTGGGTCCCGGCAGTGGCACCAATGTACGGTATAATATCACCCTTACCGTTTATATGATATGTAATCCGAGTTCGGGTCAGCTTACACAAAATATCAACTTCACTTTTTTTGACGGCGGAAACTTTCAGTTTATTCAAACAGCACCTGTTACCATCACCAATACATACAACCTGAGTAAAGTCCGTGATGAGCCCTGTATCAGCGATGATGTGCCCGGTTGCTATTATACCATCGTGGTGTACGACCTGGCTTCCATTGAATTGCCCTCTCGTCCCAACGGATATATTGTTTCCTATCAACGCTGCTGCAGGATTGCCGGCATACAAAATCTGACAGCACCTTCTAATGCAGTTGGAAATACTTTTACCACCTTAATCCCGGGAAATAACGTTATCGCCGGTGGAGAAACCAACAACAGCCCGGTTTTTCCGGTAAACGACACTGCGATAGTTTGCCGCAATAATTATTTTCAGCTTTCCTTTCAGGCCTCCGATCCTGATGCTGGAGATTCTTTGTCTTATTCTTTTTGTGATGCATTTAATGGCGGCGGACAACCAGGGGGCAACTGTCCAACATGCAACACACCTGATCCGGCAACGGCACCATTATATTCACCCGTTCCTTACGGGGCAGGTTTCTCAGGTAGCCAGCCTATGGGCACCGGTGTTACGATAAATTCATCCACCGGCATAATCAGTGGTACAGCACCGCCCAATCCCGGCGAATATGTTATTTGTGTCTGCGTTAGGGAATATAAGAGCGGTGTACTGGTGGCCACACACAGAAAAGAACTGCATATAAATGTCAAAAGCTGTGAGTCACTTGCCCCAAGGGTCAACCCTTTTGATAAGACCTGCGACGGTTTTACCAGAACTTTTGACAACAGCAACCCAAGCGCCCTTATCAATTCCTATCACTGGGATTTTGGCGTGCTTAGCTTACTTAATGACACGTCAAATTTGGCAGCGCCATCCTATACTTATGCTGATACAGGAGTGTACCTCGTTAAGCTGGTGGTTAACAGAAACCAGGAATGTTCTGATTCATCCACAACTGTTATCAGGGTTTATCCCGGCTTTTTCCCCGGCTTCAGAATGGCTGGTGGTTGTATCACCAGTCCCTTCCTTTTTACAGATACCACCCGAACCAATTACGGATTTGTGGATAGCTGGAGCTGGAACTTCGGCGATGAAACCACATTGGCCGATACTTCTCACCTGCAGCATCCGCAGTGGACCTATTCCACACCGGGTGTAAAGACCGTTACACTCACCGTTACCAACAGTAAAGGTTGTGTAAGT
>JAEUVM010000689.1 GCA_016787125.1 Chitinophagaceae bacterium | reverse complement strand
GAAGGTTTCCACGTAAAATCTTTTGATGGCAGCAGCCAGTCGAGTATCGGCACCAGTGGTGCAGCAAGCACCAGCACCCAGATAGAGGTATTGTATTGCCATTTAAATGCTGCGAGATAAAACGCCACGGCTGCAATACCGACTGCCCATACGATCCTTGCCACCGGGTGGTTGGGCGAAGTGCGGGGATCGCTGATCATAAAGAAAGTAAACAACAGTAAACTGCCCGTACTTACCGAATGCATAAAATGATCCATCGGCCAGCCCAGCACATATACCTGGCGCCAGTACAATAATCCCACAAAAGTGAACAGGAAGGCCAGCGACACATCCAGCTTCTGCACCCTCGTCACCACAATTGTGCCCAGAGTGATTGCTCCGAATAAAACAACCGTATTACTTCCCCATTGGCCGGGACTAAGCCATGCCTGCCCGGTAAAATAGATAGCGCCTACTATACCAATAGCGGAAGGATTGAAAATATGTTTGCGGTTAATTTTAAAAATATACTTCGACGCCACCGTGATAAAAGCTGCCAGCAGGCTCACCCACCAGTAATTTACTTTCAGCAGCAGGCAAAGGCTCATAGCGCTTATCAGCACACTGAAGCCCCAGCGGTCGAATTCGGCTATACGCATCCACCGCCGGGCCTTTATTGATTCGCCTGCAAATTGAAAAAGCAAACAGCCGCCGATACTGATACCATAATGCATCCACTCAGCGGGCCAGCCAAGATAAAAAAGGCCGTAACTTAAAAAGATGGCCTGAAAGATAACCTGGAAATAACGGGGGTCGAGGGCAAATACACGCTGCTGCATCACTAAGGGTTTGCAGAAGGGATGAAGGCGGCTAAAAAATTACACACCACGGCCACCTGAAATCCGGAAAATAAAAAAAATGGCAACCGGTATGGAAATACATGCCCGGCGCTTCGCCGCAATGAAGTAAGCAGGCCGAAACATGGATAAGCGGTACAGCAATCAGCCTGTTACCATTGTCTTATTCATATCTTTTTATCAAAAAACAACACCCGCATGAGGCATCTCTTACTACTGCTGATCATTTCTATCATCACCCTTCCATCTATCGCCCAAAAACCCTGCAGCCGGCCTGAGTTTCGCCAGTTCGACTTCTGGATAGGTGAATGGGAAGCGTATGGTATAAAAGGACAAAAGGCGGGTGACAGTAAGATCAGCGTCATCCTCGACAGTTGTGTGATACTGGAGGAGTGGACAAGCGCCGGCACACAACAGGGATTGATCTACTCAGGAAAAAGTTTTAACAGCTACAACGCTGCCACCAAACAATGGCAGCAAACATGGACCGATAATACCGGCAACACCACCGAATTTCTCCGGGGCGAAGGCGGCAACGGAAAAATTGTGTACTACGCTGATAAAGTGGCCGGCCAAGGAGGAAAAACATTTATGCGCCGGCTTACCTTTACCAAACTCAGTGATGATAAAGTGAGGCAATTCGGCGAACGCAGTGACGATGGCGGCAGCACCTGGACCACCGAATACGATTTGGAATACCGCAGAAAGAAATGATAAAACAACTTATTGCCTGCCTGGTAATTGCAGTGGTACTTGCTTCCTGTAAAAGCAAGAGCACAGGGTACTTTACAGGCACGGTGGAATATCACTATACCTATACAAGCGATTCGCTCAACGCTGATTCGCTGGCCCTGCTGCGACCGGCCCGTGGTTTTTTCCGATACGATGAGGATAATTACCAGAGCCGTTTTACCGGCAGGGATACCTTTACCTATTATTATAATGGTAAAAACAACCGGTGCATT
>JAEUVM010000675.1 GCA_016787125.1 Chitinophagaceae bacterium | reverse complement strand
GAAAGCTTAGTTCAACCCATCAGTGAGATCTGTGTAATGGTCCGGCGCAATACGTTTTGGCCGACGGGATTTTAGAAAACCCCAACTGCATACTTTCACAAAAATGTTTTCCAGCAAATGCGCAGCGAGCCTTGATTTTTTTCCCGCTAAGGCACGGCGAACACAAAGGCATTCTTTATCTCTTTTTCTCCTTCCGCTCTGGGCGAAAAAAATCCTCGCACAGAGCAAAAAGAGGGAAAGAGGAATGCGGGTATTTTCTGTACGTACGGAGAAGGCAAAGCATTTATCTCCTTTTCTCTTTAGCCTCTGGGCGAGGTTTCATCCCACAAAGGCAAGGAGGACACAAATAAGAAGCCCGAAGCGACAGACTGATTTTTTGCAGGTTGCCCGGGTATATATTTGGTGAACTATTGAGAAATAAGCGATGAAAACAACAATAAGCAGTTTGATATTTTCCTTCTTATTTGTACAGTGCAACTACACCATAAACTCTGCAAAAAGTCCGAATAATCAATCTGATTCTATACTGTTATACAAATTTGTTCAGATTGACTCTGCCACACACAGCTATAGAGTGCTAAATCTGTACAAAGACAAAATGTATTTTTATTCTGACAGCAGTGCATTTTACACTATACTATCAAGCGGGCAGTGGAAATTAAATAACGGGGTGCTGCATTTATCAAGTAGTTTGCAAAAGGATAGCCTTCCTGTTTCAATAGATGAAGAGGTCGTTAAGGATCAGACTGATAATATTGTATTTGACTTAGTTACAAACAGTACGGGGGCAATTGTAAAAGGAGCAGCACTCATCGTTAATGATTCTGCCAAAACAAAATGTTATCCAGCATTGAATAACTGTAACTTTCCCCGGGGAACTGTTAAATCAATTAAAGTGTTGATTGAAGGAAGATGCGCTTCCCTCAATTACATGCTGAAGAATTCCAGGGCTAATAAATTAGTTATACACGTCCTGACACAATATGATATTGAAGAGTCGTATGAATTTCTGGATGATAAACAATATAGTTTTACGGGTGAGCGAATTGTTTCGAGTGGAACAACTAATGACAGAATGCCCAGAACTATGTCGAAGGCAATGGAATAAGACACAAAAGAACGGGTGTTGAAAGTGCCCGTCAACGATGGCAGTGTAAATGGCGATGGCAGCCCATCCCCGTTTTTTATATTTTTACCCCGTGTACAAACAGTCCCTCACCAAAGAACAGGCCCTCAGCCTTGGTTCGTGTCTCCACGAACCATGAAATAGGGAAGGACGAGCAGGAAAGGTGAACATGAAAACAAGGATAGAATAGAATGAAGGGTGGGGCGTGGAGACACGAACCACAGCATCGGTTGGTTCTCCATCTAATAATTAAATGTCCCAAAAGATAATTAAAGAGTAAAACAAAATTAAGAAAAGCCATGAAAACCCGACTTTCAAAAACTTTAGTTGGTCTCATAATAGTGGGAGGTATTTTTTTTGTATCGTGTGATATTTCTAGAAAAAAGGGTGAGAATTCGGACAAGGAAAATAGTAATCAGGTTATTAATTCTGATACTTATTTAAGTATCAGAGATCCGGATACAGCGTTAGTGGTCTTTTTATACAGAAATTATAAAAATTTCGATTATGAAAATCAAATAGAAGAATATGGAAGATGGAGATTAGAGAAAGCGAAGCTGTTACCGCTCTTTAAAAATTTATTTGAACGTGAAGCGAATTATGAAGATGTTGTTAGTCTTATCGAATTGAATTTGGTAAAGTATATTGATAGCTCGAGACTGAAAGTTGAATCCGATTATGTTAATTATCATGAAATCTCAAATAGCAAAGAGTATGACTACTTAACAGAGGCAAAAGATACTTTTTTATGCAAACTTTATTTCAAGATGATTGCTGATTCTAAAGTATCAAAAAACGAAAAAGAAAAGTTAAGAAGGCATATTAATTATTGTCAATAATTTTTCTTTTCCAACTTGATTCGTGTCCGTAGACGAGAGAGTGTGTAGAGCCATGGTTCGTGGAGACACGAACCACAGCATCGAAGAACTATACAATGTTGATATCTTAGCATATGATCGTTAATTGTCTTACAAGTTTTCCGCCCGATAACTTTGAAAAGAATGCATATACCTCCCGGTTTATGAACGGGCTATTGTATTTTTTTCAGGACAAAGACTTTGGTAAAGGTGTGCAGGAGATTGCCTACATAGCAAAAAGCGGTGATTCTGTATTCCTGTTTAGTTTTGGACCAGGAACTACCTATAGTTCACGATATAAGAGAATCGGATGTGGCTTTATTATGGACTACGACACGATTCAATCGTTAGAAAGGGAGTCTTTATTAGCCTACACAGGAGGACAGCTTATTGCACAAACCAGGAAGTTTTCAGAGAAGAGAATAAAGGATTTTGACCTCGATGGCTATACTGAATCATTGAGTGAATATATAAAAGAAGCAAAAGCAATAATTCTGAACGGGGGGAGTCCAGATGAGGGAAAATCGTTGAATGAAGATATCAGAGAGAACCTGGCGAAGAGGTGGTATAAGTTGTAGTGCTTAAGCCATTATTGTACCCGGTTTCTTTATCGCCGTAATGTATCAATACGCCCGCAAGGCAAGTAATTTCTATATTTTTACCCCGTGTACAAACAATCCCTCACCAAAGAACAGGCCCTGCAGAAACTGAAACATTATTGTGCTTACCAGGAGCGCTGTCATAGTGAAGTAAAGGAAAAACTGTTTGACCTGGGTGTACGGATGAAAGAGCATGATGAGATCATTGCCACGCTGATAGAAGAAAATTACCTGAACGAAGAACGGTTTGCCAGTGCTTTTGCCGGCGGTAAGTTTCGCATCAAACAATGGGGCCGGGTGAAGATAAGGTATGAGCTGAAACAACGGCAAGTATCTGACTATTGCATAAAGAAAGCCATGAAGCAAATAGAAGAAGAGATATATTGGCAAACATTGCTGACACTGGCGGAAAAGAAATATGCTTCACTAAAGGGCGAACAATACCTGGTGCGGCAAAAGAAAACAGCCGACCACCTGCGGCGCAATGGCTATGAACCGGACCTTATACAAACGGCATTGAAAGAAGTAATGGCTAATAAATAGCCGCTACTGCACCACCACCTTCACCGTTTCCTCGCTTTCCGCTGTTTTTACCTGCACGAAATACATTCCTTTTTGTAATGGAGGCAATGGGATGGTAAAATAGCCCTGCTGTCCGCCGGTTTCCCTGTGCATCACCTGCCTGCCACTCATGTCGGTGATCCGCACATACCGTACTTCCGTTGAAGATGACACCTGCAGCATACCATCTTTTATCACAGTTGGGAAGACTTTTATATCGCCTGTGGTATTGCCGTTGACCGTGATAACAGGAGAATAGGTAATAGCACCGTCGAGGGTTTCTATCTGCAGGCGATAAAATAGCTTCCCTGTTTCGGAGGTGTTATGCCTGAACTGGTTTAGCGTTGTTGCGGCAGTTACCTCACCCGCATATTGCCAGCTTTGCGCATCGGTGCTGTATTCGATCGTGAACCGGCGTATATCATCTGCTGAAGCCACCTGCCATTTCAGTTCATTGTAGCCATTGAATTTGCGGCCGGCAAAAGACAGGAAGCTGACGGGCAGCACGGTATTTACATTTACTTTATACACCGTGCCACCGAGTGAAACAGCATACAGTGTTCCATTTTCTGCTTCGCCAAATGCAGCAATATTTCCGGGTAAGCCGGATTGCCTCCTGTTGAGCCAGCCGCCGGCACCATCGGGGTAAACGATCCATACATTACCCGACACATAATCGGCACAGATATAATGACCCTGCAATACCGGGAACTCTGCGCCACGATATACAAAACCACCTGTAATAGAAAAACCACCGGTGGCAAAACTATGCGGGTACACAAAGATGGGTGAAGTATAACTTGATTGGGGCTGGCAGCCTGCTGTATTATAGGCAGCGTTGCCTTCATAACAACGCCAGCCATAGTTGATGGCGCCGGTACCGGCGGCCGGCCTAAAGTTCACTTCTTCCCAGTTGCCCTGTCCCACATCGGCGATCCACATATCATTGGTGTTTCTGTCAAAGCTCCAGCGCCAGGGATTACGGAGGCCGAGGCTCCAGATATGATCGTCCACATTCGGGTCGGTTGTATAAGGATTGTCTGCCGGAATGATATAATAAGGGGGCGTAAGAAAATTATTTACATCGATACGTATCATTTTGCCTAACAGGGATAAACCATTTTGTGCAAAGTTGTTCGGGTCGCCACCACTGCCACCATCACCGGTAGCAAAGTATAAATAACCTTCGGGCCCGAAGTTGAGATCACCGCCGTTGTGATTGGAAAAAGGTTTGGAAATGGTCAGCAGCACCACACCGCTGAGCGGGTCTGCAATATTTGGATTACCGGCATCGGCCTGGTAGCGGGCAATGGTGATAGCGCCGGAGAGGTTGGTATAATACAAAAAGAAGTAGCGGTTGGTTTCATAGTCAGGATGAAAGGCCAGACTGAGCAGGCCTCTTTCTCCACCGGTGGTGATGATGGTGCTGATGTCGAGAAAGGGAGTGACGAGCAACGAAGTGCCATCATGAATACGGATACGGCCACCTTGCTCTGCTATGAATAGCCGGTTGGTGCCATCGCCGGCATGGGTGAGGTCTATCGGGGCAGATAAGCCGGAGATATAGGTACCAAAGCCAAGCACCGGTTGTGCTACGGCAGTATTATTGAACAAGAATGAAGCAATAAGGGTGACGCTTAACGCCAAAGAAGGTAATAGTTTTTTCATAGCCCAATGGTTTAGTGTGGTATGACAACAAATTCAGTGCCTGAGAACCGGTTGAGGTTTGTACTAAGGGTAAAACAATCGTAAGAAAGGGAAAACACGCTGCCTTTATTACCATTATTTATGTGTCGCTTCTGTGG
>JAEUVM010000665.1 GCA_016787125.1 Chitinophagaceae bacterium | reverse complement strand
ATCTGACCGGCCAGTGTGCCCGTGATCGTTGAGCTTTGGCCGGATGCGATAAGTGCCACAGCAAACAGAATAGGGGCGAGGGAGGTGCCCAGCATGGGAGCCAGCAGTTCATGCGCCTGTTTTATTTCTCCCACATCTGTGCGGCCTGTTTTAAAAAATACGGTGGCTGCCAATACCAATATGCCAGCATTGACAAAGAAGGCCATATTCAGTGCGATGGCGCTGTCTATAAAATTCAGTTTGAGCGCCCGCTTTATTCCTGCATCATCCCTTTTTATCTTTCTCGTTTGCACCAGCGCCGAATGCAGATAAAGGTTGTGCGGCATTACGGTGGCGCCGATAATACCGATAGCAATGTACAGGGCCTGGTTATTGGCGATATGTGGCACAAATCCTTTTGACACTTCTGCCAGGTCGGGCCTGGCTAGTATGATCTGTATTAAAAAGGAAATGCCGATGATGGCTACCAGTGCCACAATAAAGGCTTCCATTTTGCGCATGCCCAGTCTTTGCAGCAGTAAAAACAAAAACGTATCCAGCACGGTGATAAGCACACCCCATAGCAACGGCATGCCGGTGAGCAGTTGTATACCAATAGCCATACCGAGTATCTCGGCAAGGTCGGTGGCGGCAATCGCTATCTCTGCCAGTCCGTACAATGCGTAGTTGATGTATTTGGGATAGGTTTCCCGGTTTGCCTGTGCAAGGTCGCGGCCCCGTACAATGCCGAGCCGGGCTGATAAACCCTGGAGCAGCAGTGCCATCAGGTTGCTCATCAGCAATACCCATATTAATGAATAACCAAACTGGCTGCCACCGGCCAGGTCTGTAGCCCAGTTGCCGGGGTCCATATAGCCCACACTTACAAGATAGGCGGGACCGAAGAAGGCGAGTACTTTTCTGAACCCTGTTCTCCGGCTGCTGGTGGTATCCACACTCTGGTGTACTTCGCTCAGCGATGTATCGGGATGGTATTGCTTATTCATGGGTTACAAAGATGTTCTCAGCCAGTTGACTGCTGATGGTGAATGCCGGCTGGCGGCCAATACGTATCTCCAGCGACTTATCGAATTCAAACCGCTTCTTTATTTCGAGCCGGGTGCCGATGCTGATCTTTTTATGTTCCAGCAGTTCAAGTATTTTGCTCGATTGATCACTAACACTGTTTACCGTGGCGGTTTTGTTAACGGGTAATTCGGTAAGACATATTTTTCGTGTCACTTCGATCTTTCCATTGGCATCGGGTATGGGATCGCCGTGCGGGTCGGTGCGGGGATAGCCGAGGAACTCGTCCAGTTTGTCCACCAGTTTTTTATTGGTGATATGCTCCAGTTCTTCCGCCACTTCATGCACTTCATCCCAGTTGAACCGGAGTTTTTCGGCCAGGAAATACTCCCACAGGCGGTGGCGGCGTATGATGCCAAGGGCCACTTTGGTGCCTTCTGCCGTAAGGCGGAAGCCGCGGTATCGTTCATAGTTCAGCAGTTTTTTTGCTTTCAGCTTCTTCATCATATCCGTTACCGAGGCGGGCTTGGTTTTCAGGTACCCGGCCACTTCGTTGGTGGTAACGGAGTCGTCGGTAAGCTGAAGGTGATATACGGCCTTGATATAATTCTCTTCACTGGTGGAGTAATTCAGCATGGCTAAAAATAAATTTAGACAAAACTAAAAATAATTTTACAAAAAATACTGCAAAGCTGCCGGGCTGCTGTTTTGCGGAAACGCTTACATTCGGGTTACCAATCACCAACTATGGCCTTTAAAAAACAATGGCTGCTGTACCTGCTGGCATTTGTACTGCTGGCTGGCTGCAAGGATAAAAAGAAACCATCCCTTTCCGGCGATGAAAAAGTGGAAGTGGATGATTTCATCGAATTCTTTCAGCCGCTTTCGCTTCCTTGCCTGTTTGGTGATACTATCTTGCTTAAAAAGCCTAAGGATTCCCTGCTCATCAGCAATAAAGTATTTGCGCAGTTTATTCCCGATTCTGTTCTCGGTAAAGTATTTGGAAAGAATGGCAAGCCAAAGATCTATTCTCTGGGCCGTGCCGAAGCGCCGGGGAATGAGACCTACCTCTTTGTAAGAACACAAACCAGTGATAAGAAAGCTGTTTTCCTGTTGTGTTTTGATAAAAAAAATAAATTCCTGGCTTCCATGCCTGTATTAAGGCCCGACCAGCTCAGCAATACCATGCAGTCTTTTGTAATGGATAAACGCCTCACCCTTACCAAAACTGTTCAGCGTAAGAACAAGGATGGCAGCACCAGTGAAGGCAAAGATGTGTATGTGCTGAATGCAGATGCCGGTCAGTTTACCCTTATCATGACTGAAGCGCTGGAAGATAAAGTAACGGAACTGATCAACCCGATCGATACCCTGACGAGGAAACATAAGTTTGCTGCGGACTATGGCCCCGGCAAAATGAATCTCGTATCCATTCGTGACGGACGCAAGCCTGACCGTCTTGATTTCTTTATTCATTTTGAAAAAAATAACGGCGAATGTATTGGTGAGTTAAAAGGAGAAGCCATGCTCAAATCATCCAACACGGCTGAATACCGCGAGAATGGCGATCCCTGTGTGCTCACTTTCACCTTCACATCTTCTTCTGTCAGTCTTAAAGAACTGAATTGTGGTTCACGCCGCGGGCTGAACTGCAGCTTTGATGGCAGCTATAGCCGCCGTAAATGGGTAAAACCTGCTGCGGCTAAAGACAGCAAGAAAACTGTTGCTGGCAAAAAAGGAAAGTAATTTGCCGACGGAGTTAAACAAGCTGCATTTTTTATGAACGCCTGTTAGGCAATACATCGTGCTGCAAACCTTTGCAGTCAGCAAAAAGCAGTTTACCAACGTGACTTCATTTTCATTTCCTCAAATTAATCATCTGTTGTTCAACAACTCATGTTAAATGGTGATTATGCTTTATATTGCAGCTTTGTGTAAACCAAACACACTATGAGTTTTACATCTTATTCCGTTCCGTACCAGTCAGAAGATCGTTATGCAAAGAGAGTGGCTTATTTTTCTATGGAGTTTGCCACGCATCAGCCCCTGAAGATATACAGCGGTGGTTTGGGTTTCCTCGCCGGCTCGCATCTTCGCAGCGCTTATGAATTGCGCCAGAACCTGATCGGCATTGGTATTTTATGGAAATATGGTTACTACGACCAGGAGCGCAACCAGGATCAAACGCTTGATGTGGCCTGGAATGAAAAGCAATACAGTTTCCTGGAAGATACCGGTATCAAATTTCAGATCACCATTCATGAGCATCCTGTTTGGGTGAAGGTATTATACCTGAATCCGGAAACGTTTAAAACGGCTCCGCTCTTCCTGCTTTCCACCGATGTGCCGGAGAATGATTATGTGTCGCAAACCATCACGCATCGCCTGTATGATGCCAACGTGGCCACCAAAGTGGCCCAGTTCATCCTGCTGGGTGTGGGTGGCGCCAAACTGGTTGACCTCTTGGGCTTCAACCCGGAGCTCTACCACCTTAATGAAGCACATGGCATCTCTGCTGCTTTTTATTTATATAAAAAATTCGGCAACAAGATCGAGGATGTCCGCAAACGCCTTGTGTTTACCACCCATACTCCTGAAGAAGCCGGTAATGAGAAGCATGATATTTATCTCTGTCATAAAATGAGTTACTTCTGCGGACTGAGTGTGGATGAAGTAAAGAAGCTGTATGATAATGAAAGCGACCA
This sequence comes from Chitinophagaceae bacterium, assembly GCA_016787125.1. Taxonomy (GTDB): domain Bacteria; phylum Bacteroidota; class Bacteroidia; order Chitinophagales; family Chitinophagaceae; genus JJ008. The sequence goes on along the minus strand of JAEUVM010000665.1, from coordinate 432 downwards.
GTTCAACCACTCACTGGCTGCCCTGCGTTTTGCAAAACTGGCCAATGGTGTATCGCAACTGCACGGAGAAGTATCACGGGCCATGTGGAGCAAGTACAGCAATATCTGCCCCATCATTTCCATCACCAATGCGCAAAACTGGCGTTACTGGGCCGACAAACAACTTTATAAATTTATGGAGGCCGGCGACGATTATGGCATTGACGACCGCAAGAAATACCTGAAGAAGAGGGCCTTTGAAATTGTGGCCGACCAGACGGGTAAATTATTTAATCCCGATGTGTTTACCATTGTATGGGCACGCCGCTTTGCCGGATATAAACGTGCAGGATTGCTGACAACAGATGAGGAACGTTTTGAAAAACTCCTTTCCAACCTGCAGCACCCGGTACAGATCATCTGGGCTGGTAAACCTTACCCTGTTGACCATCC
>JAEUVM010000657.1 GCA_016787125.1 Chitinophagaceae bacterium | reverse complement strand
ATTGCAAAACAATTGGATAAGCCTTAGGTTCAGTCATTAACTCCATGTTTCCATGGTATTAAATTAATGTTACCGGATAGCAAATTATCCTATTTTTGTACTTCACTTTCCTTTTACCAAAGAAAGAAGTGACAAGGGTTCTATGAATGAACTGCTCCTGATTGTTCTGGCTTACCTGATTGGCAGTATTCCCACTTCTGTTTGGGTCAGCAAACGATTTTTCGATATCGACATTCGTGATTATGGCAGCGGCAATGCCGGCGCCACCAATACCTATCGTGTACTCGGTCCAAAATGGGGCACACTGGTAATGGCTGCGGATATGCTGAAAGGTATTATTGCTGTAAAACTGGCCTTGCTATTACCTGAATATGCCGACAATGAAGTGAACCTGCAAAACCTGCAGACCGGTCTCGGCCTCGCTGCCGTCATCGGACATATTTTCCCCATCTGGGCAGAATTTCGTGGAGGAAAAGGGGTAGCCACCTTGTTTGGCCTTGTGCTGGGTATTTCTCCGTGGACGGCGCTCAGTTGTGTGGGCATCTTTATGCTGGTGCTGTACCTTACCCGCTTTGTTTCTCTGAGTTCCATCCTGGCCAGTATCGCCTTCCCGATCTTCATCCTTGTAATTTTCAATGTAGATAACCCCGCTTACCGCATTTTCGCTATAGCTGTGGCACTGATGGTACTGCTGACCCACCAGAAGAATATTGGCCGCCTTCTCCGGGGCAATGAAAGTAAAGTGCCTATCCTGAAAAACCGTGACCGCCGCAGGCAACGCCGGCAGAACACTGCTTCAGGCAGGCATTAACCGGAGGCAGAAAATCATTAATTTGTTCCTGATTTGATGGCCCGTGATTTGCAACCGGGATACTTCGATACTCATCAACACTAAAACTTCAGACATGATACAAAAGTTAGCTACCGTATTGCTGCTTACCGCCCTCATAGCAGCCTGCTCCAAAAATGCATTGACCGGAAAAAAACAACTCACCTTATTACCGGAAGCTGAATTACAAAATATGGCCGTGGCCGAATACCAGTCCTTCCTTTCCAAAAACAAAGTGGTGGCCGTATCAGGCAACCGTGATGCTGAAATGGTAAGAAGGGTAGGACAGCGAATTACCAAAGCCGTGGAAGACTATTATGCAGAAAAAGGCATGTCTGACAAGCTCACCGGCTTCAAATGGGAATACAATCTTGTAGATGATAAAGCGGTCAACGCCTGGTGTATGCCTGGTGGCAAGATCGTTGTTTATACCGGCATTCTTCCCATTACACAAAATGAAGCAGCACTCGCTGCCGTAATGGGACATGAAGTATCACATGCCCTCCTTCAGCATGGCAACCAGCGGATGAGCCAGGGATTACTGGCATCGGTAGGTCAGGTGGCCCTTGCGGTGGCCGTGGCCAATAAACCACAGGAAACGCAAAACCTCTTTTTGGGTGCCTATGGCGCAGGTGCCCAGGTGGGTATCCTGTTACCATTTTCCCGCAAACATGAATTGCAGGCCGACCAGTATGGCCTGATCTGGACAGCTATGGCTGGTTATAACCCCCAGGAAGCAGTGGGCCTTTGGGAAAGAATGGAAAAAGCCAGCGCCGGACAATCGCCCCCCGAATTTATGAGCACACACCCTTCAGAGGGCCGCCGGATAGCCGAAATAGAGAAATTTATGCCTGAAGCAATGAAATACTACCGCCCGGTAAACACACCAGCGAAGAAATAATACCTTTTTTTAGTATAAATC
>JAEUVM010000626.1 GCA_016787125.1 Chitinophagaceae bacterium | reverse complement strand
TACTGGCAATTTCATCAATCAGGTCCTTGACGGGCTTTTCAAAATCGAGAAATTGTCTGTTGGCATCCGATGGCATAGGCTGTAAATGAGCGGCTAAATTAAGGATTAAATGATAATGGGGATTTGAGGAGGAAAAGGGGGGGTATAAATGTTGAAAAGAACTGCAAATCAGGTTGCTGTGAATGGTACCGCGATCCCGATCGGGACAATCTGCCTTTTAAGAGTGAGACTATTCACTAGTCGGCAGATCGTTGATATTTATATTTAGCTTTTCGAAATGTTTGAATTCGGCCTGCTTTATTGCCGACACACCCTCAACATAATTGAAGGGTCACAAAACTTGACAAAAACCAACCCTGTAAAAGAGCTAAATTTTATCAGACGCTATATTGGAGAGATACTATACAGCTTTCAGCCTAATCTTTGAATGGAGGTAAATCCTTTCAAATTCAGGAACAGTAATGTGAAAAATTGAAGCAAGCTCTTCCTTTGAGTAGCCCAAATCATTCAAATAAGCATTAATAATTTCATTTATTATTCCTGGTTTTTCGTTGGGTACAACCACAGGTTCCTTCTTTCTATAACCAAGACTGCCCATTTGCATCCATAAATAACGGTATTGGTTTCCCGTAACCACTCCAAGAGTATTGGAGTATTTTAATAATGCACCCATTGACACATACCAATATCCTTTTAAATCTGAAAGGCTTTCAATGTTAACTTTAGCCAAATATGGTCTAATATTATTTTCTGGCACCAATAACTCAATTCCAAATTTATATGCCTCTCCTTCTAAATCTCTTTCGGGGTCAATCTTATTTCCAAAGTGCATTATCAAATGGCCAAGTTCGTGTGCTATTGTTAACCTATATCTATCGGGTGGCAAATTCTTATTGACAAAAATGACGGGGATAGTACCATTAAAAAAAGTGCTGAAGCCATCCAGTTCTCCAAAATCAAGAGCAATGATTACAACACCATTGTCTTCAATAAACTTAGTAAGATCGGTAATTCTGCCTTTGGGTATTCTCCAAAAATCTCTCAAATGCTTTGCACACATTGCAGGGCTACCATCTTCTAAAACATCCCATGTAGGTAGCTTTGCCTCCGGTAAATCTATTTCATCCAGCATAGACATAAAATGCCATTCTGAAATAGTCATTTGAGCAATATATTGCTTCATCCGTTTTACAGATGTTGACATTTTTCTTCTGTAATGCCCTTCGATTGGCATTACCTTTTTCTCTTGATAAAAGAAACTTATTGGGAAGTCTAAAGCCTTTGATATTCTTTCAACAATTTGAGTGTCGGCGGGTAATATTCCTTTTTCAATCTTTGACAGCGTGCCTTGCTCAATGCCAATTTCAATAGCCAAATCTTCTTGTGTAATAAGACGAACCTCCCTTGCTAGTTTTAATATCTCTGCATTTATTTTTTGCATAGCAAGTTTTTTGAAATTGTTTAATTACCATCTGTCCCAGTTTTTCTGTCGCCACCTGTATTTTTCCGTTTCAATTTAATACGCTTTTCAATTTTAGCTATGGCTGTGTTTTCTTTCTGTTCAAAATCTAAAACAGCTTGTTCAGCCGTATATTTTCCGAATTCATCAACCCATTCAAGTGTATCATCTTGCCAACATGCAACGTAAATACCTTTAATGGCAGACCATGTTTTGTCAGGTATGTAACCTGCAAATAAAAAAGTGGGTTTAACAGGGAACCCTTCTATTTGCCCCTGCTTCATATATCTCTTATGCTGGTTTGTATAAAGACTTCTAACAGAGTATGTCGAATCCATTTTTTTAAATCTAATAAAAAGGGAATCTTGTACCACCATACCAAAAACGCCATTGAAGTCATCAACAATAATTCCTTCCTGCCTCGTAAATTGACTTCTAACATATTTTTCGATATGGTCATGGATAATACCAGCTTTCGTTCGTGGCTTATAATTAACGGGGCCCCCGTCAAGTGAATTTGAGTATCCCCTTATTTTTAACCAATCACTAAATCCACTTTGAATTACATGAAGTAAGTCCTGATGGATTGACCTCAAAATTGGTTGAGCTTCTTTTAAACGAAGTACCTCTCTCATTGTTGATTTTTTTCAAATCTAAATAGAATTTGCAAAATGTCAAAAAAATATTCCGCAATCTATATAAATAATATTCCACACAAATATGCCATGCCTTAACTCAGGCAAATATGCACAGGCAGCAATCCTTTGCAAATGTTTACTGATTACTGCGCTTCTGAAAAAGACAGGCAATTAAAACTAATTTTAGCAAATCAACCAGCACAGTACAAGGGGTTTGCTGACGACCGGGTAACGAATAAACACTCATCATGTCGTTCGCTAATAAGCAACTTACCTGGCTTATCATCATATATCTTCAAGTAAGCTAACTTGAGTTTAATCCAGACATCAGTTCAACACAACTTAATTCAGAATAACGGCACGATTATCAAGCCCTGCCGGACAAGACCCCTATCTTAATGGAGGCGGCCGTCTTTTACATCAATAAAAAAGGCCGTCTTTTCAGACAGCCTTCAATTTTTGCGGACCGGACGGGACTCGAACCCGCGACCTCCGCCGTGACAGGGCGGCATTCTAACCAACTGAACTACCGATCCTTCCGGGTTTTGAATAGTGACTATCCAAAACCGCTTAAG
>JAEUVM010000608.1 GCA_016787125.1 Chitinophagaceae bacterium | reverse complement strand
TTCCGGGTAAAGCAACCGGCGCTGATGTAAAAGCGATTTACATCAACGGATTCATGAAATCCTTTTTTTTGGATATATTCATTGCTTAAATCTTTAACCAACATGAAGAAGTTATTCATTATCGGTTCTGCGGCACTCTCTGTTTTTATCTGTGCAAATTGCGGTTCGTCGAAGAAGGCGGCCAGCGATGCTCCCAAACTCAGCTATGAAGCAAACGTACAGACAGCTATCACGGAGAATTGTTCCCCCTGCCACATTCCGTCCAAAGGCGGTAACAAGCGGCCTTACGACAACTATGCTAATGTAAAATCAGATATAGACGAGATCATCCGTCGTATCAATCTCAATCCAGGAGAAAGAGGATTTATGCCAATGCGGAAACAGACAAAACTCAGCGACAGCACCATCGCCGTATTTACAAAGTGGAAAGCTGATGGTCTGCTGGAGAAATAACCGGCTTTTTATTCCATGAGAATCTTATACAGCTTTTTTGTCCAGGATGCCCGAAGGATATAAAATGAAAAATCGGTTTCATTTACGGACAGTTCTATCATCAGTTTGTGCTTGTAGGCTGATACGTACTGGTTTTCATTGATCTTTTTCCAGCCATATTTTTTTTGAGCAAGGGCGTTTTGCAGGTATTGTTGAATACAATCACTGCAGGACGCCTTCACTTTTTCAGAGTGGCAGCGGCCATCTTTATCAAAGCGGTAGGAGAAGGTGGCTGCTTTGGTCTTTCCGGGCTTTATTTCGTACACCATCACAGAGTCATTTTGGGTAATGGTGATATCAAGACTGTCGTGCCGGGCTTTTTCCTGTTCTAGAAATTTTTTTACATAGGCTTTGTCCTTACCTATCAGTTGCTGTGAAAAAACGGGCAACGGCAGCAGGATGATCGCCAGCAGAATTGTCCGGACCATGCAGAATATTTTATCAGCAAAAATAACCGGTTATAGGTTTATCCGCCCTGATTCATTTCGGCAAGTGCAGCCTCAAGACGCTGAGCGGAAGGCCGGGGGAAGGTTACTTTATTTTCAAAAACAAATATATCGTCAGGAGCAGGATCAGCAGCGGATGCCAATGCCTCCCATTTTGCCGTCCATACCTGGTAATGATGTTGCAATGCATCAGCATCCGGCTGAAGGTCTTTCGGTAAACCTGTATAAACGGAGCCGAGCAATTCCATAATACGGGCGTTATACTTTTTCAGTTCGCAGGCAAAGCGGAATTGTTTACCACTATCCAGGTAAGTACGGTAAGCTTCTTTTGAGTAAGTAAAATTGTTTACTATCTCTTTCAGCAAAGCGGGAATGTCAGCCATCCTTTTTGGCAGCAAAGCTATCAAATTGAGGCAAGCTGCCGGGCTTCGTTTTCATCGAAAATTCATTGACCTTCTTTCCAAGACTGTCAGGCAGCAGCGGGTGTATCAGTTGCCCGGGATAGTTTTTGGGAAAATCTTCTTTGATGCCGAATTTTTCCGGTTCATGACCGGGGCAGGTATAAGTGCCGAAAATAATATCCATGAGCGGGGAGATGTTGGCATAATTGCCGGCATCCCTGTCAAGATCATGGTGCCAGTGATGCAATTCCGGAGCGCCGATCAGCATACCGAGCGGACCGATAGGCAGCCGCACATTTGAATGTATATAAATCGCCCAGATACCGCGGAAGGCAATAAAGCCGGCAATGGTTTCCAAAGGAAAGCCCATCAATATAGCTGGCAGATTAATAATACCAACTGTATAAATGGTATCCAGCGGATGTTCCCGGTGTGCGGCCAGCCAATCGAGATGAGTAGCGCTGTGGTGTACTTTATGAAACCGCCACAGAAAACCAGCTTTGTGTTGTAAGCGGTGAGCCCAGTAGATCAGAAAGTCGCTCAGCACAATTACTTCAACGGCCTGCAGCCACCAGGGTTGTGCCGCCACACCACGCCGGAAAGAGGATGGCATTACCGTATCCACCCAACCTGCAAAATGGTTCAACGCCCATAATACCAGGCCGCCCCACAACAGGTATTGGCCAAGAAAGAAACACAGGTCGGTAAACCAATGCGGCCGCAATATTTTTTGTTGCTTTTTGGCGGGGAATACCTTTTCCATGGGCACAAACAACAGCAGCAGGAATAAGATGCTGAAACCGGTGGCGGCAACTATGCTGTAAAGATTCATGCGTTCGGGTGCTATTGATTCTTTTTATTTTTCTTGTTCTGTTTCTTCAGGTCAGCAGGATAGAATACTCCACCTGATTTGGTACTGGGCATGATACGTGGTTTATTCACTGCCGTGTCGGGCTGATTGGCATTTACCGGTGGAATAGAATCAATAACAGGTTTTAATTCCAGCAGGCTGTCTATTTGCGGACCGGTATAATTGCCAGCAACACCATTCACCACAAGCGGATATCTTTTCCGGGCCGGATGCCTTGGCGGAATAACTGCACCTGATTTAGAACTGCTCATGTACATCATCTCGGACTCTTTCTCTTTCTTGTATTTGTTCCAAACTGAGTCAGCTACAAATATCCTGGTCTTGCCGGTATCAGGTAAGGAGGAAGACCTGCCCGGGGTAAGGTCTGTAAGGATAAGTGATTTTGAACCGGACATCCTTTGCCTTGTCCTGGCAGAGTCAACCGGGTATCGTCCCGTATCAGCCATGCTCTCACCGTTTTGCTGCAGGTTGGAGAGGCTGTTGCCGCCATTGGCGCTGTATAGGTATTTATCAAAAAAACCGGAACGATAGGCTATAAAGCCTGTCATCAGAAAAACAAACACGGATAGTACAGCCGCTTTTACAAAAATGCTTGTCTTTTGCATGGCAGGTGATTTGTCTTAAAGTTAAGGCATAAGCCTGA
>JAEUVM010000567.1 GCA_016787125.1 Chitinophagaceae bacterium | reverse complement strand
ATAACCATCAAGTGTAAAATTCTCATCATCCCTGACTTGCACAAAAAACAAGGAGACATCACACCAGCTTTTCAACCTTGTCAAAAATGAAGAATCCCTTAAACAAGCCATCTCAGAAAGCCTTTGAAGCACTATACTATCACTTTTTTGCAGATTCTCGATGCCAGCAGATTCTCTGTACCATGGGAGATAATTATCAAACACAGAATCTGCATTAACATACTTGTTAGTACTATCTACATAAAAGGTATAAAACAAAAGATGCTTGCCATATTTTTTATAAAGGGAATCAACTCCTTCCTTACAATGGCTTTGGGTTACCGGCTGTGAACACGAAACCATTGATACTGCCAACAAACAAACTAATGTTACATTCAAAGCCTTCATAATTCAAAGTTATTCTCAATATAATTCATTATGCCGCTGGCTATTTGCGACGATATTAAAAACTTTCCTAAATGCATGACCCTGCAATAGACTGTCGGCGAACACCACAAAACTTGCTCATATTTACCATTCGAAATTTTACATGAGGCTATTTTCACTTATTACTCCGTCAGGATGGTTTGCATAGTTTTACTCGCACAATTCAAGATCAATTCAGTCGTGAAACTCTGATAAAGATGTGTAGCCCGTAATAAAGTATTTCTTATAATCAGGCAGCTTGTACCCCATTAGGATTGTCGAATCAATAAATGTTATACTAGTTATTGCTCCGGCATTTATGTTAAACACACCAATCTTTCCATCTAGATTCACTTTGCCCTTATAATTACAAGGATAATAATCATAAAAATAATGCCTAATATTTGCATCACTGATCAGTTCGCTCTCTTTTATTATTGAAGTAATATCGCTGTCACTCAATTTCCAGTCACTACAATTATCAAGATATTGGTTATAACCCTTAAAGTTAGAATCACTAACTTTTTGCATTGAAATAACATGAACAGCCGACAGTTTAAAGGGAGATGAATCTTTTATTACACAAACATCGGCCGCCTGTCTATCAGTTGTACATTGAAACAAGCTATCATTGGATATTACGCTACCCATAAAGTCGTTTTGGGGTTCACTATACTTTGTGGGCCCTGAAACACATGCTCCATAAATCAAGAGCAAAAGAAAAACAACGTGCTTCATGATTACAAGTTTAATAATGAATTCGTCAAGGAATTGATTGCTTTCTCATGGACAGCTTAAAAAAGTCTTATCTGCTAAGAATAGCAAGCTTACTGGTTTGTTTTGCTTGAATCCTTTTTACTTTTACTATCGTTTGCATGGTTAAGATACTTTATTATCGCCTCATAAACTGTTCTCCCTTCCATAGCACCTTTTGGCTGGATGTCTTCATGATTATAAATATTATCGTTTGTCAAATTATATGTTGTTATTAAACTATTCACAATAAAAGCCACTGATTTTGCCTGTTTATCTGTCAGAGGCTCCCAACGAACATAGTCATCCTTCAGTGTTGGCTTACCACTAGCATCCAAAGCCGCTCCAACTACTTCTATACCAATAATGTTTGAAAGCTTGAGATGTGAAAACCCTTTTTTCAGTTGTCTTTCAAGAATATGAGGTGTCCACTTTTCTAATGATGCAGTTTGATAAATACTTCCATCCTTATCAACTAAAAAATGTGTCCCGGCTCCGGAATTTTTAAAACTGTTTAATGCGCTTCTTGCTGTTTGCGAAACCGTTCTATGCAGAATGACGCCTTGCTTTTGTTCACTCATTTGGCCGTTTTCAAGTCTCATGACTCTGTTGTGAGTAATGAGCGGGTGGCTAATCATTCCATTCTGAGTATTGTTTGAAAAATTTGTTCCTGTTTTGTAGGCAATCTCCCTATACTTTATATAATAATATAAACCTATTGGACAAGCTTCCAGCCCCTCCAGCTCCACATGAGAAGTAACCTTATTTTCTGAAAACGCATAGGTACTATTATAATCGTACTTTTCAGAAAGCGGGTCTATTTCAATAAATCGGCCAATCTGCGGATCGTGATTTCTCCATTTAAATTGAATCCAGTTCAAATCAAGTTCATCATCCATCCTCTGAGCCTGAAATGTCACTTCTTTATTATAAGGTGTTCCAAAACCAATGGCTTTACTACTGATACCAGCTTGTACTAATCCAAAAGGATAATAATGCGTCTCCTCCAGTATCGCTCCCCTGGTATGTACCACCTGCAGGTTGTCAAAGAACACGTTCACCGGGCTTTCATTGCTTACATAAATGTACACATATCCGTTTTTCTGTGCCACTTTGTCCTGCAGTTCAGTATAGTGATCTTTGAGCTGGTTCTGCATCCCTGCCTGACTGTAAAATCCGTCTATGAATTTAAACTGCTCATCAAAGAAAATACAGTTAATATAAGCCCTCGGTGGCAGCGGGTCACCGGTGCCACCATTTGCCTGTTGGGTAATGATGTTGTATATGCCGCCGGTGGTTGCAGGTAAACCGTTTAACTGTGTGGCCGTTACCCCGCCATGGGCCGCAGCCGCTGCGCCACCCGTAGGGCCGCCGAGCAGGCCATTAAGGATTTCTAATACCATAGCAGCAGGTGTGGTGGTGCTTTGGCCCCCGCCGCCCGACTGGAAGTAATAACTCTTGCCGAATACATCTATCTTATCCCCGGCCATCACTTTCAGCGTAATGCCGAGTCCTGTTTTGTTCGCATCATTGCCGTTTATCTTGTACAGCTTCTGGCTGTTGGCCGCTTCAAAGGGCGGGTCGCCAGGGTTGTTGCCTATGCCGTTATCATTGGTATAGGTTGGTAAGCCGCTTACGGTACTTCCCTCCACGATACTTCCTGTGTTTATAGTATAATATTGCTGCTCAATTGCCAGCTTCGCATCTTCCATACTCGCCACCGGGTATTTATCCTGCTTCTGTTCCTCTGTCAATAACATCCGCACATTACCGAGGTGATCTTTCAGCATGTAATCATAAACGATTAACGGCTGACCGTTAACCGTTGACGGCCTCATTCGCCCCTCTTCATGTCCTATAAATTGTAAGGCATCGTTTTCATACACGGCACCGCCCATGTACAAGGTCGCCTTTACCGGCTGGCCTGTTTCAGCTACTATCTTTTTCAGCTTATTACCCGCTGCATCGTAGGTATAAGTGATCGTTCCCTTTCCTGTCACCGCTATCACCGAGGGCAGGTTCAGGTGGTTGTAGGTAATGCTGCTGATATTCTTATTATTATCCAATACCATGTTGCCGTTTACATCATAGCTGTAATCATCCGTGCCGGCATTGGTGCCATCTTTAAAATCTCCAAGTTTTGTAGCTGCATCATGGTAAGTGTCAGTTACCCTTTTCAACTTATTACTTAGCAACTCATAACTGTACGCCAGGTCATCTATCTGCACACTGCCGGTTATGTTTAATCCCCATTGCTGCATACGTTTTATGTTGCCATTATAATCATAGGCGCTGTTGACATCCAGCCCGTCGCCCATCTTCATATTGTAATTTACCCCGGCTGCCTGGTTAAAGGCTCCGCCTGTGTATTGAGTGAAATCACCACGCAACAATCTGTTGGCTGCATCATAGTAAAAATCATACTTTCTCTTCTCACCATCACCCTTGCTCTTCCATACCATACCTTCTATATTACCGTTGTACTGCGGGTTGGCATAAGTTTGTCCGCCGATCAGGTTGTTATTGGCTTTATCATAACCTAAATCAAATCCAAAGTACCCCCCTCCGGTTCCTCCCACGGGGGGAGTGGCATCACGTACATAATCCCGGTTCATTCCCAGCATCCAGCCTCTTATATTATATTCATAATTCAATGTCTCCAATCCGAGCCCGCTGTTGTATGCTGGTGCCAGTTTCTTCTTCTTCAGTTGCCCGAGCTTATCATATTCATTTTCGGCAATAGTTTTATAAGCTGGCATATTACCACTGTTCACATTGGTATTGCTTACTTTCTTCTCGGTTCTCACCAGCCGCCCAAGGTCATCGTAGGTCAGTTGTGTCACAGTTACCGTTGTCTGTGTATTGGTTCCCGCTTTTTGTTGTTTCTGTACCATCAATAATGGCTGTCCCGCCCAAGAATACTGCGTGGTCATTATATCGGTGCCCCCGCTGATATTGGTGCTTTGTATTTGTATCACCTTTCCTTTTTCATCATAAAAACTTATAGTATATAAATAGGTGGAGGTACCCAGCACTTTTATCCGGCTGCCGGTTGTCGTTCCCTTCAGGTTGGCTGTTTGTGTATTTGATCGTGCATAAGGCCAGTTGGTATTGCTTGCAGGTTGGAAATAATTGTCATAACTATTGTCGTAAGTAGCTGGCAATGGGTTGCCGTAGTTGCCCAGCCAGTAATAATCATCATAAAAGGTTTTTGTCAGTTCCTCGTAGCCAGACGTGGTTGCCGGGTAAGAAGATGAAGTATATGCACTGCTTAAATGTGTGGTAAAAGCCGTGCCGTTTGTCCACAGTCCTGTTTCCACCGGACGGTTCAGTTCATCATACTTCAGCACTATCCATTTACCCTGCGCCCTTTGATTGGCATCCTGTGTCATCACCAATCTGTCACGCATATCATACACCATATATACTTCTCCCGCCCCCGGCACTTTTTTCATGATCATCCGGCCTCTTGCATCATACTCATACCTGAAGCACTGTTCATTCAGTAGCGTGGCCGTCAACGACCAACCGTCAACGGTCATCTTCTTTACTCCTTCGGGTTGTATCACACTTCGCAGCCGACCCAGATCGTCATATATATAATAGGTACATAGCCATCCGGTATGGTCGCTGCCGGTGCCATTGTCTGCCATTGCCGTGAGTTGTATTTTCTTCAGTATCACTTTCGCCTCCTTATCCTTGTACGCTATCACCTGTTTGCCATGCTCATCCACCGTTACATTCTTATACAATTGTCCCGCCGGGTATACGCCACCATTATATGTATGGAGTGAATAAGTGCCAAAACCGCCAGCCACATCTTCACATTCCCATATTTTCACATTATCCGCATCCGTATTGTTCCAGTATTTCATTTCCACACCACGGTTACTTCCCGTCCAGCTGTTTCCCGGTGGCATCGCCTTTTCTGCACGGTTTAGCGGACTCGCCTCATAATTAGTTTGTCCATAGAAAACCGTTTCGCCCTGCGCTCCATATTGGGCGTTCATAAAAGTTTGCTGTTGCTGAAACGGATTCAGTTTGAAGCCGCCATTGCTGATACTGCTGTTGCCCCCGGTATTATTGGCGGCAAAGGGTAAATACTTTTGCACTTCCCGGCCAAATGCATCATACAGTACAGGACTCACCATATCCGCTGCTGTGCCGCCGGTTTCCAGGCTGCCCTGCATCAGCACTGTTTGTAGCGGCCGCCCCAACCCGTCAAAATATTGCGTGGCCATTTTCACATCTTTCAGCGGACGGTTCACCAGCACATTCGCATCCTGTTCGGGAGCGGTGGCCTCCCAGGTACGTACATAATTTACCTGCGTATTTGCCGGATAAGGAAGCTGCGCAATGAGTACGGCAGCATTAATGGATACACTGATCCAGGTGAGTAACACTCTTCTCATAGGGCATAACTAATTTGCAGCAACTTCACCAGGTTTTAGCCGGCGACTTGCGTTTTACAATAAATTAAGGGGAGTGTGTATGGAAGGTGTTAAATACGGCATAAAGTAAAGTAATTGTTTCCAAATATTGCATACCACATTCATGGTATTTTTTT
>JAEUVM010000535.1 GCA_016787125.1 Chitinophagaceae bacterium | reverse complement strand
GATGCTGCCATTGACACAATAATTTTCATGAATACAAAAGTCTGGATTATTTTGAACCGGTTAATACCGGCAATGTAATTCTTTATCACCACCAAAGACGGTATAGCTTTTCAATACGATGCAGGATTTTGGGTTTTATTTTGGCTGGGGCTGGGATCATATCATGAGCTGGGATGCTTTGGATCACCTGCTCTTTATAGCAGCACTTGCAGCCATCTACCTCATTAAAGACTGGAAGCAGGTACTTGTATTGGTCACTGCTTTTACCATTGGCCATTCCATTACCCTTGCATTGAGTGTATTTGACATTATCCGGTTCAACACCCGGTGGGTGGAGTTTCTGATACCGTGCACTATTGTGATCCCCTGTATCAGCAACCTGTTTCAAAAACAGTTCACTCCCCGCTCCGTCCGGATCAATTACGGACTGGCACTGGGATTTGGGCTGGTACACGGTATGGGCTTTGCCAACACATTGCGGTGGACGCTTGCCGGTGATCAGAACCTTGGCTGGTCGTTGTTTGGTTTCAATGTGGGCCTGGAAGCCGGACAGGTGGTGGTGGTATCGGTCTTACTGGGTCTGTCGTACTTTATGGTAAATGTGGTGAAGATGAACCGGCGGGAATGGGTGATCTTTTTATCGGCGGCTGTATTCAGTCTTTCATTAAAAATGGCAATTGAACGAATTCCTATAAACAAAAAAAAGCATGAAGAAGTATCTGCTACTATCAGTAAGCCTGCTGGGCACCCTGTGTACAGCATTGGCACAAAACACCCAGAACAATTCCGGCTCCAACCACGCCAACAAGTTTGAGCAACTGGGCACCATCCTGGCATCCCCCAACGAGCAACGTACAGCCAGTGGTGCTCCCGGCCCCAAATACTGGCAGCAACGGGTGGATTACGACATTAAATGTGAACTGGATGAAGCCAGCAATAAATTGAGCGGCAGTGAAACCATCACGTACTTCAATAATTCACCGGATGTGCTCAGTTATTTCTGGATGCAGCTGGATGAAAACCAGCACAGCACCGTAAACAATGCCAATTACCAGGGGCAAAACACCATGCCGGTGCAGACCACCGATAAGGTGATGGACCGGTATGCGGAACGAAAAACGGATAATGGTTATGGTGTAAAGATCACCAAACTGACTGATGCTGCCGGCAAGCCACTGAATTATACCATCAACAAAACGATGATGAAAGTGGACCTGCCCGTGCCGCTGAAGCCGGGACAGAAATTTGTATTTAAAGTTGACTGGAATTATAAAATGGCCAACCGTGGCGACTTCATCCGTTTTGGTGGTGCAAGGGGTGGTTATGAAAGTTTCCAGGAAGACGGGAATAATAATTATACCGTAACCCAGTGGTATCCCCGCCTTTGCCGCTACAGTGATGACCAGGGCTGGCAAAATCACCAGTTTACCGGTACGGGTGAATTCACCCTTACGTTTGGCAACTTTAAAGTGCAGATGACCGTACCTGCCGACCACATCGTTGGCGCTACCGGTGAATGCCAGAATTATGCACAAACGCTTTCCGCCACACAAATGGCCCGCTGGCAAAAAGCACAAACGGCTAAGGAACCCCTGCAGATCGTAACATTGGATGAAGCATTGAAAACATCCAAATCAAAAAGCCCGGCAAAGAAAACATGGATCTACAAAGCAGATAACGTTCGTGATTTTGCCTGGACATCCTCCCGCCGCTTTGTATGGGATGCGATGCCCGTGATGATAGAAGGAAAGAAAGTAATGGCCATGAGTTATTATGCAAAAGAAGCCTATCCCATTTACAGTAAATACTCCACCAAGGTGGTGGCACATACCTTGCGCAGCTATTCCAAATTCGCTTTTCCTTATCCTTACCCCGTTGCCATCAGCGTGGAAGGAAACCAGGGCATGGAATACCCCATGATCTCTTTCAACCCCGGAAGGGCATTGCCTGATGGCAGTTATTCAGAAGGAGCAAAGAACGCTGCCATCTTTGTGATCATCCATGAAGTGGGCCACACTTTCTTCCCGATGATCGTAAACAGCGATGAAAGACAATGGACCTGGATGGATGAAGGTCTCAACTCCTACCTGCAATACCTTACCCAGGAACTGTGGGATAATAAATTCCCTTCAGACGGTGGTGTGCCTTATCAAATCACCGATTATATGAAGCTGCCGAAAGATCAGTTGGAGCCCATCATGACCAACAGTGAGAACATCAATAATTTCGGCGCCAATGCGTATGATAAAGTGGCTACGGGATTGAATATTCTCCGCGAAACAATTGTGGGCCGTGAATTATTTGATAATGCTTTCCGCGAATATGCCCGCCGCTGGATGTTCAAATCGCCCACTCCTTCTGATTTCTTCCGTACCATCGAAGATGCCACCGGTGAAGACCTCGACTGGTTCTGGAGAGGATGGTTCTATGGCACAGATGCCTGTGATATAGCCATTGACACCGTGAAGTATTTCACACCGGATGTAACAGCAATACCCAGGCAAACAAAGGATACCACTGTTATGGTGCCGCTTGCCAAACCTAACGTGAATGATTTTGAAGACCTTTCCAAGATCCGCAACAGGCAGGATAACGGGATTGTATTTGAAACGGATAAAGACACCACGCTCCGCGACTTCTACTGGCGCTATGCCCGTGAACAGGAAAAGTATGATACCACTAAATACGCCGTAACACAAAGGGCCCAAACTGAACCGCTGGATGAAGAAGGCCGGAATAAATACAAAGACCAGCACTGGTACGAGATCACTTTCAGCAATAAAGGCGGCCTGGTGATGCCGATCATCATTGAATGGACCTACAAGGATGGCACCAAGGAAATTGAAAGGATTCCTGCCCAGGTTTGGCGTAAGAATGAGAAGAAGGTGATCAAATCATTTATGAAGGAAAAGGAAGTGGCCTCTGTAAAACTGGACCCCTATAAAGAAACGGCTGATATTGATGTGGCCAATAACAGCTACGGCGACATCAAACAGCCCAGCAAGTTCAAGGTGTTCAAACAAAAACAGCAGACCGCTCCGCCCACGGGTGTAAACCCGATGCAAAAGGCACAGGAGAAGAAAGGATTCTGACCACTTGTATCATAAAGTGAATTAATATGGCTGCCCGCATTACCGGGCAGCCTTTTTTTGTACGCATCCGCAGGAAATTAACTTAGATTTGGAACCGAAATAAAATTCAACGCATGAAAAAAAATGTTCTTCTCTTATTGTTTGTTTTGACTGCCGGCCTTGCTATCCAGGCGCAGGAAACAGATAATAATCCCGGCAGTAATCATGGTAATAAATTTGAGCAGATGGGTACGGCCTTCCCTTCGCCGAATGAATACCGCACGGCAAGTGGTGCTCCCGGCCCCAAATACTGGCAGCAGCGCTGTGATTATGATATTAAATGTGAACTGGATGAAAAAAACCAGAAACTGACCGGCAGTGAAACCGTTACTTATTTCAACAATTCGCCGGATGTGCTTACCTATCTCTGGCTGCAGCTGGATGAAAACCAGCACAGCAGTGTGAATAATGCCAACTACCAGGGTGGCAGCACGATGAATTCGCAAACCAGTCCGCAGCAGCTTGACAGGGCCGACGAAAGCAGCAGCGATAACGGCTATGGTTTCAAAATAACCAAACTGACCGATGCGGCCGGCAAGCCATTGAACTATACCATCAATAAAACAATGATGCGGGTGGAACTGCCCGCTCCCCTGAAACCCGGCCAGCGTTTTGTGTTCAAACTCGACTGGAACTATAAGATCGTAGACCGTATGAGCCGCGGCGGAAGAGGTGGCTATGAATACTTTCCGGAAGATGGCAATCATCTTTTTACCATTACCCAGTGGTATCCCCGTCTTTGTGTGTACAGCGATTTCCAGGGATGGCAGAACCACCAGTTTACCGGTCGCGGAGAATTTGCTCTTACGTTCGGAAACTTTAAAGTGGCGATGACCGTTCCTGCCGACCATGTGGTAATGGCTACCGGCGAATGCCAGAACTATGCCTCGGTACTTACTCCTGCTCAGCTTGCACGCTGGAACAAAGCACAGGTATCTTCTGAGCCGGTGGAAGTGGTAACCTTAGCGGAAGCCACTGCTGCTGAAAAGAATAAGAGCGACAAAAAAGAAACATGGATATTCAAAGCTGATAATGTACGTGATTTTGCCTGGGGCTCTTCCCGCAAATTTGTGTGGGATGCTCTCGCCACTAAAATAGCAGGCAAACGGGTAATGTGTATGAGCGGCTATGCCAAAGAAGCGTACGGGTTGTACCGCAAGTTTTCTTCTAAAGTGGTGGAACATACCATTCAGACCTATTCTAAATTCACCATTCCCTATCCTTATCCCGTGGCTCAAAGTATTGAAGCCGCCAATGGAATGGAATACCCGATGATCTGCTTCAACTTTGGCCGTACCGAAAAAGACGGCACCTACAGCGAAGGCACCAAGAATGGTATGCTTGGCGTGGTTATACACGAAGTGGGGCATAACTTTTTCCCCATGATCATCAACAGTGATGAAAGACAATGGAGCTGGATGGATGAAGGATTAAACACTTTTGTGGAATACCTTACCGAAGAACTGTGGGATAATAAATTCCCAAGCCGCCGTGGTCCCGCTGCCTTTATCACCGATTATATGAAGTTGCCCAAAGATCAACTGGAGCCCATTATGACAAACAGTGAGAACATCATCCAGTTTGGCCCGAATGCTTATTCCAAACCAGCCACCGGTCTTAATATTCTCCGCGAAACTATTATGGGCCGTGAACTGTTTGATTATTCCTTTAAAGAATATGCCCGCCGCTGGGCGTTCAAACATCCGGAGCCGGCTGACTTCTTCCGCACGATGGAAGATGCCAGTGGTGAAGACCTCGACTGGTTCTGGCGTGGCTGGTTTTACAGCACACAGGTTTGTGATATCTCTCTCGATACGGTGAGAGCTGCCAAACCCGACCTGGATGCCGTACAACGGGAAGTAAAAGAATCTACCGTGAAGCAGGCGGTGGCAAAACCTCAGGTTCCCACATTTGACGATATATCTAAAATAAGAAACCGGGAGGATAAGAATATTGTATTTCAAACCGATGCCGATACCAGTCTGCGTGATTTTTACTGGCGCTACGGCCGTGGTATTGAACCCTACGATACCAATAAATACACCGTGGTGACACCTGCCAGTAAACCGAACCCGCTCACGGATGAAGAAAAGAGCAAATACGCCAATAAGAATATGTATGAACTTACTTTCAGTAATAAAGGTGGACTGGTAATGCCGATCATCATTGAATGGACCTACAAGGATGGCACCAAAGAAATTGAGAGAATTCCGGCGCAGGTATGGAGGCAAAATGAAAACAAACTAGTGAAGACCTTTATCAAAAACAAAGAGGTAGCCTCCATAAAACTTGACCCGTACAGAGAAACTGCCGACATCAATGAAAGCAACAACTCATGGAATACGATGCCTGAACCCAGCCGATTCAGCATCTTTAAAGAAAGACAAGGTGGTGGCCGGAGAGGTGGCGGCGGGCAAGCCGGCAACCCGATGCAAAGGGCGCAGGAGAAGAAAGGATTCTGAGTTTTAAGTTTTAAGTTGTAAGTCTTAAGTTATAGATGCGCTGCGGGTAACTGTGGCGCATCTTTTTTATATTTATACATGCGCAAACTGATCATCCCCGTTTTCTTTTTCTTTCTTGTCAACAGCAGCCGTGCCGCCACGGTTGATACCGTCAGCATTTACAGCGATGCCATGAAGAAAGCTTTTAAATGCGTAGTTATCAAACCCACGGTTATACAAGATGAAAGTATTCCGCTGCCGGTGGTGTACCTCCTTCACGGACACAGCGGATGGTATGCCAACTGGCTGCTTCGTGTGCCTGAACTGATGCAATACGCCGACCTGTGCCAGCTCTTTATTGTTTGTCCTGATGGCGGATACAACAGCTGGTACCTCGACAGCCCTGTGGATCCCTCCGTTAAATTTGAAACCTATATCAGTAAAGAAGTGCCTGCCTATATCGATGCACATTATTTCACCATTAAAAAAAGAGAGGGCCGTGCCATTACCGGGCTGAGCATGGGCGGTCATGGTGGTTTGTTTCTCGGTTTTCGTCATGCCGACCAGTTTGGCGCCTGTGGCAGTATGAGCGGCGGCGTAGACCTCCGCCCCTTTCCCCGCAACTGGCAACTGTCTGAAAAACTCGGTGATACCGCCCGCTTCGCTGAGAACTGGAACAATTATTCCGTGATCAACATTATTGAAAAGAAACCTGCCGATTCACTCTCCATCATTATTGATTGCGGCACCGAAGATTTCTTTTTCGACGTAAATCACGCCCTGCATCAAAAAATGCTGAAGCTGAAAATTGCTCATGATTATATCGAACGCCCCGGCCGCCACGACTGGGCGTACTGGCGTAATGCGGTGAAATACCAATTGCTGTTTTTTCATGATTATTTTAAACGGAAATAAATTGTTTTTTATCGCCGGTGGGGAATCGATATGACGATGTGATGG
>JAEUVM010000525.1 GCA_016787125.1 Chitinophagaceae bacterium | reverse complement strand
AAACTTCCCCACCACCGGTAGCCTCACCAGTTCCTTTTTTTCGATCTGCATTACAAACCAGGTGAAGAAGAGCAGCAGGGCCGTGGCTGTGCCGAGGTTGAACCAGCGGTTGGCCCACACATAAGTAAGACCCTGGTGCAATCCGAAGAGCAGGCTGACCAGCACGAGATAGGCTATCAGTTTCTTGCGGGCATAGGGTACAGGATAATGTTTTTGTCCGAGCAGGTAGCTCACCACCATCATAAACAAATAACAACAGAACGTAGCGATGGCTGCACCGAGGTATTGCAGGCGGGGAATTAGAATGATGTTGAGCGCCACAGTGATGACGGCCCCGGCGAGGGTGATCATAGCGCCTGTCATGTTCTTATGTTTCAGTTTGTACCAGATGCTGAGGTTGTAATAAATGCCGAGGAAGATATTACCCATGGCGAGCAGCGGTACAATGCCGAGGCCTTCGATCCAGGCGGGTTTGTGAATGGCTTCAAAAAACCATGCAAATACATCTATGTACAGGCTGATCAATAAAAACATGAAGCAGCAGGCGATCACGAAAAACTTCATGATTCGGGCATAGGTGCGGGGTGCATCTTCTTCTTTGCTGCGGCTGAAAAAGAATGGTTCGGCGGCCATACGAAAAGCCTGTATCATAATAGTGATGAGCACAGCAAGGCGATAGATATTTCCAAAAATACCAAGCTGGTGTTTGGCTTCTTCTTCCGGCAGGTTCACCACATGCTGGTAGATGAGGCGGCTGAGCATATCATTTACCATGCCGCCCATGCCTACGATGACCAGCGGGTAAGCATACCTCATTATTTTTTTCCAAAGGGCCGCATCGAAGCTGAAACTGATCTGCGAAAATTCTTTGCGGAGAATAAGGAATGTGAGTACACTGCCGCAGATATTGCCGATGAGGTAGTAACCGATGCCGGTATTCTTATTATAAATATTGCCGAGAAAACTATCCGGGTGGCTTTGCAGGTATTTGGGAAGGATGCCGAGGAATACTATCACCACGATCACATTCAGCAGCACTCCGGCGATGCGGGCAAAGGCATAGCGCTTTGGCCTGTTTTCCTGGCGGAGACGGGCAAAGGCGAGTGTGCTGATAGCATCGAAGAAAATGATGACCGCCATCCAGGTGATGTATTCGGGATGTTTTTCGAGACTGGCAGCGGCAGCGATATTGTTTTTAAACAAAAACAAAAGCGCCGTAAAAAAGATGGTGGACGCAATGAGTGATACGGAGAGGGTATTGTACAGCTTCTTCTGATCATGATCCTGCGAATAGCGGAAGTAGGCTGTTTCCAGTCCGTAGGTAAACAGCACATTCAAAAAGGGAATGATGGCATAGACCTGTGTAAGGTCGGCCGTTTTGGAAGGCTGTGCAAAAATGAGCGGCAGGGAAAGATTCATCAGGTACCCCAGGAAGCGGCTGGCGATGGTGGGCACACCATACCATAATGTTTGTCCTGCCAGTTTTTTTATACCACTCAAAGGATTGGAATTTGCAGAGGCAGTCGCAAAATAAAGAATTTCAACACTGAGTAACAGAGGGTATGAGTTGCACAGAGGGAAGCTGTTTGAGAATCAATACCCTGTATCTCCGTGTTGAATAGCTTTTGAGACAGTCTCCTTGTTTTTACAAAAGTAATTGAGATACAGGCAAAAAACGAATTACCTGGCTGTTGTTCTTTTCGGCCGTAATACCATGCGGCCGCGGATACTGCCATTATCATGCCGTTTGCCCGTAAAAATTAACGAGGCTGCAACGCTTCACCTTCATAGTGTATCTTTAGGTACATAAATTAACCCATTATGAGCAAATTGCTGATTACCCTCCTTACCGTTGTATGTTTTACTGCCGGTGCTGCGGCACAATCTTACGAAGGCACTATTCAATATGATAAGAAGAAACAACAGGCGCTGGTGATCGATTATGCCTATCCCGCCGAAGCCGTACAAAACGCCATCGTACAGAAGCTGGAGAAGATGGGCTATAAGCCCAAGGAGGAGAAAGGTATCCTCAACCGCGACAAAGGATTTCTTATTTACAAAAACATCTTCATCACTGATATTACCAAAGAGCGGCTCGATTACCTGATCAAAGTGGAACGCAAAAGCCGTAAGGAAAGTGATGAAGCCGTAATGTACCTCATCATCATGCGGGGCGACAAGAATGCACTGACCCAAATGGAATCGTATGATGTGGGCAGCGCCAAAGCCTTTCTGAATAACCTGCTGCCTGAAATAGAAGCCGCCAACCTGGAACTGCAGATCAAAGCGCAGCAGGAACTGGTAGCCAAAGCGGAGAAGAAACTCGCCGACCTTAAAGACGACCAGGCCAGCCTGGAGAAGAAACTGGAGCAAAACAAGAAAGACCAGGAAGATACCCAGAAGGATATTGAAAGCCAGAAACAGTCACTTGGTATCCTGATCGGTAAGCGAAGAACTAACTGATCTTAACGCGGCCTGCTGAAGCGGGAATCTTTTATAAAGGCTGAATCTGTCAGCGTTTTAAGAAAAGCCACCACATCATTTACCTGTGCATCGGTGAGCGGGATGCCACCGGACAGGAGCGGATCTACCGTGGGGCCTGGCTGTACACCGGTGCGGTAATGCGTCATGCATTGATACAATGTATTAAAGCGGCCATCGTGCATGTAATTGGAAGAAATATTTGTATTGCGCAGGGTGGGCACCCTGAACTTCAGTGAATCTGCTGCATTGCCGGTGATGCGCATACGGCCATAATCTTTCAGGAAATTATCTACGGGCAGTCCAATATTGCGATAGCTGTTGTCTGTAAACAATGGTTCGGGGTGGCAGGTGGCGCAACTGTTTTTATAAATGGTATAACCCCTGTCTTCCTGTAAAGTGAAGCTGACCTCGCCCCGTTTATACTTATCATATCTAGAGTTGGCCGAAACCATATAGCCGGTGTACTGTTGTAATGCTTTTAAAATATACTCAGGCCGGATGATGGAGGAACGGAATACTTTTTTGAACCGCTCCTGGTAATCGGCGTCTTCTTTTATTTTATTGATAATGCCTTCGTAGGTTTCGCCCATTTCATTAGCGCCATGTATGGGATGTGCTGCCTCATCATAGAGGCTGGTGAACTCTCCATCCCAGTGAAAGCTGTTGCGCCAGGCCAGGTTGAACAATACGGGTGCATTGCGCAATGTGTGGGTGTTATTTACACCATGACTGCGGTCGTGCTCGAATGTGCCGAAGGCGGCTGCCTGTTCATGACAGGAGGAGCAGGGGTGTACATTATCTATGGAGAGGCGGCCATCGTAAAATAGTTTGCGGCCGAGTTCAAATCCTTCCTGGGTGAGATGATTGCCTTCGAAGCGATAAACCGGGTTGGGGAAGCCGGCGGGTATTTCCTGTTCCAGCAGGGTGAGTCCGTTGACCGGCTGTTCTTTCTGGCAACTGCCCAGCAGGTAGGTGAGGGTAATGACGGGAAGTGAGAGGCACAGTATCGTCAGCAGGCTTTTTCGCACGGGGTGAATTGAATGGCTAATTTACTGCATAATCAGTCGCCAAAGCGAAACTTCTGCCTTCCGGCTTTGATGTCGGCTTTGCGCTTTTTTGATTCGAGGCGTTTTTCTTTAACGGCCCTGCTTATTTTGGTGGCGATGCGTGGTTTTTTCTTCTCGAGTGCTTTTGAAACCAGTTCCGTTATTTTCTTAACGGCTTCTTCTTTATTGGCCAGTTGGGTGCGGTGTGTTTGTGCTTTTACAAAGAGAAAGCCTTCGGAGTTGATGCGGTTGCTGAGTTTTTCGGTGATCAGGTTTTTCTGCTCATCCGTGAGTAATTGCGAAGAAGCAATATGAAAAGACGCCATGACGGCGGTTTCCACTTTGTTTACGTTTTGTCCGCCTTTGCCGCCGCTGCGGGTGGTTTGAAAGGTGATTTC
>JAEUVM010000490.1 GCA_016787125.1 Chitinophagaceae bacterium | reverse complement strand
GTCTCGTGTTTCTTTTCGAGTTCTTTATAGATCTTCTCTTCGAAGAATATTTTCTCCAGTGAGGTGTAATGCCATTTCTCCTGCAGTTCGGCCAGTTTGATCTGCAATTCTTTTTCCAGCAGGTCTTTGGTATTATCTACTGAAAGTTTCAGCAGTTCCTGCACGCCGAGAAACTGTGGTCTTTCTTCCACAATCACACAGGCATTGGGGGAAATAGATACCTCACAATCGGTAAACTTGTACAGGGCATCTATGGTAATATCAGGTGAAATGCCGGGGGCCAGGTCTACCTGAATCTCCACATCGGCAGCAGTGTTGTCGGTTACCTTTTTGATCTTGATCTTTCCCTGGTCATTTGCTTTCACGATTGATTCCATCAATTGAGTGGTGGTTACGGCATACGGTACACTGCGGATGGCCAGCGTTTTCTTATCCACCTCTTCAATGTGGGCCCGCACTTTTACCTTGCCGCCACGTTTGCCGTTGTTGTAATCGGCCACGTCTATCATCCCACCCGTCTGGAAATCGGGATACAGTTCAAACCGCTTTCCCCGCAGGTGTTTGATGGATGCATCTATCAGTTCACAGAAATTATGGGGCAGAATTTTGGTGGATAAACCCACGGCAATACCGTCTGCTCCTTGCGCCAGCAACAACGGAAACTTCATCGGCAATGTCACAGGTTCATTCTTGCGGCCATCATAACTGAGTTGCCATTCGGTGGTCTTGGCATTGAAGGCCACTTCCAGTGCAAACTTGCTGAGTCTTGCTTCGATATAACGGGCGGCAGCCGCATCATCGCCGGTGCGTACGTCACCCCAGTTTCCCTGTGTATCGATCAGCAGGTCTTTCTGGCCCATGTTCACGAGGGCATCGCCGATACTGGCATCCCCATGGGGATGGTATTGCATGGCCTGTCCGATAATGTTCGCCACTTTATTATAGCGTCCGTCATCCATTTCCTTCATGGCGTGGAGGATGCGGCGCTGTACGGGTTTCAGTCCATCTTCGATTGCCGGAACAGCCCGTTCAAGTATTACATAAGAGGCATAATCTAAAAACCAGTTTTTATACTGGCCGCTGAGTCCGTTATCGTTATTCTGGATATCGGTTATTTTATTTTTTGCTGCGCTCATGGATTTTCTCTTACGGAATCGTTCAATTAATTTGTTGCCTCTTCAGAAACGGATGCTTCTGCCTGTTTCGCCCCGGCCAGTTTCACATCAAAATCCTTCCATCCTTTATTTACCTCGCCAGTCACTTCGATCTTGCCGTTGGTTATCAGTTCTTTCATCCGCCACATCAGGAATATGTCGCCGGTTTTAATCTTCATCCGGTTCAACGTATTCGTCAGTATCCGGGTGGCCTTCTGCCATTCGCCAGTGATATTTTTTACCAGCTCGTTATCATAAAAAGATGCGTCTTTGCCTGCAATCTTTTTTCCGCCTTCCAGCATCCTCACCATAGCATTTTCCTCAACCATCTTCCGCCACTCATCAGGATCGATTTCAAATTCACTTAGCGTGACAGGGCGGGCCAGCTTCTTGGCTTTTGTAAATTCCCTTGGTTGTATTTCATGCAGCCAGGAAGGATAAAATATCTGTCCCTTTTCATTGATGAATGGAAGGTTGTTCATATATAACACCATCACACGGCCCTCATAAGCCCGCAGTTGCGGCATCAGCCAGTAGTAGCCGCATACATCATGCTGGTTTTGTCCCATCCATATCCAGATTTCCAGCGCCGGGTCCGCTTCCATTTTTGACTGAAGATCCTGTACGGTTTTGCGGTCGTCAAAATTGCCGTCCGGTTCAATGGTATAGGGCGAACCCTGTGATATATTTCTCCACCAGTCCACCCTTGCCTGCCATCCTTCTTCTGTATCCAATGCCGCCAATGGGCCAACCGCAAAATCATCTTTTATCTGCACCACTTCACCCGCCAGGGTTTCGTCCAGCTCTATCACCTGCTTCATCAGATCTACTTCTGACTCGTTGAAAACAATATGTACCATGCTAACTAAAAATTAATAACTAAAAACTAAAAGTTGTAATGTTCCTATTCACTATTATCTATTATCTTTTCTCTATTCGCTATTCTTCAACGGGCGCATCCAGTTCTATCTTCAGGTTGTTGATGATGAACTCCTGCCTGTCCGGTGTGTTTTTACCCATATAGTATTCCAGCAGGTGCTGAATGTGTTCACCTTCTTCCACCCGCATCAGTTGCTTGCGCATGCTGCCGCCGATAAACTGTGCAAATTCATCCGGACTTATTTCACCCAACCCTTTGAAGCGTGTCACTTCCGGCCTTGTGCCCAGTTTCTTCATCGCTTCCTGCTTTTCCTGTTCATTAAAACAGTAGATCGTCTCCTGTTTATTTCGCACCCGGAACAGCGGCGTTTCCAGCACATATACTTTTTCATGCTTCACCAGGTCGGGAAAGAATTGCAGGAAGAAGGTCATCAGCAGCAGGCGGATGTGCATCCCGTCCACGTCAGCATCGGTGGCAATCACCACGTTATTGAAACGAAGTCCTTCGAGTCCTTCTTCTATATTCAACGCATGCTGGAGCAGGTTGAACTCTTCGTTTTCATACACCACTTTCTTGGTGAGCCCGAAACAGTTCAATGGCTTACCCCGCAAACTGAATACGGCCTGTGTTTCCACATTCCGTGCTTTGGTGATGGAACCGCTGGCGCTATCGCCCTCGGTGATGAAGATGGTCGTTTCTTTCTGTTTGGCCACAAACTCTTCTTTGGCTTTAGCCGGTGCTTCATCATCCAGGTGTACACGGCAATCACGCAGCTTACGGTTGTGCAGGTTGGCTTTTTTAGCCCGTTCATTGGCCAGTTTCTTTATACCGGCCAGTTCCTTGCGTTCCCGTTCACTTTGTTCGATGCGCTTTTTTAAGGCATCAGCAGTAGCCGGATTTTTATGCAGAAAATTGTCCAGTTCCTTAGAAAGAAAATCGCCGACAAACTGCCGCATGCTCGGGCCTTCAATGTCCACATTTACCGAACCGAGTTTGGTTTTCGTTTGCGATTCAAACACCGGTTCCACCACCCGCACCGATACAGCCGCCACGATACCGGTACGGATATCTGAAGCGTCATAGTCTTTTTTGAAAAAGTCGCGGATGGTCTTCACGTACATTTCGCGGAAGGCCTGCTGGTGTGTACCGCCTTGTGTGGTATGCTGGCCGTTTACAAAACTGTAAATGTCTTCGCCGTAGTCGTTGGTATGTGAAATAGCCACTTCAATATCATCACCCCGCAGGTGAATGATCGGGTAGCGGATCTCATCTTCATTGGTCTTGCGCTGGAGCAGGTCGAGCAAACCATTCTTGCTTATAAAACTTTTACCATTGAAAAGGATTTTCAGTCCGGCATTCAGGAAGCAGTAATTCCATATCTGGTTTTCCAGGAACTCAGGATGAAACTTGAAGTTCTTAAAAACGGTATCATCCGGTATGAAGGTTACCAGTGTACCATTCTGTTCACCTGTCTTAACTTCTTTATACTCTTTGATCAGCACACCTCTTTCAAACTCGGCTGTTTTTTCCTTTCCTTCCCGCACTGCCATTACTTTGAAGTAATTGCTCAGGGCGTTCACGGCTTTGGTACCCACGCCGTTCAGTCCTACCGATTTCTGAAAAGCCTTGCTGTCGTATTTGGCGCCGGTGTTTATCTTGCTAA
Organism: Chitinophagaceae bacterium; assembly: GCA_016787125.1. Lineage (GTDB taxonomy): Bacteria > Bacteroidota > Bacteroidia > Chitinophagales > Chitinophagaceae > JJ008. Next base: position 19,754 of record JAEUVM010000490.1, on the reverse strand, counting down.
CCACATCCACCACTTTACCGAGTGGTATACCGCGGCCATAATCACGGATGGTTACGGTCTTTCCTTCCACGGCTAATTCCACCGTTTTGCCGTAACCCATGGTGTATTCGTCGATACAGTTGTCCATTACCTCCTTCACCAGTACATAGATGCCGTCATCGGGTGAGGAACCATCGCCCAGCTTACCGATATACATACCGGGTCGCAGGCGGATATGTTCTTTCCAGTCGAGGGATTTGATACTGTCCTCGTCGTAATCAAACAGGTTGGTCGTTTCTTTTTCTTTTGCCATTTCTCACATTCGTTTTTCCAAGATATGTATGTGCCCATCGTCCCGCTCGTTGGTCAGCGTCCCGACACAAAAACGCCTCCCAACGGGGAGGCATTGGGCGGTTCGGGCAAATATACCAAAACCACACCTGCACCCTTATTTGGTAGTTATGCACAACTGGGGAAAACAAAAACGGCCGAATTCATTCAGCAGTAAATACTTAAATTTGGTAAAACTTACCTATGAAGGCGAAGAAAACGTCAAAAAAACAAAAGCCTGCGGCTTATCCACCCGTACACCAGGAGGACCCGCTATTGCAAGAAGACCATATAATTTACCAACGCAAAAAAGAGATTCTTTCAGAAAAAGAAAAGGCTGAGATCTTGCTTCGTGAAGCCAATAGAATTGCCGGTAAAAGTAAAACGTACACGGTCGCTCAATCCAGGAAAATGATCCGCCGCAAACCCTGAACACTTGCGCTTCATCCTTCATATCCAGGAGGAAGCTCAACAAGATATTCAGGATGCCTTTGACTGGTATGAAGAACAGCGTACCGGGCTTGGCGAAAGATTCCTTGAAGAGCTATACCCTCTTTTAAAAACCATTGCTGCCAATCCGCAGTATTATGGATTCGTTTTTGCCGGTTTCAGGGATGCCGCACTGAAAAAATTTCCTTACCTGGTCACCTACCGGATTGAAGGAAAGCATGTTTTTGTAAACTCCGTAAGACATACAAGAAGACGATCTACAAATACTTAAATTTGGTAAAACTTACCTATGAAGGCGAAGAAAACATCAAAAAAACAAAAGCCTGCGTCCATTCCGCCAGGCAAACCCTCCGGAGCGGAAAAACTTCCCCTGCTGAAAGAGGATGCAGTCATTTACGAAGCAAAAAGCCGCTATTCTGCACTTGAAAAAAAAGAGTTACTTGCTGAACGGGATGCGTTGATATCCGGTGCCACCAAAGGTTATACCCTGGAAGAGGCAAGGAAATTATTTCGCAAGAAAAGAGATACCGGTGCGGTTTGAACTTTAATTAAATAACAAAGCAGTATACATATTCTCAATAAAGAATATCAGAATGAAGTAAAGGAATACTACCGCTTTTACTGACCAATCTCTGGAAAGCCGCTGACCATCCTCACCGTGTTTGGCGGTGTAAAAGAGTAGCTTTATATCCTAAAAACTTGTCTATGAAAAAGCTGCTCGCCCTGCCGCTCATCCTGCTGCTGCTCGCCTCCTGCCAGCCGAGCAAGATCACTCAAAGCTGGACCGATAAAGATGCAGCACCTAAACTATACAAGAAAATACTGGTGTTGGGTGTGCTCACCGATAATGACAATGAACTGCAGACCAAAATAGAGAATCACCTTGCCGATGATCTGAGAGCACTTGGTTATATGGCCATTGCCGCCAATAAAGTTTTCCCTCCTGGTACTTTTGTGAAAGGAGACACCGTCAGAGCTGCCAATGCCATCCGTGGAAATGGATTTGATGCGGTACTGACCGTAGTACTCATTGACAAGAAAAAAGAAGGCTATTATGTTCCCGGACGAATAACAGATTACAATAACTTCAACCGGTATGGCCGGTTTGACCAATATTACAACCTGGTTACCGAACGCATCTATACTCCCGGCTACTTTGGTGAAGAAACCAAATATGTATGGGAAAACAACTTTTATGATCTCAGCACCCGCCAGATGATCTACTCTGCCCGCAGCCGCACATTTGATATTGCTTCCAAAACCACCCTGGCACATACCTACGGACAACTGATGGCGCAAAGCCTGGTGAATAAGAAGATACTGATGCAGCCTTCTGAAAAAGATGAATAAAAATTGGGGAAATATTTCCTGACTATTTTTAACATGTTTTAAATCCGGTATACTAATACTGTCGTAAATGGAGCGAAATAACTCCATAAGACAACTGTAAAACACTTTTCACAACTATTTACATTCTTAGTACTAATAACCACTGTTTTATTTGTTTCCTGTGACAAGGATGACGAAAACATGACGATGGACCCACCAGCTTCCAAGCCCGACCAGGTGTTTTATGGTTTGAGCACCAACAATAGTATTATTAAGTATAATGCCAATGCCTCGGCCACTGTTATCCTTAATACAAGTATCATCGGCTTGCCGGCTGGAGAACAGATCATCGCTATCGATTTCAGGCCGGCTACCGGTCAGCTCTATGGTCTTGGCGCAAGCAGCAAATTATATATCATCAATCCTGAAACAGGTGTTTCATCCGCAATCAGTATCACCCCTTTTACACCAGCCATCGCAGGTTCACTTTCTGGTTTTGACTTCAACCCCACCGTTGACCGCATCCGCCTTGTAACATCAGCCGGGCAAAACCTCCGTCTTCATCCGGAAACCGGTGTGGTAGCCGCTACCGACCTTTCACTTAACCCCGGCACACCTTCTATAGCATCTGCGGCTTATACCAACAGCATGGCAGGTGCATCTTCTACAGTTTTGTATGATATAGATATTGCTGCTGGCAAACTCTATAAGCAAGACCCGCCCAACAACGGTACCCTCGTGGAAGTTGGTCCGCTTGGTGTTACCGCCGGTAATGAAAGTGGTTTTGATATTTCACCGGATAATTCAGTGGCGCTCGCCAGTCTGAATGTCGGTGGCAACTGTGTTCTTTACCAGGTCAATCTTGCAACAGGCGCAGCTATCAGCCTCGGCAATCTTGCCATCCCCATTATCGGACTTGCGATACCACCCGCCCCGGTAGCTTACACGGTTGACGCAAGTAATAATCTTCAGATCGTAAACCTGAAAACACCCGCCGCTTCGCTTGTGGTAAAAGCGATAACCGGCTTGCAGGCCGGAGAGACAGTACTTGGCATCGATCATCGCCCTGCCACTGGTCAGTTATTTGCACTTGGCAGTACAAGCCGGATTTATACCATCAATATGGCAACAGGTGCTGCCACATCTGTAAGTCTGGCCCCATTTACCACACTATTATCAGGCACCTCTTTTGGTTTTGACTTCAATCCCACCGTTGACAGGATAAGGGTGGTGAGTAATACAGGCCAGAACCTGCGGCTTAATCCAATCACCGGTGATATTGCGGCGGTTGATGGATCTTTAAATCCCGGCACACCGATGGTTTCTGCCGCTGCTTACACCAACAGTTTTGCAGGCGCTACTTCAACCACCCTTTTTGTCATTGACCCTTCAACAGATAAACTATACACACAAAACCCGCCAAACAATGGCACCCTTGTTGAAACAGGTTCACTCGGCATTGATATTTCCGCAGATAATGGTTTTGATATTGGAGGTGCCAGTAATAAAGGTTATGCATTATTAACAACAGGCAGTACCTCTAAATTATATTCAATCAATCTCACCACCGGGGCTGCAACTGAATTAGCGGCTTTTCCAAATGCGGTAAAAGGTATTGCTATCGGCCCTGGCTTCTGATTTCATCCTTACCCCTACCATATATACGCTTGAAGGCCCGGAAGTTTCCGGGCCTTTTTGCAAATACCGTTAACTTTAAATATGGTAACCGATTATCCTTTTTATCATCCTAAAACAAGGAAACAATGGAGGCAATGGCTGGAAAGAAATCACCTGAAAGCAACTGGGGTATGGCTTGTTTTTTATAAAAAAGAAAGTGGTAAGCGCTGCATGACATACGACGAATCTGTGGAAGAAGCATTGTGCTTTGGCTGGATAGACAGTTTACCAAAAACAATTGACCAGGAAAAATCGGCCCTGAAGTTTACCCCCCGCAAGCCGAAAAGCGTATGGAGTAAGCTGAATAAAACAAGAATAGAAAAACTCATAACAGATGGTTTAATGATGCCTGCCGGGTTGGCCGCTATTGAACTGGCAAAAAAGAACGGAAGCTGGGATACGTTAACGGCGTCTGATACTGCGGCCGAAAACAATACCATTCCATCCGACCTGGATAAACTATTTACCCGCAATAAAGCAGCAAAAGAAAACTTCGCCGCATTTTCCCTGAGTGTACGTAAACAATTCCTTTATTGGATAGACAGCGCCAGGCGGCCGGAAACCAGGAAAGCCCGTTTGAAGCAAACCGTACTCATGGCAGCCGCAAATAAAAAACCGGGAGCAAAAGGATTTGTCTTATAATCATACCGGGTGATACCAAAAAATGTTTCGCCGATTGCGGACAAAGAAATGGTAGACGATCAGTGTGTTCCGCTTATCTTAAGTGATTACACTTACAGGCTTTATTACCCGGATCAAAAACAGGTATTACTGCTTGTAGGAGCAAAAGAAATATCATCGTAGGTTTGTTACAGCCACCCGACCAGAAAGATATTATTACCAAAACCACCAACATGAAAGCCTTATCCCCCGGGATGATTGCAATTGCAATCAGTTCTGTACTCCTGTTTACTGTTGAAGCAACAGCTCAGCTAAACCCTGTACCATTCACTCCGGCGGAAGCGGCCATACGTAAAGAACTGAATATACCTGCTGCTGCTAAAAGGGTGATCATCTTAAGTCATGATGCTCATATGGATTGGGATTGGCTGAATCCCTTCCCTTATAATGTAAATCAAAGCGGCCCATATTTCAATGGCTCTTATTTTAATGGAAATACACAAAGGGCAGACAGCATACTTTCGCTGGCCACTCAAAACCTTACCGCCAGCACAGCCTATTACTATTCTGTCTGTGAAATGGGTTTTTTAAGAGCCTTCGCCAATAATAAACCCTCCATTTTCAATACGATGAAAACTACCGGCCGTCTGCGGGTGGTGGGTGGCGGAATCACATCACCTGATAACCTTCTTCCTAACGGCGAAACATTTATCCGGGATTACCTCGTAGCAAACCAATGGCTTCAAAAAGTGAATGTTCCCTGGTCGCAGCAGGTATGGCTCCCTGATGATTTTGGCCATGACCCTCAGTTGCCGGTAATGCTCCAGGCCATAGATGCATTGGGTGTGGGTTTTGCCCGGATACCTGGTGCTTGCAATGGCGGCAATCAGCCATATGCTGCCGGGCAACAAACCCTTTTGAATACAAATACCGGTGGAGTGGACTTCAGGTGGACGGCCGCAGATAGCAGCGAAGCAATAGCCCACTGGCTGCAATCGCACTATAACCAGGGGGCTGATATTGATGAAGGAGGAAATGATTTTACAAGCCCGCAGAGTAATCTTTTATGCAACAAGAATTATAACAGCACCGTTATTTCACACATACAATCATATATCAGCAACAACGGGCCGGTGTCACCCACACCTTACATTTTTGTTGAAGTAAGCGATGATTTTATGATCCCTTACCAGCAACTGGTGGCAGATGCCGCCCAATGGAATGCTGCCCCTGGTGGATATGCTGCCACAGGCATTTACGCAGTGGTGGCCACCTTTGATCATTATATACGGCTGGTCAATCAAAACTCCGGTCAGTTGAAACAGCGCTATTACAACGCACCGAAACCCGAATCATCTTTTCAGCCCAACCCTTACTGGATGGGATACTATGCCAGCAGGCCTGAGCTGAAAACATTGCACAATAAAGCTACCAGGAATTTACTGGCTGCAGAAACCTACCAGGTAATCTCCAATTTGCTGGTGCCACCTGCAGCCGGTATAAAACAAACGCAGGTTCAGCAACTGCTCAATGCCTGGGATACATTGGTACCCAGCACCCATCATGATTTTATTACCGGTACTGCGGTAGATGGCGTGTACCAGACCGAACAATTGCCCCTGCTGAACAAAGCCCTCGCCATGGGCAGTGATTTAAAAAAACAGTTTATAAACACTGTTGCAGCCAATCTTTCAGCTGTAAAACCATCGGTGGCGGTTTTTAACCCGCTTGGGTTTAGCAACAGCGGCGTGATAGAATACCAACCCCGTGCCGGACAAAAAATATTGCTCAATGTAAGCGCCCCATCATTGGGATACCGGGTGAATGAACTGGCTGCCGCACAAAAAGGCAATGGAACACTGAAAGCCGGTAAAGATGGTAAAGGAAATTATTACCTGCAGAATGAATACCTGACCGCCGGCATTAATATAAGTACGGGAAACTTAACGGGTGTAACAGACCGGGTGGTGAATAAACAGGTACTGGCAGGCAGCGGAAATGAGATCGTTTTTTACAATGACGGCGGAGATATTTATCGTTTTGGATATGAAGAAAGCTCCTGCACATTTTCTGCAACATCCGCCACCTGGACGATACAGAAAATAATGATAGACTCACTTACACCGCTGGAAAAAACGGTAAACGTAATGAAAAACGCCATCCTGCAAACGGGAGACAAGGCCTCTTTCACCATCAGTTACCGGTTAAGACAGGGCGAACGCTTTTTACGGATCAGCACCACCGGGTCGGCGCCAAACAGTTTTAACGGTTATTCGGTAATGGTTAAGTTTCCCCTCAACGCTCCAGGAATAGACAATATTCTTGCCGGTACACCTTATCATTGGAATTCACTTACACCAATGCAGTATGGAACTAATCCCGGCTTCAATGCTACAATGTGGGCCACACATGATTTTGTGATACCAAGGTATAATGGAAAAATACTGGCTGCAATCTATCATGCATCCACTCCTGCCTGGACATCGGTTGGTAATACACTGTATGGTGTGATCCTTCGTAATACTCCTCAGGGCTATTGTGCTAATTACGGGGCAGAAGGAAGCGACACTGGTGTACACACACAGGAATATGCCTTGCGCATTCCCTCTGGTCTCACATTACCCAATACCGGCAAACCGTTGCAGGAAGCCCGGAGCTACAACACACCGATGGAAGCTGTTGCTATACCAACAGGCAGCGGCGGAAAACTACCACCCAGTTATTCACTGGCAACCACCACCGGTAATGCCTGGATTATTGCCGCCAAATGGAATTACAGCAATCCGGGGGCATTAATACTCCGGGTATATCAACCGAGTAATGCACGGATGAACAGTACGCTGAACCTGGCCCCGGCTTTTACAAAAAGCAGTGCTGTGTCCGCATTAGAATTGCCATTGGTGAATGCAAAGGTGAGACCGGCTATTTCAAAAGCAGGACCACAATACATTTTGAGCCTGCCAAGGGCAGTGGCGACTTTTAAAATAGAATGATTGATTCATTATCTCCAATTAAATAAAGACTGATCTATTAAACAAATATAACATCACCTCAAAAAAACAACAAATGCCAGGCTTATACAGCAACAAGATACAGCATGTAGTAGTGCTGATGTTTGAAAACAGGTCATTTGACCACATGCTCGGAGGATTTCCGGGTGTTAACGGTGTGCTGCAAAAAGACGGCACGGTCAATCCTGCATTCTATAATACCATGAACCCATTGAAGCCGGCAGATACATCAACCAATCCGGCGGTGTTGCCGACAGTTATTGATCTCGCCGGTCAAAGCGGGTTAAGTCATGATTTCACACACGACTTTGGTGATGGGATGATGCTCGACCTGTTTGGACCCGGTACTTCCGGTTACCTGGATGGCGCTCCGCTCACTCCGCCTGCCACCACTTACCCGGCTACAGGAAGCGGATTTGTTTCTACCATCGCAACGAATGTGCAAAGCTGGCCACCTACTCCAAACGGTCCAAGTGTGATGTATTTTTTTGAATATGGTGCTCCAAGGATCTTTCACCAGTTAGCATCAGAATTTGTGGTATGTGATAACTGGCATTGTGATATGCCGGGACATACAAAGGCAAACAGGGGATTTATGCATTGCGCCACCACCGGCAACCTGGGCATTGATGATGAAGCGGCTGGCTTCCAGGTAAACAAAACGATCTTCAATGAGATCGAAGAATACGGACTTGATTGGAAAATGTACACTCCGACCGATGCACATATTGATTCTCTCTGGCTGGAACAGATATATGGAAAACCAAATGCCGAAGCACCCATCTCTGAGTTTTGCACCGATCTGGCCAACGGCACCTTACCTTTTTACAGCTTCATCATGTGCTGGTCTGACGGTTCAACACCTGAAACTGATACCAGTATGCATCCTGCATCACATATAGAACCCGGAGAAAATTATCTTGCGGCAATCTATAATAAATTACGGAGCAGCCCTTATTGGGAAAACACCCTGCTTGTGGTGAATTTTGATGAGAATGGCGGCATGTACGATCATGTACCACCGCCTCAAACGGTCCCGCCAGATCCCACACAGCCGATCAGTACAACTTTTTACCAGGGCGATCCAACCGAATACCAGTTTGATTTCACCCTGCTTGGTGTTCGTATTCCTGTTCTGCTGATATCGCCGTGGCTTTCAAAAGGAGTGATTGATTCCACCCAATACCAGAATACGTCAATCCTGAGGTATCTTGAAGACCTGATGGTTCAGCCATCCAATACGATCCTGAGCCTTACACAGCGTGATGAAAAAGCGCCAAGCATTGCAACCGTATTTAATCAGTATGGACTTGATGTAATGAGAACGGATTGTCCTGAAAATATTCCGGGCTATAAAGGCTTTCCATTTGGACCAGGTGAGCCGGACATTTGTGATCCCGATGCAACAAAACCAACTGCTGAAGCTATGATGCAGCCGCCGATGCAGCACATGGTCAATGTGGCCAACATTTACCTGGCAGGACTGCCGGGCCACCCGGATAGCGGCAAACCAATTACAAAGACATTCGCCACCAATGCAGAACTGAGCGCCTACGCCAAAGAAAGGAAAGAAGCTGCCAATAAATTCTTCGCAGAAAAGAATAAAAAGTAAAAGTATATTCAATAAAATTTACTGGAACTATAGTAACCCAGACGAAACAAACCAGAAAATAAATTTTCATGTATGGCAAACCTGTTAGAAGATAAAATAAAACACATCGTGGTGCTCATGTTTGAGAACCGCTCCTTCGACCACATGCTCGGCGGCATGCCCGGTGTAAATGGCGTACTGCAGCCCGATGGTACAGTAAACCCGGCATACTACAATACGATGAACCCAACCACTCCGCCAGACCCGGTTTCGAATCCGGCCACCATTCCCATACCGATCGATCTCAACGGGCAAAGCGGGCTGAATCACGACTTCAATCACAATTTTGGCGACGGGATGATGCCAGATCTTTTTGGCCCCGGTACTAATGGCTATATAAAAGGCGTTGCCCAGAATGCACCTGCCACCACCTACCCGGCCACCAACAGCGGCTTTCTGTCAACGATCGCATACAATGTGGATGGCTATCCTCCGAATGGCCCAAGCGTCATGTCCTTTTTTGAATTCGGCTCGCTGAAAGTATTTCACACACTTGCATCTGAATTTGTAGTGTGCGACAACTGGCATTGCGATCTGCCGGGCCATACCAAACCCAACCGCTGTTTCATGCATTGCGCCACAAGTGGCAACATTGGGATTGATGATAATAACGGCGGTACTGAACAGGACAAAACTATCTATGAACAGATAGAAGAAATGAAGTACGACTGGAAAATGTACACCCCCGGTGGCTGGCTTGATTCCGGTTTCTTATACCGTATAATGAACAACCCGGATGCCAAGGTACCCATTGCACAGTTTTGCAAAGATCTCAAGGAAGGTACGTTACCATTTTACAGTTTCCTGATGCCGGGACTGAATCTTGATCCCGATACAAGTATGCATCCTGCCAACCGGGTGGAACCGGCAGAAAATTACCTGGCTGCCGTTTACAATGCCCTGCGCAACAGTCCTTATTGGGAGAATACGCTGCTGATCATAAACTTTGATGAAAACGGCGGCATGTACGATCATGTAATGCCGCCGGCTGCTGTACCACCCGATCCATCGGCCCCGGTTCAATACGATACAGATGAACCGGAAGGCAACACCTGCGAGTTTGATTTTTCGTTATTAGGGCCAAGGATTCCTGTGATCCTGATCTCTCCCTGGCTTACAAAAGGGATCGATTCGGCATTGTATCAGAATACTTCTATACTCCGTTATGTACAGGATTATATCGCTTCTACCTCGGATATTTTCCTCTCACTTACCCAACGGGATGCAAAAGCCACCAGTATCGCAGGCGTGTTTGAAAAATTCGGCAGGTCTGACATGCGGAATGATTGCCCTGCGTTTATAGAAGGCTACCCCAATTTTAAAGGAGGTGATATTTGTAACCCTGAAGCGCACAAGCCATCTGCCGCTTTTTTACAACAGGCCCCGGCAGACTATGCCGTTTCACTGGCGGAAGAATACTACAACACATTACCGGGCCATGCAGACAGCGGAAAGCCTTTCCCTAAAACCTTTTCAACCAATGCAGAACTATATGAATATGTAGATGAAAGAATTGAAGCAGCCAAAAAACATATCGTCGGACAAAAAGCAAATGGCTGACCTCACCTTTTTGACACCCGTTATTTTATAATAACCTTTATGATAGTAAAAAGCCGCCCTGTAGCGGCTTTTCTTTTAGAGGAAAAGCAAACTGCTGCTTCACTATTTGGTAAAATTCAAAACATAAAAATGATTTATCTTTCATAAAAATTATTACCGCATGAAAAAACTTATCCTCAGTTCCCTGTTTTGTGCGATGACCTTCCATCTTTTTGCCCAACGCACCACCACCAATGATGGCGACTGGACACAGCAGTTTCTTGTTTTAAAAAATACGGAAGAGGCCGACCTTATGATACGTGTCGGCGATATTGACAACCTTGGCTTTGGTTTTGAAGATGACTTCGATCCCTTCAGCGGCCGCTCCACCTGGTCGCACGGTTTTCCATGGGATATTAAGAAAGAAGATGCCCGCGGCACCGATCGCATCATGGTACCATCGAGCTATAAATACGGCGGTATGTTTGGCAGCGATGGCTATACCAGTTCCACCAGCCGACCGGCCAACAATCCCTTATCAATCACGATTCCGCTGTCCGAAGTAAAGAATGTAAAAGTTGATTCTGCTGCCCTCCAGTTATTCATAGATGATTTTCAGGCACCGGCCTTTGCCTCAAAGTTCCAGGTAAAAATAAACGGGCTTCGCTTTACCGAAGCTGAACGTATCATCAGCCTGGTAAACCAAACGGGCCCGATCGGCAAACTGATCACTATCCGCCTCACACCCGAACTGATGGAAAAACTGAAAGGTGATTCATTGGTCATAGCCATTGATGATCCTGTGTCTAAACAAGGTGATGGTTATGCAGTTGATTTTGTAAAACTGCTCATCAATCCCCGCTTCATTCATAAAGGAAAAATTGAAGGCCGCATTATTGATGCACAAACAAGGGAACCCATCGCCAATGCCACTGCCAGTGTGGGAGAATACGGACAGGCCACTACTGACCAGGAAGGCCATTTTGTAATAGAAGATATTCCAGCAGGATTGAATATCGTAAAAGGAAGTGCAGCCGGTTATTCCTCCGATCAGAAACAGGTGGATGTTATTTCTGGCGCTACTTCCGAACCGGTTGAGCTGGAACTTCGCCGCTCCGGTAAAGTAACCTACAACAACAAAACCCTGCAGGAAGGCGATGCATTGGTGATGAATAATATCCAGTTTGAGGTAAACAGCGCCAAACTGCTGCCCGCGGGCAGAACAGAATTGGATAAACTGGCCGCATTCATGAAGCAGAACGGATCGGTGGAAATATTACTTTCCGGCCATACTTCCAGTGAAGGTGGTGCGGCACTCAACAGGGAACTATCCCTGAAAAGGGTACGCAGTTGTAAAGACTACCTCGCTTCAAAAGGTATAGATGAAGGAAGGATCACAATCAAAGGCATGGGGCCCGATAATCCCATTGCACCAAATGATACCGAAGCCAACCGGGCAAAGAACCGCCGGGTGGAAATGCAGATCACTAAACTTTAAACAAAAAAAATAATACAAAAGCAATCCCTGTTGCCGCAAAGCAGCAGGGATTTTCTTTATCCCGCTCTCCAGCCTTATAGCCCGGGCCTCTGCCCTCTTCCCATTATCTTTGCCACACAACGATTTGCAACATGAACCTCGAATTCAACAAGAACGAAGATGTGAACCGCCTCCAGCTGAGTGAAATGCGGCAGAAACTGGAAAAGATATATGAAGGTGGCGGAAAGAAAGCCATTGAAAAACAACGGGAGAAAAACAAACTCACCCCGCGGGAACGGATTGATTACCTCACAGATAAAGACAAACCATTTATTGAGATCGGTGCATTTGCCGGGTATGGTATGTATCCGGAGCAGGGCGGTTGTCCCGCAGGTGGTACGGTGGCAGGCGTAGGATATGTAAGCGGCAGGCAATGTGTGATATTAGCCAACGATCAAACAGTAAAGGCTGGTGCCTGGTTTCCCATCACCGGTAAAAAGAATTTACGCCTGCAAGAGATTGCCATGGAAAATCATTTACCCGTTATCTACCTTGTTGATAGCGCCGGTGTATTCCTGCCCATGCAGGATGAGATCTTTCCTGATAAAGAACATTTCGGCCGCATCTTTCGCAACAATGCCCGCATGAGTGGTATGGGCATCACACAGATAGCTGCCGTAATGGGGCCTTGCGTGGCAGGCGGTGCTTACCTGCCTATTATGAGCGATGAAACACTGATGGTGGAAGGCAATGGCTCTATCTACCTTGCCGGGCCGTACCTGGTAAAAGCGGCCATCGGTGAAGACGTGGACAATGAAACACTTGGCGGCGCATTAACACATACCGAAATAAGCGGCATTGCAGATTACCGGTTCAAGACAGAACAGGAATGCATGGACCATATCAAACGGATGATGAGCATGCTGGGCAACAAACCCACAGCCGGGTTTGACCGGATCGCTTCCAGACCACCGGCAAAAAGTGCAGAAGAACTCTACGGCCTCTTTCCTGCAGACGGCAAACCGTATAATGTACTGGACATCATTGAACGTATCGTCGACAATAGTGAGTTTGAACAGTTCAAAGAAGATTATGGCAAAACCATCGTATGCGGCTACGGTCGTATTGATGGCTGGGCCGTGGGCATTGTGGCCAACCAGCGGCTGGTGGTGAAGGCCAAAAAGGCAGGTAAGGAAGGAACCGAAATGCAACTGGGCGGTGTGATATATAATGACAGCGCCGATAAAGCGGCCCGTTTTATCCTGAATTGTAATCAGAAAAAAATACCCCTGGTGTTCCTGCAGGATGTGACCGGCTTCATGGTTGGCAGCCGCAGCGAACATGCGGGTATCATTAAGGATGGTGCCAAACTCGTTAATGCAGTCGCCAACTCTGTGGTACCCAAGATCACGATCATCACCGGCAACAGCTACGGTGCGGGCAACTATGCCATGTGTGGCAAGGCGTATGACCCGAGATTTATTTATGCATGGCCTACGGCAAAAATCGCCGTGATGAGTGGTGATTCGGCTGCCAAAACATTAATGCAGATCGAAATGGCCTCCCGGAAAGCCAAAGGGGAAATGCCGGATGCGGAAGCAGAAAAGAAACTGTTTGATGAGATCAAAGGCCGCTATGATAAACAAACATCCCCCTATTATGCCGCGGCAAGACTTTGGGTGGATGCCATTATTGACCCGGCTGATACTAGAAAGGTGATTGCTGAAGGTATCAGTGCAGCTAATCATAATGCTGATATTAATGAGTTGAGAACAGGCGTTTTTCAGGTTTGAGAAATGGAACACGGATGACACAGATAAAACGGATTTGCACTGATTTTATCTGTATCAACCTGGCCGATCCCTATTACCCTGTTTTGTTGGAAAAAGACCAATGAGTAAAGAAGTTACAATATATACTGATGGCTCAGCAAGAGGCAATCCCGGCCCCGGCGGTTATGGCGTAATACTCATGAGCGGCCCGCACCGGAAAGAATTATCGCAGGGCTACAAGCATACCACCAACAACCGCATGGAACTGATGGCGGTAATTGCCGGATTGAAAGCATTGAAGAAAGAAGGAATGCAGGTCACCATTTACTCCGACAGTCAGTACGTGGTAAAAGCATGGGAAGAAGGCTGGCTGCAGACATGGATCAAAACTAATTTCAAAGGAGGTAAGAAAAACCCTGACCTCTGGAAAGAATTTTATGAACTTTCTAAAAAGCACAGGTTGAAATTCAAATGGGTGAAAGGCCACGCCGATAACCCTTTCAATAACCGTTGTGATGAACTGGCTACTGCTGCGGCGGATGGCAGCGACCTGCTTCCTGATACCGGTTTTGAAAATCAAAAAGGCAACCTGTTTTAAGCATGAACAATCATTCACTCTGTTCCTGGAGCGGTGGAAAAGACAGTTGCTTTGCCCTGATGCTGGCAAAGGAACAGGACTATCTTCCCAAAGTACTGCTGAATGTATTAAATGAAGAAGGGAAGATCTCCCGCTCGCACGGCATACCTGCCGCCATTTTGCAACAACAGGCCGAAGCCGCAGGACTACCCATTCATCTCATCAGCAGTTCCTGGCAGGAATATGAAATGCATTTTACCAATGCTTTAATTCACCTGAAGAAACAACACGGACTCACACATGCCATCTTCGGCGATATTGACCTGCAGCCCCATCGTGATTGGGAAGAGAAAGTATGTGCCGCTGCAGAATTGACGGCCGTGTTGCCCCTCTGGCAACAGGACCGGAAGCAACTGGTAATGCAAATGTTAGAATCCGGTATCGAAACCATCATTGTAAGCTGCAACGAAGCAATGGGTGAACGCTTTATCGGTCGCACCATTACTGCTGAACTGGTGGCGGAACTGGAAGTCATGGGCATTGACCCTTGCGGCGAAAATGGTGAGTATCACACCCTGGTGCTCAACTGCCCTTTATTCAACAAAAGAATTAATGTATCAGTACTGGAAACAATCCGGCATGAGCAATACTGGTTTGCCCGGCTGGCAGCAGGCTGATGTATGGAAAAGCTTTTCAACACAGAGATACGGGGCAACAGAGATACACAGAGACGAGTACTTTAAATTGCGATTCTCCGTGTAACTCAAATCCTCAGTTACTCTGTGTTGGAATTTGGAATTTTCTCAGGCAAGTTTCAATGCTGCCCGGTTGCTCATCATATAATTGTAAGTGAAAGCAATTGCCGGCAGGAACAGGAGTGTTGCCAACAGTTCGTTTTTATAAAATGGAATAGCCGCTGTGTAACATGCCATCAATCCATCCCAGGTTTTGGGATAGGCCACTTCAGATACAGCCTGCCAAACCATAAAGTTGGACACAAGGAAATAAAGTGTGGGGGCGGCTACAGCACCTAAAGCCATACGGCCATAGCTTTTTCCTTTCAAGGCCCAGCCTATGAGTGTGAGGGAGAGTAACAGTAAGTAGTTCTTCCACTGGCCGCTGTAAAAACCGGGGTAATCAAACTCATTGATGCTGTAGAGGAATTGTATCACCACATCGCTGATGAAAAGTGACAGCAACGGAAGGATGAACGACATATCCTTCTGGCGGATGATCATACCAGAGAAAAGGGCTATGGCGAATACCGGTGTAAAGCCAGACCAGCTCAGGTTGTCACCAAAGAAATACTTGCAGGCGGTGGTAAGCGTTACCAGGAATAAAGTAAAAAGTATCAATTTTCCGTTGCTCTTCATAATAGTAGTTGTTATAAACTCAATCCAAGGGACAAAAATAGCAGAAATGGCAGAATTAGCTGGCCTATTTATTAACGGTTGTGGAAACTAAGCATTTGCACCTGAAGCCCTGAAGATGATGGACTTCGACCTGGCCACTAAGGAAATGGGTCGCCCAGGCAACAGTAAAGCAGCAGGAGAACCCGGCTTTAACTCAACAGACCGTCCGTCTTGCATAACGACGGCATTGCCTTCTGTAAGCAATAAAACCTGGGGGTTATCAACATGAAACGCCGCTTCCTGCCCAGCTTCCAGATCAAAGGCACTCAGCCGGAAATCTGTTACCGGAGCGGGGTAATACAGATCAACATCCGCTGTTGGTTCGCCGGATAATATAGCCGGGTAGGTGGCTTCAAAGCGTACATGCTTCATCAGTTCGGTAATATCAATATGCTTGATGGTAAGTCCGCCGCGAAGCACATTATCCGAATTGGCCATGACCTCCACACATTGTCCTTCGAGGTAGGCATGTGGCAGCCCGGCAGATTGAAACAGCCCCTCTCCTTTTTTTAAATGAACAATATTGAGCAGGTAAATGGAAAAGATACCGCGGTCAATATTGCCATCCCGGGTAAATTCGGCCGCTGCTTTGGCTGCCCAGTAGTCTTCATCTGTCTTATCGGGTTGTTCAATTTCGTAAATCACTCCCAGGTTTTGTACCAGCGGGTCCAGAAGCCGGTTCACTTCCTCTTGTGGCATTTCCATCACATACCTGTATAGGCCTTCATAACCACCACTGTTGTATTTTTCCAGCAATGGCCGCAACTCCACTACATTCAAAAGGGTATAGATCAGTTCTTCCGGTGGTTTAAAACCATGCAGCAGCCAGAAGTCGCTTTGGGCCACCAACATTTCAGGTTTGTGATTATCATCCTTGTAATTACGATGCGGTGCATTCAGTGGAATACCGGCTGCATTTTCCCTGTCAAATTCAATTTCAGCCGACTCTTTGGAAGGATGCACCTGTATGGACAGCATCTTGCGTACATCTTGTGCTTTCAGTAAAAAAGACAGTGATGGTACCACCTGGCTGAGCGGCTGCGGTTCTTCATCTCCCGATTGCACCATACCCATTCCGAGAGGATGTGTGCCAAGCCAGTATTCAGCAAAGGGAATATGTGAAGCATTTTCCTCATTCAGTAAATGAGGAATAAAATCAAAGCCACCCCAGTCGTAATGTTTTACAGTTCCTTTTAATGAATAAATTCCCGGCATCGTGATCTTACTGCAGTTTTAATTAAATTGCTCCATCTTGAGCATGTGCATTAACAAAGTAAAGATAGCACATGGCATCACACAACGAATTGGGCAAAGAAGGCGAAGAAGCCGCAGCCGCCTGGCTGGTGAAACAGGGTTTCAGAATCCTTCACCGCAACTGGCGGTTTTCTTACTATGAAATTGACATCATTGCCACCCGCAAGCATGTTGTACCACGGCAGGGAGAACAGGAGTTCCTTCATTTTATTGAAGTAAAAGCAAGAAAATCGGAACTGTATGGCCACCCGGAAGACAGTGTATCAAAAAAGAAATTCAGGCGGCTGCAGCAGGCGGCCGATCAGTACCTGTTCCTTCATCCCGGCAGGAAATGGATACAGTATGATGTGTTGTCCATACTGATCAAAGGAACAGGCGAATACCGGTTTCACCTGCTGGAAGATGTGTTTTTCTTTTAAGCACCGATTGTTTGCTGCAGTTTTTCCACCAGTGCATAAGTGGCAGGACAGAATTCCACGTTCTGCTTGTGTATATGCACATACTCCTTGAATTTCTTCGACAGGTGCGGAAAGCCGGCACAGTCTGCCGGGCGGATGGTGTAAATGCGGCACATATTGGTTTGAATATCGAGAAACTGGCAGGGCGTCCATTTATTGATCCAGTCCTTGTCACCATGGCGTTCCTGCTTCAGCCATTTTTTCTGAAACTGCGGAATGGTCATTTTGAAATGAGAAGAAATACGTTTAAGGTCTTTCTTATTAAATGTAGGCGTCATTGTTTTGCAGCAGTTAGCACAACTGAGACAGTCAATTTCTTTCCACACCTCCTTTTCCAACCCGGTAATCTGCTGGTCCAGTCCGCGGGGAATATGTTTATCCAGCTTGGTCAAAAAACGGCGCATTCCTGTTTTCCGGTGACGGGCCCTGGCTTTGAAAGAACGGAGATTGACGGGTGGTATTTTTTTCATGGGGCCGAAGATAATAATTAGCGGCATTGAATGATGCGTAAAAGAATTTTACCCGGGGAGTAAGGCAATGATTATTTTTGTTCAAAATCAAACAGCATGAGATTCCTGGTAATTCTTACTGGTATAGCGATCATGACAGCATCCCTCGTTTCCTGTAAATCATCCGGCGATGCACCCAAAAGCTTTTGTGATACAGCCTGCCTGAAAGACACGCTGAAGTTTACCGGCGATCATGCACTGAAACCCTATGTTTACATCACGGCAAAAAATTGCCTGCCTGACAGTATCATCTGGAGTTTTAAAGGAATTGGCATCCGTAAGACCGGTTTTACCTACCTGCTTGGAACCACGGTTAACATCAATCCCGATGTGATACGCTATTTCTTCAGGGATACTGCGGTGGCCTACGTTATTTTCAACGACTGCTCTACCGGCCGGGGTTTCCAGATCACTTTACCTTATAATAAATCCAAGAACTTCAGCCTGAAAAGCAGCGGCATCAATTCGTTTGATCCTAAGTTTTCTATTGAAAAGAACCTGCTCGTAAGCACCGACAGGGGAAATATCTTCGTGGAAGATATGAGTACCGGTAAGACTGCTGAAATGACCTTTGGAGAAAAAATAGAAATCGATTACGACGCCATCCACGATCATATTGACTCGGTAAATGTAACCAGCGACCGTATATGGGCCAAGGTGCTGATCGGTAAAGAATGGGTGGTAAAAGAAAAAAAGATCAGTCTGCAATAAATCATTCACTTCACCCCGACACTGGTTGGCTGACAAACCAGTTAACCGGTTAACCGCATGTGGGAACCGTACAAGAAAGGATTCAAAGCTTATTTGCAGTTAGAAAAATCACTGTCTGATAACTCCGTGCAGGCATATGGCCGCGACCTGGAAATGTTTATTCATTTTCTGCAGGACAAAGCCATTTCAAAAAACCCTGGAGAAATAATATTAAAGGACCTGCAGCATTTTCTGAAGTGGATCACAGAAATGGGAATGTCGGCCACTTCGCAGGCAAGGATCATTTCGGGCATAAAGGCTTTTTACAAATATTGTTTGCTGGAAGATATCTGCAAAAGCGACCCCACCACTTTACTGGAAGCACCGAAGCTGAAACGGGCACTGCCCGACACGCTGAGTTTTGATGAGATCGAAAAGATAATCGAAGTGATAGACCTGAGCAAGCCGGAAGGAGGACGAAATAAAGCCATCCTGGAAACGATGTACAGTTGCGGCCTCCGGGTGAGCGAAGTGGTGAACCTGCGTATATCACAGTTGTACACCGACCTTGGTTTTATCCGGGTGATTGGCAAGGGAGACAAGGAAAGACTGGTACCCATCGGCAGCAGTGCGGTAAAGTATATCAGTATTTATAAGGAGCAGATAAGGGTGCATATTGCTCCGCAAAAAGGAAATGAGGATGTGCTTTTTCTCAACAACCGCGGCAGTAAATTATCACGGGTGATGATCTTTTATATTATTAAAGACCTGGCGCAAAAAGCGGGCATCAGCAAGACCGTTTCGCCGCATACCTTCCGGCATTCATTTGCCACTCACCTGGTGGAAGGCGGTGCCGATCTTCGGGCCGTGCAGGAAATGCTGGGGCATGCAAGCATCACCACTACGGAGATCTATACACATCTCGACAGGGAGTTTCTGAGAAAAACACTGGAGCAGTTTCATCCGGGGTTCAGGAGTTAGCTTATCTGACAACAACAATTGGCTGCGAGTATCTGAT